>JAZRLZ010000043.1:0-119240 GCA_045647125.1 Acutalibacteraceae bacterium | reverse complement strand
AAAAAATCTCAAGGGTTTTTTCTTTTCTCGTTGTTTAATTTTCAAGGTTCGTTGCACTCTCCGTTCGGTCTCCCTCTCGCGAGTGCCTTAAGATAATATCACAATCATCTTCCGTTGTCAACATCTTTTTTTAACTTTTTTTCATTACCTTTCCACCCTCCCGGGTGTTGCGGTTTTCAGTTATCCAAAAACGTTTTCTCATCTGCAGAGGCTTATTGCCTTTGCTCTGTTAAATTGTCTCGGTTGGTTAACAACGCTCGGCTATTATATATAAAACAAATCGAAATGTCAACCCCTATTTTCAAAAAAATTTCAAACTTTTTAAGATATTTTTCCGACTCACAATATGTTGTGTTTTTGTAGTTTTTTATCCACAATTTTCCTGTTCAAAAATTTGTCAAATCATTGTATAAAACGGAAATAATGAAAAATGCTATTATAAAACATTATATTATATAGGGGTGTCTTATGCTAAATAAAGAAAGGTATAGTCGTTTATCAAGGTTCATAAACTCGTCAACGGGCAGAATTATTTCCGCACTTCTGAGCATTACTATTATAATATGTATAGTAAGTATTAGTGTTTACTCCACAGAAAAAGATTCTGTTCAGGTGTTGTCAAAGGTCGGCTCACGTGGTGAAGAAGTCAGAAGCATACAGCGTAAGCTTAAGCAGTTAGGCTTTTTCGAAGGAACCGTCGACGGCATATACGGGGTCAAGACCCAAAGTGCGGTCCGAAAGTTTCAGAAATCAGTTGGCATTACTGCGGATGGTGTTGCGGGGCCTAAAACACTTTTATATTTAGGACTCGATTCAAATTCCTCAGGAGCAGGCGGTTACAGTTCATCTGATATTTACCTCCTTGCGAAAGTGATTGCAGCAGAGGCGCGAGGCGAAAGCTACACAGGTCAGGTTGCAGTAGGAGCAGTTGTTCTTAATCGTGTTGACTCATCCTCCTTTCCCGATACCGTTGCAGGTGTTGTATACCAGAAGGGAGCCTTCTCCGCTGTGACGGACAGTAACTGGAGCGTATCACCAACATCTGCATCACAAAAGGCGGCACGTGATGCAATAAACGGCTGGGACCCGTCGGGTGGCGCACTTTACTACTATAACCCTGCGAAAACCTCTAACAAATGGATACGCACAAGACCTGTAATAACAACAATAGGCAAACACGTGTTCTGCAGATAAGAAACTTTTATGACAAAAGCCAATCAGCCGTCGACTGATTGGCTTAATTAAAATATATTCTTGTTAAATTTTGAACAAAAAACTTTAAAACGCTTGAATAAAATCCATATTTATAGTATGATAATTTGGGGAAAATTGGTAGGCAGTTTTTTAAAGTAATATAAAAAATGCGTATACCATTATATTATATACATTTCCTTGTAAATCGATTCAAAATAAAAATGAAGGAGAAACGATTATGCAAAAGGTTCAGTTTACCGAAACCGTGTTGCGCGACGCAAACCAGTCATTAATTGCAACCCGTATGAAATTCAGCGAGTTTGAGCCCATCCTTGCAGAGCTTGATAAGGCAGGCTACTACTCACTTGAGTGCTGGGGCGGTGCAACCTTCGACTCTTGTCTTCGTTACCTTAACGAAGATCCGTGGGAAAGACTCAGAAAAATCAAAAAGGCTTGCCCTAACACAAAGCTTCAGATGCTTTTAAGAGGACAGAACCTCTTGGGCTACCATCATTATCCCGATGATGTTGTTCGTATGTTCGTTAAAAAGAGCGTAGAAAACGGCATTGACATCATCAGAATTTTCGATGCCCTTAACGACGTTAAGAATATTGAAGTTGCTGTTGACGAGGCAGTGAAGAATGGTGCAATTGCTTCAGGTGCTATCTGCTACACCATAAGCCCTATCCACACACTTGATTCTTACGTTGAACTTGCAAAGAATATGGCAAGTATCGGCTGTCAGACAATTGCTATTAAGGATATGGCAGGTATTCTCAGCCCTGCAGAAGCACACAAGCTTGTATCCTCACTTAAAGAAGCTGTTGACGTTCCGCTTATTCTTCATACACACAGTACAACAGGTCTTGGCTTTATGACATGCCTTAAAGCTGTTGAAGCAGGTGTTGACGTTATCGATACAGCTATTTCAACAATGTCAGGCGGTACATCTCAGCCGGCAACAGAAACACTTAACTACACACTTTCTGAGCTTGGCTACGATACAGGTCTTAACAGCGATGTACTCAGAGATATTGCAGATTTCTTCAAACCCATCAGAGCAAAGGCTCTTGAAAGCGGACTTCTTAATCCCACTGTTCTTGCAACTGATGCAAAAGCTCTTGATTATCAGGTTCCCGGCGGCATGCTTTCTAACCTTGTTGCACAGCTTACTGCTCAGGGCAAGATGGATAAATTCGACGAGGTTCTTCTTGAAACTCCCAGAGTTCGTGAGGATTTAGGTTATCCTCCCCTTGTTACACCTATGAGCCAGATGGTTGGCGTTCAGGCTACTGCAAACGTTCTTGCAGGTGAACGCTACAAAAACGTTTCCAAGGAAGTTAAATCTTACCTTTTAGGTGAATACGGAAGTGCCCCCGGTAAGGTTAACGAAGAAGTTAAAAAGCAGATCCTTGGTGATGAAAAGGGAATCGAAGGAAGATATGCTGACACACTTGCTCCTGCATTTGAAGCTGCAAAAGCAGAAATCGGCAAAAAAGCAAAGAGTGATGAAGATGTTCTTTCATACATCGCATTCCCCACACAGGCAGAGAATTTCTTTGACTACCGTGATGAAATGGCATCAAAGACATACAGCTATGAGTTCAAGGCTATTGACTAAGGAGGAATAAATATGACATTTCTTTCCTTAGCAGATAAATCAATGACTTTCAGTCAGGCACTTGAGGTTTCAGGTCTCGGCTTCGGTATTGTTATGGCAGTTCTTGCAGTTCTTGCTATCTTTGTTATTCTTATTTCAAAAATTTTTGGTAATTCCAAAAAGAAAGAAGTCAAAGAAGCTCCCGCAGAAGCAAAAGCAGAAAGCACACCCGTTGCCGTAATCGAATCTCCTGCAGAAAAACCTTGCGAAGCAACAGAGGGACCCTGCGAAGCAGAGATTCCTCACATACCCGGCTACGTTGTGCTTGACGGAGTTTCAGAACAGGATGCGGCTGTTGTTATGGCAATAACATCACACAAAACCGAAATTCCTCTTGAAAGACTTGATTTCAAATCAATCAAGCGTCTTCATCAGGACCCTGAGCTTATAAATATTGAAGAGCAGGATGCTGCCGCTATTATGGCTATCACCTCAGACAAAACAGGCATTCCGCTTGAAAACCTTATATTCAATTCTATTAAATTAGTGGAGGAATAAGTTATGAAATATAATGTTACATTAAACGGTAAAATTTACGAAGTTGACGTTACAGAAAGCGATGCTGTTGTTACAGGCGTATCACAGGTTCCCGTTGGTGCCGTAGTTGCTCCCGCACCTGTTGCTGCTCCCGCACCCGTTGCTGCAGCTCCTGCCGCTCCCGCTGCTCCTGCTGAAGCTCCTGCACCCGCAGCTGCTCCCGCACCCGCAAATGTTGACGGTACTCAGGTTAAGGCTCCAATGCCCGGTACAATCCTTGCAGTTAAAAAGGCTGTTGGCGATGCAGTTAAAGCCGGTGACGTAATTGTTGTTCTTGAAGCAATGAAAATGGAAAACGATATTGTTGCTCCTTGCGACGGTACAGTTAAATCAATCAACGCACCTAAGGGCACAACTGTTAACACAGATGATGTTCTTGCAGTTATCTGATAGCTACATTTATACAAAGGACTGATTTTTACGGATATAACCTCAATTTTAACAAACCTTTGGGAACAATCCGGCTTTTCTCAGTTAGACTGGCGCAACCTTGTCATGATAGGTGTTGCCGTTTTCTTCCTGGTTTTAGCAATCAGGTTCAAATTCGAGCCTCTTTTACTTGTTCCCATTGCTTTTGGTATTCTTCTTGCAAACCTTCCCGGTGCTAACATAATGCTTGATACCACCGGCGGTGAATTAGGAAGCTACGGACAAGCTGCCGTGGAAAATGCACATTGGTTTGATTCCGGTGTGCTGCGAATATTATACGTAGGTGTTAAGTCAAGCCTTTTCCCCTGCCTTATATTCCTCGGCGTTGGTGCTATGACAGACTTCGGACCACTTCTTTCAAACCCCGTAAGTCTTCTTTTGGGTGCTGCAGCACAGCTCGGTGTTTACTGTGCATTTATTCTTGCAATTGCATCAGGCAAATTCTCACCTGAAGAGGCCGCTGCAATCGGTATTATCGGTGGCGCAGACGGTCCCACGGCAATCTTCCTTGCTTCAAAGCTGGCACCCCAATTATTAGCTCCCATTGCCCTTGCGGCATACTCATACATGGCGTTGATTCCCATTATTCAACCCAAGATTATGAAACTCCTTACTACAGAAAAAGAGCGTAAGGTTGAAATGAAGCAGTTACGCAAGGTTTCCAAAACAGAGAAGATTATCTTCCCCGTTGCGGTGCTTCTCTTCTGTGCGTTCCTTCTTCCATCTGTTGTTCCGCTTCTCGGTATGCTTATGCTTGGCAACCTTTTCCGCGAATGCGGTGTTACAGACAGACTTTCCGACACAGCACAGAATGCTCTTATGAACATTGTTACGATTATGCTTGGTGTATGCGTTGGTGCTACTGCTAACGGTAAAGATTTCTTGCAGATACAGACCTTGCTTATTATCGGTCTCGGTCTTGTTGCATTCTCCTTCTCTACAGCAGGCGGTGTGCTTTTCGGCAAGCTTCTTTATGTTCTTACAGGCGGTAAGATTAATCCTCTTATCGGTGCGGCAGGCGTTTCTGCTGTACCTATGGCTGCCCGAGTTGCACAGAATGAAGGCAGAAAATATAATCCCACAAACTTCCTTCTTATGCACGCTATGGGACCAAACGTTGCAGGTGTTATCGGCTCCGCTGTTGCGGCAGGCTTCTTACTTGCAGTGTTCAAATAAACAGATTTTTAAGCAAAAAACTACCTTAAGCAAATAGCTTAAGGTAGTTTTATTTTATCGGTTATTTCTGCTTACTTTTAATTATTTCAACAATTTCCTCGGTTTTTTCCTTTACAACGGAAATGTTGCTTTCGAAATCATCGTCGGTAAGCTTTCTTATAACATCCTCATAGGCTCTGAGATTCTTTACGTTTTCATTAAAAATTGCTTTTATTTCTTCCGTATCGGTTATTTTGCTTGTGTTACAGAATGTGCGTGACAAAATAACACTTGTAGAGCCTAATCTGTAATGCTCGGTAAGAATGCTTTCAGCAGGTAAAATGCCGTCACCTATTCTTGCAATACCGCCAAAGCCGAAGGGAATACCCTTGGCTTTTATTTTTGACGTAAGTCTTTCAACAGTGCCATTTGCAAGAAGCTGAAACATAAACGTAAGACCATAACTCAAATGCAAATCGTTAAGACCGATATATAGCTCATCAATACCTTCTATTTCCAGAATCTCATCAATGCACTCTGCCGCTTCCCTTGTTTCAATAAGTGGCATTGTTTTTGCTCTGCCGCCTACTAAATCCACAAAGGTTTTGACCTCCTCTGCAGTTTTGAAATAGGGCAACATTATAATATCTGCACCACAGTTTATAATTTCATCAATTTCTTCCTTTGATGAAATATACTCTTCTGTAGCTGAATGTATGGGATTACAACGAACAAGAAGCTGTGATTTTTCGGCAACTGCTCTTATAGCTTTAACGTCATCAAAGCTGTGGCGGCTTTGCACAGTATCCATACCGCCCTGACGGATATCCTTGCCTATATACTCCATATCAACAAAAAGTCTGTCGACCCCCGCATCCTGTGCAATAGCGGCAACCTGAAGGTTGTTTGTTACATACATTAATCTGATATTATCCATACTTTCCGCCTTTTCGAATTACATTTCCACTGCGGCACGCTCTACTGCAAGACCCTTTTTGAAGCTTTCCATAAACATATTAAAGGAATCAACAATCGCAGAGTCAGGCTCTAATGTAGTCATACCGAGAGATGCAAAAATCTTATTATCAAGATAATCGGGAAGTGTTTCTCCCTGCTCCTTATTAACGGCATAAGCGGCAAGAACTGCAACGCCCCATGCACCGCCCTCACCTGCAGTTTCCATAACGGAAACAGGAGCGTTCATAACCGCAGCAAGAACACTCTGACCGATTACGGGAGTTTTGAAGAAGCCACCGTGACCAAGGATTTTATCAACCTCAACATTTTCTTCATCCAATATTGCAAGACCAACCTTAAGTGAGCCGAATGATGTGAAAAGCTGAACTCTCATAAAGTTTGCAAGAGAGAAGTTGCTATCGGGATTTTTTATAAACAGGGGTTTGCCTGATTCGAAGCCTGTAATATGCTCACCCGAGAAGTAGTTGTATGAAATCAGGTTACCGCAATCTGCATCTGCTTCCGCAGATTTTTTGAAAAGTGCGGTGAATAAATCACCCATCTTTATATCTGCACCGCAAAGGTCGGCAACCTCCTTGAAAAGACCTGCCCACGCATTTATATCAGATGTGCAGTTGTTGCAATGCACCATTGCAACGGGTGCCCCGTCGGGTGTTGTAACCATATCAATTTCGCGATGAAGCTTTTTAAGAGCATTTTCAAGAACGATCATTGCAAAAACAGATGTACCTGCAGAAACGTTACCTGTTCTTTTACGAACAGAGTTTGTAGCTACCATACCTGTACCTGCATCACCCTCCGGCGGACACATAGGCACACCTGCCTCAAGGTCGCCCTCTTCATCAAGAAGCTTTGCACCCGCAGCGGTAAGTACACCTGCATCCTCACCGGCACAAAGAACTTCGGGAAGAATATCCTTAATCTTGCGGGGAAGCTTACCCTGGCAAAGCTCATCAAACTTTGTAAGCATTGATGCATCGTAATCGTTACCTGACATAGGGAACATACCTGATGCTTCACCTATACCGAGAACCTTTTTATCAGTAAGGAGAGTGTGAATGAAACCTGCAAGAGTAGTGAAATAGCTTATATTCTTGATATGCTCCTCACCATTGAGAATAGACTGATAAAGATGTGCAATACTCCAACGCTGAGGAATGTTGAAACCGAAGGATTCTGTAAGAATATCGGCAGCCTCACCTGTAATAGTGTTTCTCCATGTGCGGAAGTTCGCAAGAAGCTTGCCCTCATCATCAAAAGGAAGATAGCCGTGCATCATACCGCTGATGCCTAATGCTTTAAGCTTTTTAAGTGTTATGCCGTAACGGTCAGAAACATCCTTTTTAAGTGATGCATAGCTTCCCTTAAGACCTGCGTATATTTCATCCATACTGTAAGTCCAGATACCGTTCACAAGACTATTTTCCCAGTCATAGCCACCTACTGCAAGAACTGTACCCTTATCATCAATAAGCACCGCTTTGATTCTTGTTGAGCCGAATTCAATACCGAGTATTGCCTTGCCCTCTTCTATAAACTGTTTCATAATATTTTCTCCTTTACAGATTTAATTCCTTTATTTTTTCACGTAAAGCCTGAAAATCCTCTAAAGCATCAGGCTTGTTTTTCGGATTTCTTAATAATGCCGCAGGGTGAAAAGTCCCCATAAACAAAATATTGCCTTTTTTTATAAATTCCCCGTGCTGACGGGTAACCCTGAATTCCGGTGATATAAGTCTTTGAGCCGCTATTCTGCCAAGGCACACTATAATTGACGGTTTAATGATCTTTGTTTGTGCACGTAACCAATCAATGCAACAAGTCTGCTCCTCTTCCTGAGGATCGCGATTCTGTGGCGGTCTGCATTTGACTATATTTGCAATATAAACGTTATCTTTTCTTGAAAGATCAATGACCTGAAGATATTTATCAAGCAGCTGCCCTGCTTTACCTACAAAGGGTTCGCCTTGTAAATCCTCGTTTTCACCGGGACCCTCACCAACAAACATAATTCGCGAGTCGGGGTTTCCCACACCAAAGACTACGTTTGTGCGGGTTTTACATAATCCGCATTTGTTACATTCAATACATTGTGCCTTTAACTGTTCAAGAGCTTCTGTCTTCAAAGAATTATCAACTCCTTAGGTACAGATGTAAGATTTTCATAACCGTCTTCGGTTATCAATGCCATATCCTCTATACGAACGCCGAATTTGTCAGGAATATAAATGCCCGGCTCAATTGTTACAATATTGCCCGGCTCCAATTTGCCCTTGCTTCCCGGAGCAAGAGTTGGCCCTTCGTGGATTTCTACACCAACGCCGTGACCTGTGGCATGGCCAAAATATTCACCGTAGCCTGCATCCTCTATAACCTGACGGGCAGCCTTGTCGGCCTCACAGCAATCAACACCTGCCTTTAATTTTTCCAAAGCCTTTTTCTGTGCAGATAAAACTGTATCGTAAACCTTTTTCATTTCATCCGTTACCTTGCCTACGGCAACAGTACGTGTCATATCACTATGGTAGCCGTTAACAACTGCACCAAAATCCATAGTGATAAAGTCACCATCTTTAACTACGTTATCATCAGGCACACCGTGAGGCATTGAGCTTTTTGCTCCCGCAACGGCAATGGTTTCAAATGATACGGCTTCCGCCCCGTGTGAAAGCATATAAAAATCAAGCCGGAGGGCTATCTGCTTTTCCGTAACACCCACTTTTATAAATTTCAATATATCCTCAAAGGCAGACTCGGCAATCCTTTGTGCTTCCTTTACGGAATTTACCTCTTCGGCTGTTTTTACTGCACGAATTTTTCCGATTAAATTTTCAAGCCTTTTAGACGGCGTAACTCTACAGGGTAAAAATGCTGTTTTAAGGTAATCTGCCGTAGAAACAGATATATGATTACGCTCGGTATAGGCTTTTATAATTTTTCTTTCCTTAAGGAATCCCTTTACATCCTCGTGTGCTTTCTTAAACAATTGCACCCTGCAGGCACTCACCTTTTTTTCGGCAGCCTCGGAATAACGGCTATCAACAAAAAGCACCGCATCTTCCTTGGTTACAACAAGATAACCGTCACTTGAAGCAAAGCCCGTAAAACGAAGACGGTTGACGGGTGAAAAAATTATAATTGCCTCATATTTATTTTTGAGAAAGCTTTGCAGCTCACTTATCCCCATAATAGCCATGCTCCTTTATGAAGGCTTCCCTTATAGGTGCTTCTTTAATTCTGTTCTTCTTATAATGATTTTTCCAAAACCACTTATTCTCTACCGGGTCAACAAGGATAGGCACTGCTCCGCAACGGTTTGCCGCGGCAACATCGGTAAAAACCTGATCCCCTACCATACCGATTTTTTCAATAGGCACCTTAAGCTTTCGTGACATACGCAGAAGACCTAAGGGCAAGGGCTTTTTGGAATACGCATTGAATCGCACACCAAAAGTACGGGAAAACCATAAAGCCCTTATGTGAGGAGTATTTGTTACGATAGCAACCTTAATACCTGCTTCCTTAAGGGATTTTATCCAGGATATCGCACCGGGTATTGTAGAAAAAGTAGCATCCTTAACGGTTGTATTATCCAAATCAAAAAGGATTGCATCAAGCCCCAATTCCCTTACTATTTCAGGAGTAATATCATTGACCTTATGAAACATATATTTTATTGTGGTGTCTTTTTCGAACCGCACACAAACACCTCCCATAATAATACATTTTTATAATAACACAAAAAAAACAAAAAATAAAGAGATGGTGCCTAAAATAAGGTACCATCTCTCACTTTTTAATAGAACTTACGCTTACGAGCAGCTTCGGATTTCTTTTTTCTCTTTACAGAGGGTTTCTCATAGTGCTCTCTCTTACGAACTTCCTGAATAACACCATCTCTTGATGTCTGTCTTTTAAATCTACGAAGTGCGCTATCTAAAGACTCGTTCTCTTTAACTTTTACCTGACTCATTTATAGTTCCCTCCCTCCGCTGTTACCAACAAAGGTATAATTATCAAAATACAAATATTATTATAGCTTGTCAAAACCCCTATGTCAAGGGGAAATTTGATAAATATTTGTTAATATCGGGGATAAAAAGCGAAAAACACAAGTTATTTTTCCGTTTTTTCAATATACTTCTCTGCTTGCAAACGGAACATATAAGCATATTTCCCATCAAGTGCCATAAGCTCCTCGTGAGAGCCTTTCTCTACTATTTCACCCTTTTCCAGCATATAAATTGTATCTGCCATAACTGTCGTGGAAAGTCGATGTGAAATAAACATAACTGTTTTACTGATAGCGGCTTTGGTCATTGACTGGTTAAGGGCATATTCGGCAACTGGGTCAAGGTTTGCACTTGGCTCATCAAGAATGGCAAAAGGACAATCTTTATAAAAAGCTCGTGCAATTGCAATTTTTTGTGCCTCACCACCTGAAAGAGAAACACCGTCATCATCAAATTCTCTTAAAAGAATACTATCGGTGCCTTTAGGCAGATCTCTGGAGAAGTCTGCCGCCTTAACTGCGTTTTCCACCTTTTCTTTTTGTGGGCAATCATCCATTGAAACGTTTTCACCCAAGGTTGCACCAAAAAGTGAAAAATCCTGGAAAACTGCGGCAAAGTTTTTATGATAGGATTTAATATCCCATTCTTTAATATTGATACCGTCAATTGTTATAGCACCCTCGGTTACGTCATAAAGACGCAGAAGCAGGTTTGTAAGCGTTGTCTTTCCTGCACCGTTATAGCCTACAAGTGCAATTTTCTTGTATGGTGTAATTTCAAGGTTAATGTTTTTAAGTACGTATTTTTCCGTACCCGGATATTTGAAGGATACGTTTTCGAATTTAATAACCGGTGGCTTTTCATAAACAGTAGTTTTTGAGCCTGACACCATTTTTTCTTTGGCATTCATAAAGTTACGGAATTTTTCAACATAAAGTCCGTCTTCTCTTAAGTTTATTGCCAATTGACTTGTTAAAGCAAAAATACTTGTACTGATGGCTGTTGCTCCATTAAAGGTTGCGGCAAAATCACCTAATGAAACCTCTTTTGTAACAATAGCCTTATAACCCATAAGTAAAGAAATTCCCAAATAAATAAGAATTGTCATGGGCAAGGATTCCTGGCAGAAATAAAGCTGCCATTGTTTTTTCAGGTATGGTGATATGACCTTAATACGGTCGAAGATATTTTTATTATATCTTGTTTCTATCATTTTACCTGCACCGGAAAGTCGGAGCTCCTTTGCATAATCCTGCAAATAGAACACACGGCTGAAATACAGATTTTTTCTGTCGTAGGGTGTCATTGCCTCTGTTCTGTCAACGTTGACCTTTGCAATTCTTCTTCCTATGGGAGTCATTATTGCAACGCATACCATTACAAAAACAAGGCACACGGGATCAATGGAAACAATAACTGCACCAATTGTAAGAACACTTACGATGTTGGTGAGAACATCCTGTGTATCCGCCAGAACCGAATACGCTCTTGAGTTCATAGCATTCATTGCAAGAACAAGGTCATTGTAAAACTCAGGGTTATCGTATGCTTCGTAATCCATTTTTGCCGCTTTTTCATATATTGTTTTATAAACAGCAAAATAAAGCTTTTCTTTTTGCTTTGGCATAGAAATTTCATAGAAAAGGGTGGTAAGAAGATTTGTAACAACCACAAATACTACAAAAAGTCCTAAGGCAATTGCAACTCTGTAATAATCCTTACCCTCACTTGCAACGTCTAATATGTATTTCAATAAAACAACGTTAGACAAGGTCCAGGGAAGATTTGAAAGCACATCAAAAAACAAGTAACCAAAAACCATAAACGGTGTATGCTTAAAAATAAAACCAAGCATATATATTGTGTTTTTTATTGTGCCGGGTTTTTTTGCTTTATTCATCTTCGTCCACCTCCTTATAGCCGGAAGCCTGAAGAGAAAACATCTGGTAATAGTAGCCCTTGTTTTCCATAAGCTGTGCGTGAGTGCCCTGCTCTGATAACACACCTTTATTAAAAACCAATATGTTATCTGATACGGTAGCACTTGAAAGACGATGGGAAATGTAAATTACCGTTTTGCCCTTTGTCCCCTCCATAAGTGCATCATACATTTTGCTTTCAGCAACGGGGTCAAGAGCAGATGATGGTTCATCAAGTATTGCAATATCAAAATCTCTTGCAAAAAGACGGGCAATTGTAACCTTTTGGGTTTCACCACCTGAAAGAAGAACGCCATCGGGGTCAAACTCTTTTGTAAGAATTGAGTTTTCTTTATTGGGCAAGGTGTTGATTTTTTCGTAAGCACCTGCAGTTTTAAGTGCTTTTACGGCAAGGTCCTTATTTTCGTCAGTTATCTCTTCTGTAAGTACGTTTTCAGAAACTGTCATTGCAAAAACACGGTAATCCTGGAAAACAGATGCGAATTTTTCACGATATTTAAGCAGATCATATTCTTTAATATTTATTCCGTTATAAAGAATTTCACCATCGGTAACATCATAAAAACGCATAAGAAGCTTTGAAAGTGTGGTTTTTCCCGCTCCGTTATGACCAACAACTGCAATGGTCTTGCCTTTTTCGATTTTAAAAGAAACGTTTTTTATTATATATGGTGCATCTTCACTATATTTGAAAGATACGTTTTTAAATTCAAGGCTTTCGAAATCCCCGGGTATAATTTCTCCACCTTTAATTTTTATCTCATAATCAAGAAAATCCCGTAAATTCTGCACCCACAAACAATGCTTTTGTTGCATTGCAAAGTAGTATGCAAGCTGATTAACCTTGTTTCGGCAGGTTGTAATTGCAGAAACAAGCACCGAAAAATCAGAAATCGCAATATCACCCGTTACCATAAGTCTGTAACATCCGTATATAAAGCCACCTGTAACGGGTATAATCTCGGCAAAATAGTCAGATACACATTCAAGAAGTGCTATTTTCCAACCATATTTTTTAATTACCTGAATATTTTTATTTATAGCCTGACGGAAACGTTTTTCTAACACTACGAAGATATTTGTTGTTTTTATTTCCTTGGCAAAATCTTTTAACAGAATTGTTCTTCTTACATAATCCTTTTCTCTTTCAAAGGGAGTCATATCCTTTTCTTTTGCAAGCTCCAGATTATTTTTGATTGTTCTGAAAATAACTACCACAACGGGGCAAACAAGGAATATAAGCAACACCGGATCTAAATTATAGAGGTATGATACAAGAAGAATAAGGCTGACTACAGAGCCTGAGGTCCATGCAGAGCCTTCGATAATTCTTTTAAACCCACCTTGCTCCACAACCCAGGTTGCACGATTGTAGTTATCGAAAAACTCAGGGTTTTCGTAGCAACCAAGCTCCACCTCCTGCGCCTTTTTAAATATAAGGGAGTTAATGTAGCTCTCACATTTTATCTCGAATTTGATTCTTACTGTATAAACGTTTATATAACCCAGAAGGTCAACAAGAAGCTTGCCCACGATGATTATAATCATCCTTATTGCAAATTCCCTGAAGGTGCCTCCCCCTTCGATAATGGAAAGGGCTGTTTCAAGAAACATTACGTTGACCACAACGGCATAATATACATTTTCCGCAATATAGGAAAGGTAGATTATAAAAAGTGATATAGGCGCACTTTTTAAAGCACAGCTCAGCATAAAGGCTGTGTTTTTTATGATATGTGCTTTTTGTTTAGGTTGCTTTTTTACTTCAGCCTTCATACCTTTGCTCCTTCAAAATTATTCAGGTAAAAATTGTATATAAATTTTTTCCGCTTGTCAATATGATTGTAATGTTTTTAATTATATAGTGGGAAATTATGTATAATTTTTGTTTATAAAAAGCGTAGGACGAAGATTCAGGTTACGAAGCTGTATCGGGATACAGCGAGTAGACTCCTGTCCTACCCTTATAAAAATGCCGTGGTCAAGGTAATAACAATATAAAATATAAGCATAGGACGAAGATTTAGGTTACGAAGCTGTATCAAGATACAGCGAGTAGACTTATGTCCTACGCTTTTAATTATGTAGTGGTCAAGGTAATAACAATATAAAATATGAGCGTAGGACGAAGATTCAGGTTACGAAGCTGTATCAAGATACAGCGAGTAGACTAAATCAAGTCCTACGCCATAGGTTATATTGTTATTTTGCCATTGCGCCGATTTCCATCATATAAGCACCGATCTGTGCACCGAATTCGGGAGCACCATCCATAATGAGCTTACCTTTCTGAACCGACTCAATCATATCGTCGATAGACATAAGGATTCCCAAAGCACTATCAAGATTATTAAAGCGCATTGTGAAGAAGGGAAGAGCACGTTTGTATTCGCCTCTGCCGGCTTTACTTTTACCTGCTTTAATTCTGATATATGCAGAAACTGAATCTTCACCGTCAACCTTCCATGCATAAACACGGTCAGGGCTCTTGGAAGTCCAATCGTGGATTTCGGGATGACCCATTTTGTTAAGTGTGCTTATGCCTGAAGAAAGAAGATAGAAATAGCACTTAACAGTAAGGCGCTTATCCTCCTCTTTCTCGGGGGGAGCTGCTGCAGTAAGAAGTGATGACATTTTAAGAAGTGCCATCATAAACACACCAAATTCATAAACGTTGTTAACGCCCTTGAATTTAGGTAATGTTGCCGGACCGATTTTTCCTTTGAAAAATGCGTTCATAGCCTCAACGGTTTTGAACTCAAGCTCAACAAACTTCTGCTTTTTAACTCTGTAAGCAACCTTGTTTGCATGAACGAGCCATTCGTCACCGTTAACCATAAAGTGAGTTGCCCATTTGCCCTCGGGAGCATCCGGGTCAAGACAGCTAACCTGATAGATGCAATGAACCTTCTCAAATTTCTTTTTGAGTGAGGGTACATCTGCAACAATGGTTTTTAAAAGAGGTAACGCACCGCAAAGGAATATTTTGTTAGTATATAAAGCCTCTTGAGTATTAGCCAAGAAAACCATTCCTTTCCTTTATTGATTAGGGACTTGTTTTTTGAGAAGTGGTGGAGATCACACACAGTTTGGGGAGATAAAATGCGAAATCCACCTCTTATACCTTTTCTTATTTTTGAGGAGAAGTGGTGGAGTTTGCACTTTTATCGACCCCGTAGCGTACTCGGTACGCAAGTTCGGGGAGATAAAATGCGAAGACCACCGCTTATACGGGTATTTACTCCTCTTTTTCGAGGAGAAGTGGCGGGATTTGCACTTTTATCGACCCCGTCGCGTACTTGGTACGCAAGTTCGGGGAGATAAAATGCGAAGATCACCGCTTATACTCGAAAAACTTAGAATTCGTCGTCCCAGTCATTATCCTCTTCGAAATCTGCCTTCATAACCTCACGAACAGCCTCGATGATACCGTTGGAATCGATACCGAGAGTGCTCATAATATCTTCGTGAAGACCGATAGGTGCAAAAGTATCCTGAACGCCAAGCTTTTTGAAGGCACAGCCTTTACCTGATTCAACAACAACTTCTGCAACTGCAGAACCAAGACCACCGATAACTGTGTGGTCTTCAACAGTGATGATACGACGAGTATCCATAACTGCTTTAAGAACAGCCTCTTTATCAAGGGGCTTGATTGTGTGCATATCAAGAACACGAACCTTAAGGCCATCTGCTTTCTCAAGGAATTCAGCAGCCTGGAAAGCCTGGAATACACAAGAACCACAAGCAATAATTGTGATATCGCTACCCTCGTGTACTTCAACAGCCTTGCCTAATTCGAAGCCATAGTCAGCATCCTTATAAAGAACACGGTCAAAACCACGGTTAATTCTGATATAGAATGGGCCGGGAGTATTGTATGCTGCCATAACTGCATTGTAGGTTTCATAACCATCTGCAGGGCAGATAACTGTAAGGTTAGGAATAGAACGGGTAAGTGCAAGGTCACAGATAGCATGGTGTGTTGAACCTGCCTGACCGAAAGAAGTACCTGAATGTGTTGCTATAACTTTAGCATTAACGTTCTGATAGCATAAGTCTGTGTGAAGCTGGTCTGCAGAACGGAAGGATGCAAACTGTGAGAATGTTGAAAGGAAGGGTACAAGACCTGCCTTTGCCATACCTGCAGCAATACCAAACATATTCTGTTCAGCAATACCTACGTTAAAGAAACGATCGGGGAATTTCTTCTGGAAATCACCGATTTTTGTTGATTTTGCAAGGTCAGCTGTAAGAGCAACTACCTCGGGATGTGCTTCAGCAAGTTCAACAAGAGCCTGACCATAAATTTCGGCTGTGGAGAGGGAAGTTGACTGTTCAGCTGTATAACTTAATCCGCCTGCCATAATTATTCAGCCTCCTTTTCTACGCGTTCAATTCTTGCGGCATAGGTCTTTTCAAGTGCCTTTTTGCCGTTTTCATATTTTGTATCATCAAATGCACCGTAGTGCCATCTGAAATCGCCTTCGATAAAGTCGATACCGCAACCCTTAACTGTATCGCAAAGGATAAGTACAGGCTTGTCAGTTTCGTTTTCATAAGCAAAGTCGATTGCTTCGCAAAGTTCTTTGATGTTGTTACCGTCAATCTTCTTAACGATAAAGCCAAAAGCTTCCCACTTATCTGCGAGAGGCTCAAGAGCCATAACATCCTCAGTATTACCGTCAATCATATTGTGGTTACGGTCAACAAAAGTAATGAGGTTTGTAAGCTTATAGTGAGCTGCACTCATTGCTGCTTCCCAGTTTGAGCCTTCGTCAAGCTCACCGTCACCAAGAACAACAAATGTCTTGAAATCTTTTTTAAGAAGTCTTGCAGCAAGGGCTGTACCAACACCGATAGAAAGACCGTGACCAAGAGAGCCTGTAGAAGCATCTACGCCAACAACCTTGTTAGAGTCAAGGTGCATACCCATTTTTGAACCTGAAAGGTTAAATGTTTTAAGCATTTCTTTATCGTTGAAGCCCAAGTCACAAAGAACAGGTGCATAAGCAATACCTGCATGACCTTTACTGAGAATGAATCTGTCACGATCCTCCCAATTGGGCTCTTCAACTTTGATGTGCATATACTTATGATAGCACACTGTCATAATATCCATAACACTCATACCGCCACCAATGTGACCGCTGCCTGCCCAATATGTTGTATCAAGGCAAAGGTTACGGAGTTCGTTTGCTTTCTTTTCAAGAGCAAGCCACTCCTGCTTTGAAAGTGCCATTTTAATTCCTCCTATATGTTTTTACTGACAAACATCAGTTAATTTGTTCAAAAAAGCTCGGGATGAAGCTTCTTAACAGCCTTGAATGAATCCTCTGCGATTTCAATAGTTCTGTTAATATCCTCATGTGTGAGAGCTGCGTTTATAAAGTGGTTGTGGTGTGATGAGAAGAATGCACCGCGGTTAACACACTCTGCAACCCAATCCTGATGAAGCAGAAGTGAATCGTCATTAGCAATTCTTAAGTAGAACAATGCAGGTGCACCTGAAACAACAAGATCGAAGCCATGCTCTGCACCGGCTGCCTTAAGACCATCTGTAAGCTCTGTGCCAAGCTCCTTGAAAAGCTTGGGTGCATCAATAGCCTTAAGCTTATTGATACAAGCAATACAAGCGGCAAAGGGAACTGCACTCATCCAATAAGAGCCTGTGTATGAAAGGCTTGATGCCGCATTTTTAAGGAATTCCTTACCGCAGAAAGCAGACATATTGTAGCCGTTTGCAAGTGCTTTACAGAAACAGATGATATCAGCCTCAAAACCAAAGAAATGGTCGCTACCTGCAAGGTCAAGACGGAAACCGCAACGAACGTCGTCTACGATAAGAACGATGCCATGCTGTGTGCAAAGCTCACGTACCTGCTTCCAGAAGCCGTCAATGGGGAATGAGTTGTCGAGGAAGTTACCGTGGTTATAGGGCTGTGCAATAAGTGCAGCAATTTCGCCCTCGTTTTCGGCAATAATCTTCTTAAGACCTTCAATATCATCCCAACGGGCATAAAGGTTATTAGCAACATCCTCGGGAGTAACACCGGGGTAGTCAATCTTCTGTACCATAGGTGAAACACCATGATAGAAGTTATTGAAGAAAATAAGTTTCTTTCTGTGTGTATGTGCACGAGCTGTAAGGATAGCACCCTGTGTAGCATCGTTACCATTCTTTGCAAAGAATGCCCAATCAGCAGAATGAACTGTGTCAACAAGAAGCTCTGCACATTCAACCATAACCTTACCGGGTGAGGTTGTGCAGTTGCCTAATTTAATCTGCTCGATAGCGGCAGCGTCAACATCCTCATCACAATAGCCGAGAATGTTAGGACCATATGCACACATATAGTCAATATACTGGTTGCCGTCTACATCCCAGAAATATGTGCCCTTTGCTTTTTCTGAAAAACGGGGCCATCTGTTTACGGGAATGAACTGACCCTCTGCAGGGCCAAGGTGACCGTAAACACCGGCAGGAATAACCTTGGTAGCTCTGTCGTACCATTTATCTGAATTTGTATTTTTATATAAAGGGAATTTTTTACTCACAATGCTACCTCCTTATCCTATATATAATGCAACTCTGTCAAGTATGCGGTTAACGTTATCAAGCATACTTACAAGGCCGTGCATTTCGATTTTACCTGTACCGATACATGCAAGAGCGTTCAGCTTACCGTCGAAAAGAGCACGTGCTGTATCGATAGAATCAAATATCATTGCAGAACGATATTTATCAGGTGCTTTTTTGATTGTAATAAGACGATGGTCTTTGCACTTGATTTCAACTGCAGGACCTTCCTTAATACCAACTAAAACGCTACCATCCTCGATAGCCTTTGCACTGAATTTACCTATCTGGTCGTTGTTACCGATCTGAGAAATAGCAACACCGATTACATAAAGCATAAGCTCTGTGCTTCTGGCAAAGAAAACAGGGTCCTTAAGATCCTCTTCACTTGCACGTAAATACTTTGTCAATATGTCTGTAAGTGCAGTAAAGGTTTTGAGAAGGAAACCTATATGTGTAAAGCCCTTTGAAGGGATAGGTGTAACAGTACCATCAATAAGTCCGTTAAACTTCTCACAGTTTGAGAATGGAAGCTTAACATCACATGCTGAACAACCCTGTTCCATACGGCATTTACCGTTTTTAAAATAAAGTGTTGCAGCGGGACCACCTTTTACTTCAAGACCTATTGAAATAGGCTTCTGACCCTGAAGAAGCTCTGATGCTTCGGGAACAAGGTCGCAAAGGTTTTCCAATGCTCCAAGTATTGCATACATATTAATATACGCAAGAGTTTTTGAATCCATAAGATTTTGCAAATCAAACAGCCTCCTTTATGATTACATTTTCAGTCCATTATATTTTAGCAAAATGATGGTGCAATGTCAACAAATCATTCTGATATTTTTATTACTCTTTTGTATATTTTTTCGTTTCAGCCAAAAAACAATGATATTTGCAAAAAAATCGAAAAACTGCCGTAAATACTGCATAAAAACAATATTAATTTTTTGTTAATGTTTCACACGATTTCTGTTATACCTCCGATTTCCCTTGACAAACACTTATAATATAGTATAATATGAGGTGAATACAAATTCACTCTCAAGGAGGAACAATATATGGATACAAGATTCGCTATCAGTGAGTATCATGATGCTGCAGCCATAAACAAACAGCTTGATGATCTCATTAAGCAGCCCATTCACACAATCAAGCCTGACGTTCTTAAAAAATACGAAGAAGAGTATTATGACAAGAAATGTGCAAAGAGCAAGGAAATGATTGCTGAGGCAAAGCAAGTTATTCCCGGTGGTGTTCAGCACAACCTTGCATTCAACTATCCCTTCCCCCTCGTTTTCACAAAAGCTGATGGTATGAAGCTTTACGACGTTGACGGCAACGAATACTTTGACTTCCTTCAGGCAGGTGGTCCCACAGTTCTTGGCTCAAACCCCAAGGTTGTAAGAGATCAGGTTATCGATCTTCTTAACACTTGCGGACCTTCAACAGGTCTTTTCCACGAGTTTGAATACAAGCTTGCTAAAAAGATTTCCGACAGCGTTGAAACTGTAGATATGTTCCGTATGCAGGGCTCAGGTACTGAGGCTTGTATGACAGCTGTTCGTGTTGCACGTCTTGCAACAGGCAAAAAGAATATCATCAAAATGGGTGGCGCATACCACGGCTGGTCTGATCAGCTCGGTTACGGTATCCGTGTTCCCGGTTCTAAATTCACACAGGCAAGTGGTGTTCCGCTTTACCTCTTCAAGCACACACAGGAGTTCTTCCCCGGCGACCTTGACGACCTTGAGAGAAAGCTCCGTGCAAACCTTTTCCGTGGCGGTACAGCTGCCGTATTCATTGAGCCTATCGGCCCCGAAAGCGGTACAACTCCCGTTCCCTATGATTTCAACAAGGGTGTTGAAAGACTTTGCCGTAAATACGGTGCACTTCTCGTATTCGATGAGGTTGTTACAGGCTTCCGTATCGGTATGGCAGGTGCTCAGGGCTACTACGGTGTTTCTCCCGACCTTACAATCTTCGGTAAAGTTATTGCCGGTGGTTATCCGGGCGCAGGCGGCGTAGGCGGTAAGAAAGAATATATGAAATATCTTGGTGCAGGTCTTGATGATTCCGGTATGAAGATCAAGAAGGCATTCACAGGCGGAACAATGACTGCTAACCCACTTTCATGCTGTGCAGGTTACTTCACTCTTGAAGAAATCGACAAGCAGAATGCATGCCAGAAGGCAGGCGAAATGGGTGACAGACTTACAAAGGGTCTTCAGGGACTCATTGCTAAGCATAACCTTCCCTTCGTTGCATGGAATGAAGGTTCAGTTTGCCACCTTGAAACAGTTGGTACAATGCACTTCTCAATTGACTGGTGCAAGCCCTGGTCAATCCCCGGTGTTATTTCTGCTACAAGCGAAAGAAAGAAAGAAATGCAGTATATGGGCGCTGCTTACATGGCAGAGGGTCTTGTTACTCTTGCAGGTAGCCGTCTTTATACAAACGCTTGCTACACACCTGAACTTATTGACGAAGCTCTTACAAGATTCGACAGAGTATTCGAAAACGTTGCAGTTAAAGAGGGCTAAGCTTAAAAACAGAAATGCCACGGAATACACCGTGGCATTTTTAACCCTTATATATACCATATAAAATCATCAGAAAGGATTTTAACGTTATGGATATTTTAGAAGCAAAAAATATAGTTATTAAAGCCGGTCACGAGCTTTTAAAAGCAGGTCTTATTGTACGTACATGGGGTAACATCAGCTGCCGTATTGATGACAAAACCTTTGTTATCACACCAAGCGGTAAGGCTTATGACACACTTACACCCGATGATATCGTGCTTGTTAACATTTCTGACCTCAGCTATGACGGTGACGTTAAGCCCTCTTCAGAAAAGGGTATTCACGCTTCCTGCTACCAGCTCCGTCCCGACGTTAACTTTGTTATTCACACACACCAGAAGAATGCTTCCGTTATAAGCACTCTTGGTATTGATATCAACAAAATTCCTGAAGAATACCAGGCACTTATCGGCAAGGATATTCCTTGTGCAAGCTATGGTCTTCCCGGTCAGCCCAAGCTTCGTGAGGGTGTTATCGGTGCTATCAACCGCTCCGAATCACGTGCAGTAATTATGAAGCACCACGGTGCAGTATGTATGGGCACAAGCTACGAGGATGCTTTTGCAGTTGCAGAGGCACTTGAGGATATCTGCGAAAGATTTATCATCAACCGTTGCTGTGATATTTCCGGTAAGGCGGTTGAAACCTTCAGCGGTGTTGCAAACTACATCTCCGAGGTATTCAAATCAGGCGATAAATATAAACCCGCTAAGGAATTTGCTCCCTGCGACAGCTCAAGAAAAGGCGACTTTATGTTTGTTGGTGAAAGAGGTAGTCATGCAGCTATCATCGACACAAAAAGCGGTGCATGGGTAGGCGGAGGAGAAATCCCCGACAGTGCTGATTTGCATTGGGCAATTTATAAAAAGAGAGCTGATGTTAACTACATCCGTCACACAAAGGATGAAAGCGTAGTTGCTATGTCAAGAAAGGGCGGCAAAATGAAGCCTTATCTTGATGACCTTGCACAGCTTTGCGGTCCCGTTATCAAAACAGCAATTTTCAATCCCGACAACACACTTGCAACAAGCAAAAAGGTTGCAAAGGCACTCGGCAAAAATAATGCAGTGCTTGTTAAAGACAACGGCGCAGTTTGTGTTGCAGGTAACGAGTACGATGCAGAAGCAGTTGAGCTCGTTATGGAAAAGGGTTGTAAAACAGCTGTCGGTGCAAACCTTTATGCAGGTGTTAAGCCCATCGGCACTTTCGATTCTCACCTTATGAGAATAGTTTACAAATTAAAATATTCTAAAAAAGCAGGTAAATAATTTACTGTAAAAGAAAAAGCTCCCAGAGGGAGCTTTTTTTATTTTATTCTTAAAGCATATCTGTTGTGCCGAAATCCTTAAGGGGGAATATGACCTTTTCCCCTGTTTTCTGACTTTTATAAATTGCAAGTATCATTTCTACCGCACGCTTACCTGCATACAAGTCAATATATGGTGTGCGGTTATTCTGGATTGAATCAATAAAATCCATAAAGAGTGTGGTGTGACCGTTGCCGTAGACGTTAGCAATTTCCTCGGTTATATTCTGCCTTTCCTCGTCTGCCTCTTCCTTATGGGAAAAGCTCCACACGTCAGTAACGGAGGAATTCATCCCCGAAAGCTTAACCATGCCCTTTTCACCAAAAACGCAGAGGGTATTTTCAAGGCTTTCGAACATATTTACGGTGCCCTCAATAGTTGCAACCGCACCGTTTTTGAAGCTTACAACCGCAACGCCTATATCCTCCGCCTCATTATATGGGTGGAGCTGATTTTTTGTTATGCCGTAAACAGACTCAACCTCGTCTCCGAAGCACCAACGCAAAAGGTCGATACCGTGAATACACTGATTCATAAGAGCACCACCGTCGGTAGCATATTTGCCACGCCAGTCATCGCCCTCATAATAAGATTTATCACGATTCCATCTTATCTGAATACTTCCGTGAGTCAGCTTTCCGAATCTGCCCCTGTCAATTGCACATTTAAGCTCCTGAACCGCAACGTTAAATCTGTTCTGGTGGCACACACCTGCAATAACCTTATTAGCTTCTACTGATTCAATCAGCTTATCCGCCTGAGCAATGCTCATTGCCATAGGCTTTTCCACAAGGAAATTGACCTTGTTATTTGCACAATAATCAGCAATTTCAAAATGAGTTCCGCTGACTGTTGCTATAGAAACGAAATCCACTTCCTCGTTTTTAATAAGCTCCTTGTAATCCTTGTATATTCTGGCGTTGTCAAGCTCCTGCTTTTCCTTAAAAAGCTCCGCCTTTTCAACGTCAATATCACAAATCGCAACGATTTCAAGATTATTTAAACGGGCAGCCTTTATGTGATTCGGTGCTACCCTGCCACATCCGATAAGTGCATATTTCATAGTATCACATCCCAAAACCTATGGTAATAATCAGAATTTACGCCACACCATTTTATCAACAACACCGGTATAGCTCTGAATAATTTTTACAACCTTTGTTGAAACGTTTTCTTCAACATAATCGGGAACAGGAATACCATAATCACCTGACTCGTTCATATCAATTGCAGTTTCTACTGCCTGGACAAGTGATTTTTCATCAATTCCTGCAAGAACAAAGCATGCCTTATCCAAAGCCTCGGGTCTTTCGGTGCTTGTTCTGATGCAAACTGCAGGGAAAGGCTTATTTATTGATGTAAAGAAGCTTGATTCCTCGGGAAGCGTACCACTATCGGAAATAACTGCAAAAGCATTTAACTGAAGCTTGTTGTAATCGTGGAAGCCTAAAGGCTCGTGACGTATAACTCTTTCGTCAAGCTGGAATCCGCTTTTTTCAAGGCGGTTCCTTGAACGGGGATGGCAGGAATAAAGAATAGGCATATCATATTTCTCTGCAATTTTATTTATTGCATTGAAAAGTGAAAGGAAATTCTTTTCCGTATCAATATTCTCTTCTCTGTGAGCAGAAAGGAGAATATATTTTTTCTTTTCAAGACCTAATTTATCAAGAATATCTGATTTCTCAATATCCTCAAGGTTATTATGAAGCACCTCTGCCATAGGTGAGCCTGTTACATACACTCTTTCTTTCGGCAGACCGCATTCGTGAAGATATTTACGAGCATGTTCACTATAAGCCAAATTAACGTCAGAAATAATATCAACAATACGGCGGTTTGTTTCCTCAGGTAAGCACTCATCCTTACAGCGGTTACCTGCTTCCATATGGAAAATCGGTATATGGAGCCTTTTTGCGGCAATAGCAGAAAGGCAGGAATTTGTATCGCCGAGAATAAGGAGAGCATCGGGCTTGATTTGTGCCATAAGCTTATATGAGCAATTAATAATATTACCTACAGTTGCACCTAAATCGTCACCGACTGCATCCATATAAACCTCGGGGTCAGCAAGCTTAAGGTCCTTGAAGAATACTCCGTTAAGATTATAATCGTAATTCTGACCTGTGTGTGCAAGTACACAATCAAAATATTTGCGGCACTTGTTGATTACGGCGCCAAGACGAATAATCTCGGGGCGTGTGCCTACGATTATAAGAAGCTTTAATTTGCCGTTATTTTTAAAAGAAACATCTGAATAGTCAAGTTTAATTTCCATTATTCTACCACCTCGAAAAATGTATCGGGTTTATCGGGGTCAAAATGCTCATTTGCCCACATTACTGTAACCAAATCCTCAGTATCTGAAAGATTTATTATATTATGAGTATATCCTGGCAGCATATGGACTGCCTCAATTTTCTCACCGCTGACTTCAAAATTCAAAACCTCTTGTGAGCCTATTTTACGCTGTTGAATAAGACCTTTACCTGCAACAACAATAAAAAACTCCCATTTTGTGTTATGCCAATGCTGACCTTTTGTAATGCCGGGTTTTGAAATATTTACGCTTATCTGACCGCATTTTTCTGTTTTTAAAAGCTCCGTAAAGCTACCTCGTGGGTCAACATTCATCTTCAGCGGAAAAGAAGCCTTTTCTTTTGGAAGATATGAAAGATAAGTTGAATATAACTTTTTAGCAAAAGAGTTATATGGTATCTCGGGTATAATAAGTGTTTCGCTCTGCTTTTTAAAAGAATCAAGCAAATCAACAATCTCCCCGAGAGTAACATTATGTGTTATGGGACAGTAGCAGAATTTACCTTTTTCATCGGGTACAATATCAAGACCGGAATACTCGCATCGGTGAGCGTTACCTCTTAAAACATTGAACATTTCATCAACTAAATCGTCGATATATAAAAGAGTAAGCTCAATTGCTCTGTCATTTACCTGAATAGGCAAATCATTGGCAATATTGTTGCAGAAGGTTGCAACCGCACTATTATAATTAGGTCTGCACCATTTACCGAAAAGGTTGGGGAATCTGTAAACGTAAACAGACGCACCTGTTTCTTCAGAATAGTTAAAAAACAAGTCCTCCCCTGCTTTTTTGCTTTTCCCGTAATCACCCTCAGCATATCTGCCAACAAGAGTTGCCTGCAAGGAGCTTGAAAGCACTATAGGGCAGGTATTATTATGCTTTTTCAACGTATCAAGAAGTGTTGATGCAAAGCCGAAATTACCCTTCATAAAATCCTCGGGATTTTCGGGTCGGTTTACTCCTGCAAGGTTAAAAACAAAATCCGCTTCCTTACAATACGTATCAAGAAGAGAGGGATCAGTATCAATATCGTACTCAAAAATATCAATATCTGTGCCGAAGCCCCTTGTTTTGTCCTTGCCATCCTTCACATTTCTGAGGGCGGCGCAAAGATTTTTACCAACAAAGCCCTTTGCACCCGTAACAAGAATTTTCATAATTATTTTTTCTCCCAAGCCTCAAGCTCATCTCTGATATACTGAAGTGAAAGAAGCTTTTCTTTAACCTGCTCCACATTGAGAAGCTCGGTATTATTTGAATTGAACTCTGTAAGCGGATTTCTTTCAACGTCACCGTCTTTGAAGTATTTATCATAGTTAAGACCGCGGTTGTCACAAGGCACACGATAGAAATCACCCATATCAACTGCGTTTGCACACTCCTCATTTGTAAGAAGTGTTTCATACATCTTTTCGCCGTGACGTATACCGATAACCTTGATTTCCGTATCGGGATTGAAAAGACCCGTAACAGCCTTTGCCAATGTTTCGATTGTACAAGCAGGTGCTTTCTGAACAAGGATATCACCTGAAATACCATTTTCGAAAGCAAAGAGAACAAGGTCAACCGCCTCATCAAGTGACATAATAAAGCGTGTCATTGAAGGCTCTGTAATAGTTATAGGCTTACCTGATTTAATCTGCTCGATCCAAAGCGGAATAACAGAACCGCGTGAGCACATAACGTTGCCGTAACGTGTGCAGCAAATTTTAGTTTTGTCGGGGTCAACTGTTCTGCTTTTTGCAACAATAACCTTTTCCATCATAGCCTTTGAAGTACCCATTGCATTTACGGGGTATGCGGCTTTATCTGTAGAAAGGCAGATAACTGATTTAACCCCTGCATCAATAGCTGCAGTAAGCACGTTTTCGGTACCGATAACGTTTGTTTTTACTGCTTCAATAGGGAAAAATTCACAAGAAGGAACCTGTTTAAGTGCTGCTGCATGGAAAATATAATCAACACCATGCATTGCATTTTTTACAGATGCAAGGTCACGAACGTCACCGATAAAGAACTTAATCTTTTCGCTTACTTCGGGCATTTTTGACTGGAACTCGTGGCGCATATCATCCTGCTTTTTTTCATCACGTGAAAGTACACGGATTTCACCGATATCTGTTTCTAAAAATCTGTTAAGTACAGCGTTACCAAAAGAACCTGTACCGCCTGTAATCATAAGTGTTTTACCTGCGAATAATGACATATTTATTCCTCCAGAATATCAGCTATGCGCTTACAGGCAAATCCGTCACCATAAGGGTTGCTTGCTTGTGCCATAGCATTATAAACTTTTTTATCGTTAAGAAGCCGAGTGAAGTTATCATAAATAACAGCTTCATCTGTACCTACAAGTTTCAAGGTACCCGCCTTTATGCCCTCGGGACGCTCCGTTGTATCACGCATTACAAGAACGGGCTTACCTAAAGAGGGTGCTTCCTCCTGAATACCACCGCTATCGGTTAATATAAGATAGCTTTTTTCAAGGAAGTTATGGAAATCAAGCACCTCAAGAGGCTCAATAATATGAACACGGTCACAATCACCAAGCTCCTCATCTGCCGCCTGACGCACAACAGGATTCATATGAATGGGATAAATAACCTTTACGTCGGGGTGCTCATCAAGAACTCGTCTGATTGCACGGAACATATTGTGCATAGGCACACCAAGATTTTCACGGCGGTGTGCAGTAACCATTATAAGTCTGCTGTCACTTGCCCATTGAAGCTCCGGATGATTATAGTCATTACGGACGGTTGTTTTAAGTGCATCAATAGCAGTATTGCCCGTAACAAAAATTGTTTCTTCCTTTTTGCCCTCCTGCAAAAGATTCTGCTTGGACATTTCCGTAGGGGCAAAGTTATAATCGGCAATTATGGAAACTGCCTGACGATTAAACTCTTCGGGATATGGGCTTTTTATATTATAAGTTCTGAGCCCTGCCTCAACGTGACCTACCTTTATTTGCTTATAGAAGCAGGATAATGCTGTAACAAAGGTTGTGGAGGTATCACCATGAACAAGAACAATATCAGGCTTCACCTCATCAAGCACGTCACCGATAGAGTTAAGAATATTTGTTGTTATATCAAAAAGTGTTTGCTTCTCTTTCATTATAGAAAGGTCATAATCCGGCACAACACCAAAGGCATCAAGCACCTGGTCAAGCATCTGTCGGTGCTGTCCCGTTACACAAACTACTGTTTTTATGTTTTTTCGTGCTTTCAGCTCGTTAACCAAGGGGCACATTTTTATAGCCTCAGGTCGTGTACCGAAAACAAGCATTACTGTTTTCATTTAATTCACCGCTAATAATTTATAATGTATATACATCATCCGGTGTACATACTCTGCGAGTATCAAGCACAACCTTGCCATTAAGCTTATGCTGATTCTCTTTTATTTCATCGTGACCTACCATAATCACGACAAGCTCTGTATCTTCAAGGAATTTATCAAAATCGTGATACTGATTTTTTGTAATATCCTCTTTTATATAAGGATCATAAACCTTAAGCTCGGGAGCAAGATGCTTACGCTGACACTCAAGAAGCTGAAGTGTTGGTGATTCACGATAGTCATCAACATTTTCTTTATAAGTAAGGCCATAAAGACCAACCTTATTAATATCCTCTATACCCTTTTCCTGCATTATTGTGTGAATACGCTCTAACACAAACTCGGGCATTGAGTCATTAACCTTCATAGATTCCCATATAACCTTTGTAAGTGAAGGATAATCACCAACCAAAAACCAAGGGTCAACAGAAATACAGTGACCGCCTACACCGGGACCGGGAGTAAGAATGTTTACACGGGGATGCATATTGCATATACGGATAATTTCGTATACGTCCATATCATCGTGACGGCAGATTTTTGCAAGCTCATTAGCAAATGCAATATTAACTGCACGATAGGTATTTTCAATAACCTTTGTCATTTCCGCAGATTTGATATCCGTAATAACGATATCACCCTGACAAAAGCTTTCATAAACCGCCTTCACCTTTTCACCGATTGCTTTATCATCTGCACCGATTGTCCTTGAATTGTGCAGAAGCTCGTATACCATATTGCCCGGTATAATTCTTTCGGGAGCGTGGACTAAATTGATATCCTCACCTATAACAAATCCGTTTTCCTCAATAATGGGTCTTACGAATTTATCAATTGTACCCGGTGAAACAGTTGATTCAATAACTACTGTTGCGCCCTTAGGGCAAACACCCATAATTTCCTTAACTGCACCATTAACGTAGCAGGGGTCAATCTTTTTTGAAAAGCTATCATATGGTGTAGGTACAGAAACAATATACATATCAGTTTTCTGATATTCCGTAGTGAATCTGATACCGCCCTTTACCGCATCTGCAAAAAGATCTTCAAGACCTTTTTCTTCAAAGGTTGTTTTTCCTTCATTTAATGTTGCAACCAACTGTGGATTATAGTCTGTGCCCACAACCTCAACACCGTGACTTGCCAGCATCAAAGCAGTCGGAAGTCCGATATACCCAAGGCCAATAACATTTACCATTTTTTTACCCTCATCATTTTATATATTTTTTTATAACAGGAATCATTTTTTTCTCTGATTTATTAAAACCGAAAAGCAACAAGCTTATTCCGTAAACTGCACCAAATATGATGACGTTAAGAATAAAGCTTAACCATCCGCTGTCAAAAAAGCGTACCGATACCGCAATAGCTCCGCCTGCTAACAGTAAGCAAAGCCACGTGCCTTTAAATACTCCCCCATATATCCTGAGCATATTAAAGGAAAGCTTTTTGCAATAATAAATATTCATTACTACAAGGCTTCCGATTATAAAGCTTACTGCTGTACCTACAGCGGCGGCATAATAACCGAAGAATTTCACACCCACTACAGTTATAACCGCATTAAGCACAGTTACGGAAAACAGAACGCCTGTCCTGAAGCCAAGCATATTTTTTGCCCTGAGTACACTTAAGCACACGTTTACACAAAGCTCCAGAAGAGCAGGTGCCATAAGAATAATGGCTATTATGTAAACATCCTCAAAGCCATCACCTAACCAAAGGGAAATAAACTGTTTACCTAAAACCACAAAGCCAACAAAAACTGCACCTAAAAGCATAAATTGTATTCGACCTATGGAAACAATAGTTGACTGTATGCGGTTATGGGAATCCTCTTTGTTAAGAATATCCGTAACTGTAGGAAGCATAACCCCCGAAATCGATGTAGAAAGCTGCTCAAACATAGAGAATATAAGCAAACCCATTGAATAAACCGCCACAAATGAGGAGCCTTGGATTGCACCGACAACAACGTTATCAAGATTGTTGTTGATTTGTGCGGCTATTGTTGTAAGAAACAGCATTGCAGTATATTTAAATGAATCTATAAATACTGCCTTATCCCAATTTTTAAAGGTCAGACCTACTTTTACGGAAAGGGCTTTTTTCACGTAAACAGCCTCCACTACCAAAAGCAGAACGGTAAGACCTAAATCTATAGTAACAAGTACCATAGGATTTTTCCAAAAAACAAAAACTATAAAAATTAAAGCTATTCGCATAAGGATTCTTATAAGCTTTAATCCGTTGGCAAATGTAAATTTGTTATAGCCTGATATTATGCCGTTAAAAATATTCTCTATAATATGAAACATCATATTAACGGCAAGAACAATGAAAAGCTTTTTGGCAAGAACAATTTCGTTATCAACAAGACCCTCTGAATAAATGGCAGGTATCAAAGCATAAAGCACAACGCTTACAACCGCCAACACAACAGATATTATAAGCCCCTCGCCAAGAGCCATAGAAACAAAGCCCTTTATTTTTTCCTCGGTTTTTTCACTTCTGTACTTGGCGATGTAACGCATTACCGTACCGCCAAGCCCTAAATCCAGAATCATAAGCGAGGATGATAACGATGTTATTGTTTTATAAACACCGTATGATGCCTCACCGATTGCAGAAAGTATATACGGTGTTACAAGAAAACCGTAGCAGGCATTTATTATAATAAGTAAATACGAGAGCATTGCGCCCCATTTTACTTCATTTTTAGCCATTTACCCAAGACCTTTCAATCTCTATTAACGGTGCAAATTCATTTTCCCAATTGACCTCATCACTCATCTTAACTGCATTTGCAGCAAGACGGTTATATAATTCCTTATCCTCATAAAGCATTATTGCAGCTTCTGCAAGGCATTGGGGAGTATTGCTTTCAAGCACAATACCGAAATCGTACTTATCATTAAGGTATCTGTGCTCGGGAATATCCGACATAATTACGGGAAGCCCCGCCGCCGCATATTCGAATATTTTATTCGATACCGAAAGCTCGAAATTAAGGCAGATGTTTTCTGTAATGGCAACACCCACCATTGAGCCGGAAGCACTACTAACAAGCTCACTTACGTGTACGGGAGGATAGAAAATGATATTTTCATCTCCAAGCTCCTTTGCTCTTGCACGAAGCTCCTCCTCAATAGTGCCGAAACCTCTCAGAGCCATTTTGATTTCCGAATGCTTTTTTATAAGAGGTAAGGCTTCTACCATTAAGTCATAACCACGCCCTGCATAGTATACACCATGCATAAGCACCTCAAAGTCAGCATTTTTTTCTGTACCGTTTTTTCTGTCTGATTCAAGACAACAGTTTGTAATAACCATAGGCTTTTCTATATTATACTTTTTCTCAAAGTAATCTGCCGCCGCGTGGCTTACACAAACCATTTTGTCAATTCTTTTTATAAAAACCTTTTCACAAAGGGCATTAAGCTTTTTGTAAACACCCTTCATATTATGGTTTTCCACACAAATCTCGTGAGAATCATAAACAACCTTGCATTTCAGCTTTTTTGCCGCCTGGCAACAAGCAGTAAGAACATTAAGGTCGTTTGCGTGAATAACGTCGGGCTTTTGCTCGATTATAGCCTTTCGCATATGCTTAACTCTGTTAAATTCGCGAAAAAGTATTTTAACCTTTGATGTCAAACGTTTATCATATTTTTCATCAACACGTGTAATAACCACAGGGCAAGGAATCTGATCAATTTTTTCCTGATCAAGCCTGTCATCCTTGTGACCGATACATACCACGTCAACGTCGTTATTTATATATTCTACAATCTGTTTGCGGACACGAGGGTCATACCAAACAGAATCGAGAACAACGTCACAAACCTTCATAGTATTTACCCCTTTTTAAAAAATGAAAACTTTCTGTTTATATTTACATAGAAGCCAAGCATAAAGAAGAAATACGGTTCAATAGTATAGGTGCTTGACACCATAAGCTTAACGAAAATCATTGATGCAAGCATCAGGACAAACAAAAATCTTCTTTTGTATCTGAAGGTCTTGATACCTGCAGTTGCTGTCAGAGCAATAATAGCAAAAATAAATATTGAGCCTATGATTACTCCGTACTGACACCACATTTCAAGGAAAAGATTGTGTACATACACACCAAACATTGCCCTATCACCTGTCATGCCATAACCTTCTATAGGATTTTTAATAATGGCATCTACAGCCTGCCTTGCAAGGTATTGCCTACCGCCTACCTCCACAATATCACCGGATAGCATAAATTCAAAAATTCTTGTACTGAAGCCGATTCTTTCAAAAATACCTGCAAAAACAGATGAGTACCGCAACAGTAACGCCTCCGAGGAAGCAACAAAAACAATAGCCAGCATCAAAAAAGCAAGGATAACTATCTTCCTTGTGCTTTTTACTCTTGAAACAGAATACAAAAGACTCAATGCCACAAAAACCAGAACACAAAGTATAGGTCCGCGGGTGCCGAATATCAATAAAACCATAGACAATCCTGCAGCTACAGCATAATAAACTGCCTTGCGATTGTTAAATGCATAATAGAAAAGATAAAGGGCACTGGGTAACAATCTGTAAGAAGCATCCATATCGTCTGCCTCAAGCACCCTGCCGGAGCTGAGCTCATAAAGCTTATATAAGAACATTGCCAGTATACTGAATATGGAACACCAGAAAAGATCTTTGTGGCTATCCTTCAGAGAGAATGAAACGCCAACAAAATACATGGGTACAGCGGCTATAAGAATACGCCACCATTCCTCTTCCAGATACTCTACAGTCATAGGGTGGAATATCATGGAGAAAAGCACCACAAGAACCATACCCAGATAGAACAGTAAATCTACTCCCCGAACACGCTTCAAAAACCATGGCAAGCATGCCATAGCTACTAAAATAATGCTCATAGGAATAAACAACTCTGATAAGAAGTTAATAATTGGTAACCTTGCGATAACTGCCCTTATGCAGGACATAACCGTATACTGTGACCACAGTATTACTACCAAAATCCTGAAAGCTATTGAATTGTAAGCCGGTTTCGTTTGTATTGTCCTTGAATAACCCACTTCAATTACTCTCCTAATTTTCTCAGGTATTTAAAAAATCTATAATGCGTTTTGTCTGCTGAACCTTATTTTTTGTTCCGAGAACAAATTCCTTTGCCCTTTGGCCGACAGCCTTACGCTCCTCGTCGGTCATTCCCAGCAAGCGTTCAAGCTCATTACACATTGCCTCGGCAGAATCATCTGCCGGGTAATTGATATAGTCATCATATTCATCGGGAATACCGTCAAGCTTATATGCCACAACGGGAACGCCTGATGAAAGGTATTCCAGATTTTTTGACGGGAAGCTGTATTTTGTAAATTCCTCGTTATTCTGCCTTGGATTTACAAGCACAGTTGCGCCACGCTGTAAGGCAAGAGCCTTCTTTCTGTCTACCCTGCCGGGTGCAATGATGCGGTTATCCTCCAGCTGTTTTTTCGCAATAAGCTCCTGTGCATCACCTGTTCCGCAAAGAACAAGCTTCACGTTTTCATCCTTTATTTTGCCGAATGCCTCAAGCAATACGGGAATACCGAATTTCTCGTTAAGAAGACCGGTGTATAAGATATACTTTCCGTATTCCTCACCCGATTCTTCAATTTCAGTATCATTTACAGAGGTTGCAACACCCTCCATAACCATATATGGTGTCCTGATTCCCAGGTGTGATGCCATATGCTCCGTAAGAAGAACGTATTTATCGGCAACTCCATAAAGTCTTTCGCACTTTTTAACCTCATAATCGTGATAGATTTTCCTCAATCCCGACAATGTGCTTGTTGTTGCATATTTTGGAATATCTGCAATAAGGCATACAACCCTGATATCGGGATTAATCCTTTTTGCATAAGCACCAAGGTTAAAGAACATTGACGTTGCCGTATACAAGAAAAGATATTTGGGCTTATCACTTTTTTCCTTTGCCCATTTCTTAACGTACTTCTTAAAATAACGGATATTTATGAATCTTTTTATGCCGTAAATATTGCAGCAATGCACGTTTACATCATTTGCCTCGTATTTATCGGTGTGGCTGAAGGTAAAGCCCTCAATGAATTTATCCTTATAGCCTCTTGGATATGCATCAACAGGGAGATAATTAATAATTTTAATTTTTCCGCCCGTTTCGTTTTCTTCCAAACCATCAATAATGTTCCATTGCAGAACATTGGCGGCATCTTGCATTCCGGTTTTCATTTTTGCTTTTATTTCCTGCTCTTTTTCTCTTGGAAAAAGTCTGCCTAAAAACAAGATATCAAAACTCATAATATCCCCCTTTCTTTGAATTTCAGTTAAATTTATGCGTGTACCTCACAGGCATCTTCTTTTGCCGCATCTGAAGATCCTTTTGAATTATATGCCTCGTTATTAGGTGTAAATGTAGGTACAAGCTCTTTTATTACCTCTACAATTTCCGCAGGCTCTGCTGTATCAAGAATTTCCTTAACCTCACCAAGCCTTTTGAATAAGGCATCGCTGTCAAAATCCATAGGTCTTGCAACGTATATAAGGTCATTTTGTGTTTTCTGAATACCCTCTTCACTTATAAGCAATTCCTCATAAAGCTTTTCACCGTCACGAAGACCCGTATATTTAATCTCAATATCCTCACCGGGAATGTGACCCGAAAGCCTGATAAGGTTTTCTGCAAGCTCACGGATTTTTACGGGTGAGCCCATATCAAGAATAAATATTTCACCGCCGTTGGCATAAGCTCCTGCCTGAAGCACAAGTGAAACTGCCTCGGGAATAAGCATAAAGTAACGGATAATATCGGGATGTGTTACTGTTACGGGACCGCCGTTTTCAATCTGCTCCTTGAAAAGAGGAATAACACTTCCGTTAGAGCCTAAAACGTTGCCGAAGCGTACCGCAACAAAATCCGTCTGCGATATTTTATTAAAGGACTGAACAATCATTTCGCATATACGCTTTGTTGCACCCATTACGTTTGTTGGGTTAACCGCCTTATCGGTAGAAATCATAACAAAACGCTTAACACCATATTTATCAGCAGTTTTTGCTAAATTATATGTGCCAAAAACGTTGTTTTTAACGGCTTCCTTGGGGCTATCCTCCATAAGAGGAACGTGCTTATGTGCCGCCGCATGGTAAACAAAGCTGGGCTTGTATTTTTCAAATATTTCACAAAGCCTTTTTTCATCACGGATAGAGCCGATAAGTACCTGAAGGTCAACCTCGGGATATTTTCTGCGGATTTCCTGCTGAACCTCGTATGCTCCGTTTTCCGCAATATCGAAAATAATTATTCTTTTTGCAACACCGCTGGCGGCTACCTGACGTACAAGCTCACCACCGATTGAGCCACCGCCACCTGAAACAAACACTGTGTGACCCTTAAGAAGATTAAATACTTTTGTAAGGTCGGGCTTAATCTGCTCACGACCAAGAAGGTCAGTATAATCAACCTTTCTTAACTTAGAGGTAAAGTCACCTGATGCTTCAGCATTTTCAATATCTGTAATATTCGGAAGTGTTTTAAGCACACAACCGGTTTGGTTACAAATGCTGAGTATCTCTTTTTTGCTTTGTGTGCTGGCAGAGGGCGCCGCAAAAAAGATTTCGTCAATATCAAGCTCCTTTGCAAGCCTTACAATTTCATTTCTATCGCCATAAACCTTTATGCCATCAAGGTATTCGTTAAGCTTCTTTTTATTATCATCAATAAGAGCAACTATTTTATATCTTCGGCTATTTTTTCTGCCACGAAGCTCTTCAATAAGTCGACGTGCCGCATTACCTGCACCGATAATCATAACTCGTTTTCTGTGACCCGTTTCAAGGTTTTCCTTACCGATGAGCTTTACTGACCAGATGCGGTAGAAAGCAAAAATAAGACAACGACCCACAAGCATAAGCATAAGCTGAATTATTGAATAGAGGGTAATCCATGTAAGGAATCCGCGAAGGGAGTTATCGGGGTTAAGATATACAAAAGGACAAGCAAGCGTTACTATTACCTTTGAAACACAAAAAACCCCTAATAATGAAGCATAGTCCCATGCAACAAAATACTGCCACATTCTGTTGTATATTTTGCGGAATGCAAACAATATGCCTGTAACACCTATATCAATTGCCATAATAAAGGGCATATAGCTTATAAACCATTCAGGCAATCTTATTACAGCATCAAACTTAAGCACAGATGCAACACCAAGGGCAATCAATGATGCCACAACATCAAACAGAAACATAATTACCTTAAAGTGAGCTTTCACAAAATTTCCAAGCTTTAAAATAATATTCATCAAGGAATTCCTTTCTAAAAATAACTTATATTTATCAAGACATAGTTCGGGAATTATACATTGTCGATTTTATCACAGTACTTGTCAAATTGCAATACATAGACAATATTTTTTTACATTATAATGTATATATTAACAATAAATTTCAAAAGTAATTTATTTAAACTTGGAAATTGACAAAAACCACCTGCCATATTAGAATAAAAAGGAATGGAGTGGTTATGTGAACGATTGGTTGAAAAATGTACCCGATGAAACTCTTATTTCGGAAATAAATATACCCGGCACCCATGACAGCGGCACAATGTATTGCGATTTCCGCTTTGTTTCCCGTTGCCAGAATACAAGCATATATGATCAGCTTAATATGGGCATACGCTTCCTTGATATCCGCCTTGAGAAAAAGGGTGACACGCTTTACGTTTGTCACAGCATTTCAAAGTGCTACAAGGATAAAAGAAAGAAGGAAAGGCTCACCTTTGACCGCGTTTTCAAGGATTGCCGCCAATTTCTTGCAGATAACCCCTCTGAAACAATAATAATGTCACTCAAGCGTGACCATGGTCCTTCATCGGAGGAGGTTTTTGACACATTTTTCGATTTTTACAGTGATAATAAGGTATGGTACCTGAAAAATAAAACCCCTGCCTTGGGCAAGGTCAGGGGTAAAATCGTGCTTTTTAACCGCCTTTGTGTTGATACATCAAACACCGATTTTGTTTATGACGACACTAATACGGGGCTGAATTTTTCCGGCTTCCCCGACCAGTCAAGGGGTGAAAACGTAGGCTATGCGGTGTCGGTTATCCCCCGACGCGACGGTAATCGCGGTGAGAAGTTTTTTGTGCAGGATCTGTATAAGCTGACACCTAAGAAAAAGTGGGAAAAAGGGGTACTTCCAACACTCGAAAATCCCTTGTGTGACAAGGGATTTGCCATTAATTTCTTCTCCGCCTCAAAAGGGCTTAACAACCCGAAAAGAACAGCAAAATTCATATATAAAAAATTCAGTGAAATAAAGCTTTTATCACTTAAAAAATACGGATGGTGCATAATGGATTTCCCCGATGAAAAGGTGTGCCGTAAAATTGCACTTACTAATTTTTAACACAAAAAATCCTCCCGACTTCTGTCGGGAGGATATATTTTATATGTAATCAGTTAAGCAAACCATCGTAAAAGCTTGCAAATGTGTCGAGAACAGAGCTTACGTCATATTCTACAAGAGAACCCTCGATAGAATCAAGAATAACTGCAAGATCTAAACCCTCAAAAAGATTATAAAGAATACCAAGAATAGCTTCCATCTATTTCGCCTCCTTAATTACAGTTAAAATATCATATTTTTTTCTTTTTGTCAATAGTATTGATTTTTGGTAAATAATGTAACAACGAAAAACCAAAACTGCTTAATTAATATAGGTTATTGCTTGATTAAACGCAGGGATTTTGGATGCAGAGGGCATTTTCTCTTCCCGTAGGCGTATTATTAATACGTTGATGGAAGAAAATGGTATTTGTACAATAGACCAAGATACCTTCTTTGCACAATAGACCAAGAGCCCTGATTAAACGCAGGGATTTTGGATGCAGATAGCATTTTCTCTTCCCGTAGGCGTATTATTAATACGTCAAGGGAAGAAAAATGGTATATGCGCCAAAAGACCAAGTTTAATAATACGTCAAGGGAAGAAAAATGGTATATATGCGCCAAAAGACCAAGTTTAATCCGTTACAACACCTTTTTTGAGGATAATATTCGCATACAAAGCCTTCTCGCTGGTGGCAATAATGGCATAAGCTTCCTTTGCTCGGTCGTAGAAAGCAAAACGCTCGATTTCGGACATTTTTGTTGTGCCGTTATTTTTATCGCAGATTTCCTGATACTCTGCCCAAATTGTGGGAGTAGGGTCACCCTTTGTAGTAGCCATAAGCATAACAGGGCTTTCCACGTAGGTATCAAGGGGCATAAGCTTTAAAATAGCATCAAGAAGCTCGGGCACGTTGTGACCGTCACATCTGATAAGACGCTGTGCATTTGATGCAGCAGGGAAATTGCCGTCACCGATAACGATTTCGTCACCGTGACCCATTTCGTCAAGTATTTTAAGTAATTCGGGTGAAATAATATTGGGGATTCCTTTTAACATAAATTTACCTCCGTTTATTTTTTAAGTTGTCTTATATCCGTACCGATAAATTCGATGATTTCAAAACTGTTAAGCCTTGAAATAAAGCGTTGACCGTATTTTTCCTCAAGGGCGTCAACATTAAGGTTGGATATTATAATCATAGCTTTACCTAAAAGCAAAGCATTATTAACAAGCTCGTTAATTGCTACCTGAGAAAACTGGGTTGAAAACTCTGTACCCAGGTCATCAATTATTATAAGGTCATTTCTGAAAATCTCTTCCTCAAGATTTTCGTTGCTTCTGCCGAAATGCTCTTTTTCAAGGGCTTTTACAATACTTCCGGCAGAATTGTAATAAACGCTGAAGCCTTTCTGACTAAGTTTATTCAAAACTGCAAGAGCAAGGTGAGTTTTACCCAAGCCTGTACCGCCGCTGAAAAACAAACTTACGCTGCGGGGACTGAAGTTTTCCGCATAATCCTTAAGCATAGCAAGGCATCCGCCCATATAGGTACGTGGTACAGTACCGAAGGCATCGTCAAATTTATCGCTGTAATACTTAAGTTCAAAGGTTTCAAAGGTTGAACGTGCAAGCATAGGACTGCAGGATAATTCACCTACGGAAAGCTGCTGCAAAAGTGTAAGGTGGCATTCACAAAGTCTGCCGTTTAAAATACCCGTATCGTTACATTTTTTACAGGAATAAGGAATATCAAGGTAATCCTCAGGATAGCCTGCTTTTTTTATAAGCTCCCTTTTTGCCTTCTGTGCTTCAAGGTTACGGGAAGCAATGGCGGAAACATCCATATCTCCTTTTTTCAGACCAACGTTCCTGATAACCTCAAGTGCGGCATTTTTCATATCATTTTCTATTTTTATAAGCTCCGGAAATTTTTCGATAAATTCCTTGCGACGCATATCTGCAAGGCGTTCTGCCTGCTGACGTCTTGTGCGAAGCTCATTTTCTGCACGCTGATATATTATTTCGGAAAATTTCATTCATTCTCCTCCTTATCTGCATAGCGTTTTGCCCATTCAAGAACACTGTTTTTTCCTACGCTTCCCGTATTATAGGTCTTTTTCACCTCTGTGGGAAGCAGTTTTTTCTGTTTATCCTTAACCTGCTCGGGCGTGGTTATACCTTGAATATACCATTTTTTAAGAAGCTTGCCTGCATCGGATAAGGTGCGGTTGCTTTCCTCAATGGCACATTTTATAAGCTCTGTGGAGCATTCCCATTCCACCGACCATTGACGCAGGTACTTTGTTATACGGGGAGTCATCAGCTTACCCTCTAACCCGGCAACTTCCTTTATAGCCTCGTAAACTACTGTAATTTTTTCAAGAGCCAGAAGCTCCTTTTCCACAAGGTCAATGGTATCAATGCCTCGTTTTGCCCAATCCTCTGCCCTGCTTCTGATAGCGGCGGAGGAGGTTTTGTTTTCGCACTTCTGGTGCTGTAAAAGTGTTATGATAACCTCCGGCGGAAAGCCGTAGTAATCATATATCATAAGTATAAGTGCCTGAGTATCATACCCGAAGGTGCCTAAAATTGCCTGAGCCTCATTATAAATAAGGGTAAGGGTAGGCTCTTCCTTTATTCTTAAGGCAATTTCCCTTTGGGTAGGCTTCTTTACGGGAAGAACCTTTACAGGTACAACAGGCTTCTGAGGAGTTTCACTCTCTTCAGGGGCTGTATCACGCATTTTTGCATTTGCCATAGCCCTCTGACGAAGCTTTTCATTAGTTTCGGAATCAATTGAAATAACAGAGTGTGCCTCCCAATATTCAAGACTGTCCTCAACATCGGTTATGCTAAGCCCCGTACAAGCAGAAATCTGCTCACTGTCGGAGGCTCCGTCAGGATTTCTTAAAATAAAAAGCAAAACCTTAAAGCTTGCTACAGGAGCAAGCTTTAAGTGCTTATCAATAACTTCAGTCGGTACGGCAACTGCGCCGCCCAAATAGTCACATTTTAATTTTATCATATTATTCGGGGAATCTTGCTATAACACCTACGGACTTGCCGTTAACGTACTGTGCTATACCATTCATATCTATATTATCTGAAAGTGTTTTACCTGCAACAAGATAGCCGCCATCCTTTGCAAGACAAACTGCATAAGCTTTTTCGTCCTTTGTACCGCCGAAGGAACGTGCCCATGTAAGTCCGCCGAATTTATCAAAGGATGCAATAACTATATCATCACCGCCACGTGTTGTAATACCCTTAAGGTCACGTGTAGATGAATTCGAGCAGCCTGCAGCAATAAATGAGCCATCCTCTTTCTCCACTACGGAAACAAGGTCATCATCATTCTGTCCGCGGAAGGGATTAGCAAAAATAACGTTAAGGTCGCCGTCAAACTTCATAATATAAGCGTCGTATCCGCCACGTGATGCAAGCTCACCTGTGAAAATACTATCACTTGTGCCGTCATCGTTGGAATTGGATCTGCCTACAACTACAATTCCGCCATCCTTACAAGCGGTAATACCACTAAAGTTTTCGTTTCCGGAGCCTGCTATGGGAGTAACACCCACGTATGCACCTTTGTAGTCGAATTTAGCAATACCGCTATCAGTTTTGCCCTGTGCCTTGAAAAGATCACCTGAAGCAAAGTTACCTACACAGAAGATACCTGCAGAGGTTGCGGCAACACCTTTAAAGGAGTCTCCGTCACCACCCACAACGTTTTTCCATACAAGATTACCGTTGTTATCATACTTAACTATAACTGCGGCAGATTTGTTTGCAGGTTTACCGAAGCCTGCAGCATCTTTATTGTTGTTACCAACGGATCCTACAACAATGATACCGTCATCAGCAATTGTAAGGCTGTTAAAAATATCAACAGTTGTTGTACCGAAAATCTGATGCCATTGCTCATTACCGTTACGGTCAAATTTATAAATAACCGCATCGTAATAACCTTTGCCCGTTACGTTGCCTATCTTCTGACCGTAGCCTACGGCAAATATATCTCCGTTTTTGGCAACGGCAACGTCATTTAAAACAGTAAGACCGCCCTTGCTGCCTACTGCAGCACGCCATTTTACGTCACCCTTATCATCATATTCGCAAAGAACAGTGTAAGGAATCTTATAGCCTAACGCCTTGAAATCAGCCATATTGCCGTCTTTGGAGTTTGTAACGTTAGTTGCAACATAGTTACCGTTGGAAAGAGTTTCAACGCTTGAAATATAGTCTGCCTGAGTACCACCCATTGAGGATTTCCACAAAAGGTTTGCAGGCTCAACCGCTACAGGACTGCTTGTAACATCAACAATTGTTGTATAGGGTTCACCATTGGGGTCAAGCTTTGTCTGACCCTTACCATCGGTAATTGGAACTGCTGTTGTACCGAAATTGATGTTTCCGCTTTGTTTATTCGGGTCCTGAACAGACTGCACCTTTGTTGTAACAACGTTACCCTTTTTATCAGTAACCTCTTCACCCTTTTTATCGGTAACGGGAACCTCAACCTCTACTTCAACCTCTTTGTAAACGATGGTTGTAACCGCATTACCGTCTTTATCCGTAACAACCTCACCATTTTTATCGGTAACCTTAACTACCTTTGTTTCGGGAGTAATCGTTACGGGCACACCATTTTCATCAGTAACAGCGATGCCGTTTTCATCAGTAACAACAATAAGGCGTGAATCTGTTGTTGATTCCTTTTCAGGTTTAAGCTTTGACTTATTATCCTTAAGCACAACCGCAAGGATAATTGCAACAATAGCAATCACCGCAATTACGGGCACAATAATAAATGCAGGATTTTTTGCAACCTTCGAGGCAGGCTTTGCTACCTCAACCTTTGCGGTTACGGGCTTTAATACCTTTTTATCGGATTTATCCGTCTTTTCCTCCGTCTGAGCTGCCTTTTCAGCCTTCTCGGCTACTTTTTTAGCCAAAGCCTCCTTGGCTTCTTTCTCCTTAAGAGCTTCAGCAACTGCAAGAGGTACCTTTTTATCCGCAGCTTTTTTAGCTGCCTGAGCCTCTGCATTTGCACTATCCTTTTTCATCATTGGTGGAGGAGCCGGTCTCTTTGCTCCCTTTGGTGTAGGAACCTTTTTATTATCTGCCATTATTAAAAACCTCCGTTTTACAGGCTTGTATAATTTAAGTATAAAACCCGAGTATAAACTCATTCTATTGTATAATAACACACCTCCTTCCTTTTTTCAATTGAAAATGATTAACATTTAAAATTTAGTTACATATTACATAAAAAACGCCAAGCTTTATTATGTAATATCAATAATTTTGCATTTTACTCAAAAAAATCATTGAAATGGCGAAATTTATGTGCTAAAATAACAAACTATAGTAGACTTTTTGTGCTTTTGCACTCAGACTACGTATTTTTGGTTAACAACCATCTGACTAAATTATCCGCAGTGTTTCACTGTTATGGGAGGAATTATTTTGAAAGCATACTCTACAGAGAATATTCGCAACGTGGTTATTGCTGGCCACGGCGGCAGAGGTAAAACAACCCTTGCCGAAGCTATGCTTTATATTTCAGGCGCTTCTGACCGCCTCGGTAAAGTAGTAGACGGCAACACTGTTTTGGACTTTGACGCCGAAGAAAAAAAGAGAAAGGTTTCTGTTTCATCAGCCGTTGCAAACCTTGAATGGCGTGACAGAAAAATCAATATAATCGACACTCCCGGCCTTTTCGACTTCGAGGGCGGCCGTGCAGAGGGTATCCGTGCTGCAGAAGCTGTTATTGTTGTTCTTTCCGCAAGCCACGGCGTTGACGTTGGTGCAGAAAAGGCTCTCCGTACAGCAGGTAAAAATCAGCTTTCCAAATTCGTTGCTGTTTCAAAGTGCGACGGTGAGGACCGCGATTTCTACAAAACACTTAATTCTTTAAAAGAAAAATACGGCACAGCAATCTGCCCCGTTGTAGTTCCTTACATGGTTGGCGGTAAGGTTGACTGCTACGTAAACTTCCTTCAGAATAAGGCATTCCAGTACGAAAACGGCAAGCCCACACAGGTTGATATGCCTACAGATGCAAACATTGACGAAATTCACGCCGCATTTACTGAGGCTGTTGCTTCTGCTGATGACGACCTTATGATGAAATTCTTCGAGGGTGAAGAATTCACACACGATGAAATCGTTTACGGTCTTTCACGCGGTGTTTCCGACGGTACCGTTATCCCCGTTTATGCATGTTCAGGTCTTACAACAGATGCTGTTGACCTCCTCCTTAACGGTATCACAAAGCTTGCACCCACACCTAAGGGCGAAGGCGACCTCCAGTGTGATGCAAACGGACCTCTTGCAGCTATCTGCTTCAAGACAGTTGCCGACCCGTTCATCGGCAAGATGTCTTTCTTCAAGGTTGTTTCAGGTAAAATCACACCTGCTACAAAGGCTTACAATGCCCGTACTGAAGAAGAAGAAAAAATGGGTAAACTTGTTATGGTAAAGGGCGCAAAGCAGGAAGACGTTACAGAGATTTCTGCAGGTGACATAGGCGTTGTTACAAAGCTTTCAGGCTTTAAAACTGGCGATACAATGTGCGATGCAAAGAATCCCGTTGAGCTTGCAGGCGTTGACTTTATTGCACCCTGCTACTCCATGGCAGTAAACGTTGTTAAGAAGGGTGACGAGGATAAGGTTGCTTCCGGTCTTAACAAGCTTGCTGAAGAAGACGGCTCTATGGCTTTCTATACCAATAAAGAAACTAAGGAACAGATTATTTCAGGTCTTGGTGAACAGCACCTCGAATCAATCGTTTCCAAGCTTAAAAACAAATTCGGCGTTGAGGTTGAGCTTACCGCTCCCCGTGTTGCTTACAGAGAAACAATCCGCAAGGTTGTTGACAAGCAGGGACGTCATAAAAAGCAGTCAGGCGGACACGGTCAGTTCGGTGACGTATGGATCCGCTTCGAGCCATATATGGGTGAAGAGGATTTCGTATTCACTTCTGACGAGGTTGTTGGCGGCGCAGTTCCAAAGAACTTCTTCCCCGCAGTTGAAAAGGGCTTACGCGAATGTATCGCAGGCGGTCTTATTGCAGGCTACCCCATGGTAGGCATTAAGGCTTGTCTCCACGATGGTTCATACCACCCCGTTGACTCATCTGAAATGGCATTCAAAACTGCTGCACGTGTAGCATTCAAGGCAGCTATTCCCGATGCTTCACCCACAATCCTTGAGCCCGTAGGCACACTTAAGGCTTACGTTCCGGATGACAACCTTGGTGATATTATCAGTGACGTTAACAAGCGTCGCGGCAGAGTTCTCGGTATGGGTCCTGCAGAGGAAACACAGACTCAGGAGCTTGTTGCTGAAGTTCCTATGGCTGAAATGAGCGACTTTGCTATTGCTCTTCGTTCAGTTACAGCAGGCAGAGGCTACTTCACATTAGACTTTGCTCGTTACGAGGATGCTCCGCCTCACATCAAAGAAAAGGTTATTGCTGATGCTAAGCTTCAGGATGACGACGAATAATAAGGATAGAGAAAATTTAATATAAAATAAATTTAGAACATTTTCCAATATGCAAAAACACCGTAGGGTTTTCCTTACGGTGTTTTTGTTTCACGTGGAACATTTACCCTTCAGAACAATTTGTTTCACGTGGAACATTTTTGATTTCCCCCTTATAAAATAAATATATTGAATTGAAATGATTTTTATGTTATACTGGTTTTTATGTAGAAAATTAGTATAAGGAGTAATACTATGGGACTTAAACAAAAAGCCTTTGACGGTATTTCCAAAGTAAAAAACTATTGGAAAATTCCAATGCCCGGGCGTTACATGACTTTCAAAGAGATCGCCTCTTATGCAGGCGGCGGTATCGGTGCATATTTCCTTATTTATATGGGAAACCAGCTTGCATTAAACAGCAACAATATGGTTATCGGTGATGCAATTGGTATCGCACCTACACATGTGTACATTCTTTACATTCTTGCTACAATTGCCAGCATACCGCTTACTGCTATCCGAGCTAATATGATCGATAACAGCAGAAGCAAAGCAGGTAAATATAGGCCATACCTTATATCTATGGGTATTCCTACTGCCATTTTTGCACTGGCATTCGTCTGGTTCCCCTACGAACATCTTAATACCTGGTTCCCTCAGGTTGCTTATTATGACGAGCTTGGAAACCCTGTACTTATGGGTTATATAGTAAAGTGTATTGTAGTTTTGCTGATGAACTTCTTCCTTCAGTTCTTCTTCAGCTTTTTCTATGACTCATACACCAACCTTATCCACGTTCTTTCACCAAATACCCAGGAAAGAACCGATGTTCTTTCAATTAAGAGCGTTGTTTACTCATTAGCACCATCTATTGCAAACATCGTTCTTCCTATTATCGCACAGAATTTCACCAACAACGATATGTACGATATCAGGGTTTACAGAATCGGTTATCCTATATTTGCTATTGTTGGTTTTGCTCTTTCCTGCATAGTTTATGTAAACACAGTGGAAAAAATTGTTCAGGCAAAAACAAGAGTTATTCAGGTTCGTTTTATCGATGCTTTCAAAGCAGTTGCAAAAAACAAATACTTCTGGATTATTGCTCTTGCGGGTTGGTTGGGCTTCCTTGAGGGTGCGTACAGCCAGATTATGTCATGGGTTTATACATATGGTCACGCTTGTAATGGTACAACAATGGGTATTATCAACACAATCGTTGGTAACGCTTCAATGTGGGGTATGATTATTGCTCCTTTCTGTATCCGCAAGTTCGGTAAGAAAAAAGTTCTTCTTGGCGTAAACTTTATGAATATTCTCTGCATTCTCGCCATCGGACTCAACAAAACAAATATTTATTGGATTGCATTATGTGTTTACTTCAACTGGCTCTTCGGTGCCTTTGAACAAATTACAACTCCCGCTATCCAGGCAGATATCCGTGACTATCACCAATATAAAACAGGTGAACGTATTGATGGTATGTTCTCAACAGTTCAAACTATCGGTAATATTGTAACTCTTGTTACATCTCTTGTTCTTCCCATCGTTTATGAATCCTATGGTATTACAGAAACAAACGGTTACGAAAGCCCCTACGATATTCTTGATATAACAACGGGTCAACCCGGACTTCTTGAAAAGATTATTGAAACTCTTATTCTTATGGCAGCCTTCGGCGCTTTCTGTAATATGGTTCCCTATTTCTTCTATGACCTTAAAGAAGTTCAACAGAAGAGCATTGTTCGTATTCTTAAAATCAGAGCTGTTTTTGAAGATTTCAGCAACGGCACAGTGGATGACCAAAGACTTGTTGAAGCTGTTGAAATTATCAACTCTTCAAACGAATATATCAACGCTGAAAAGAAGAACGTTTCAAAGAAAGACTACAAATCCATTAAAGATAAAGCAGAACGTAAAGCTGCCAAGAAAGCTTACAAAGATGCTCTTGTATTTAACGAAGAAATCGAAATTGCCAAACTTGTTCAGGATGAGCTTAATAAATTCAACAAAGAACAATTTATTTATCGTCTTACAGAAAGCAAAAAGATCTATGAAGCAGGTCTTGGTGCCTTGTATCACCTTGATGCCAACAGTTTAAATGATGAATTGGCAAAAGCAAAAGCAATGCCAAAAGATACAAAAGAGCAAAAAGAAACTCGCAGGATTGCTATCGATATTGTAAAAGGCAAAATAACCGCTCTTAATACAATCGAGAAAAAATACAAAAATCAGGATGATTTTGTACAGCCTGATATTGAAGAGCTTGAAAAATGCTTCTCTAAAGAAGAAGAGCTTGAAGCATACATCAAATCTGCAAACAACAAAATTGTTGCCGCTAAAAAGGTTAAGGATACTGCAACAATCAGTACATTGAAAGCAGAAGTAAAAGCAAAGGCAAAACTTCTTAAGGAAGCAAGAAAAGAAACCAAAAAGGTTACTGATACTCACGTTTACTTCAACAGAGCTGCAAAAATCTTCCTCGATTCTGAAAAGCTTGTTAAAGAAGCAGAAAACTATAGCCGCTTTGACGAAATTCAGAAGCAGTACGAGATTTCAAAAGCTAATTGCGAAAAGGCTTTGACTGAAAACGCTTAATTAAATTATAAATGCATCAACTACAATTAGTTGGTGCATTTATTTTTGTTCCACGTGAAACAACAGTTATACGACACTTGTTGTATAAATTACATCTGTTTATTAACTCTTTCCAACAAAGCACTTTTTAAAATTTTTAATTAACTGTAAACTTTTTTAAAACGGTAAAAATTATATTGTTTTTTCAAATTTGCTATGATATACTTTCAGCGTACTTGGAAAGGGAGCCGCACCCGAGTACAAGTATTTAGTTCTTTTTTAGAACTAACCCCTCCTCAAGTAAACCAGGCGCATAAGTGTTATACTATGTGCCGGAAATGCACCGATTGTCCCCTCAATCGGTGCATTTTCCTTTTCTTTGGAAAAACAGTATATTTTCATAATTTGTGCCAATAATTTAATTGACTAAATACAAGGAGAGTTGATTATGGACGAAAAAAACGGCACAAATTTACCGGAGGATAAAAACACCACCCCAACACCTGAAATACCCCCTAATGCTCCTCCGTCGGACATTAAGCCGGTTAAAAGCAAGACGAAGCCGAAGCAGAATAATACTTTGAAAATTGCTTATGCCTTTGCTATTCTTTTAGCCTTTGGCGGAGCACTTGCGGCAAAGCTTGTAACGGAAAGTAATCTGGGAACAATAGACGTGCCTATTGAAAGTGACTATGTTACCATTTCGGAAAGCACAACCTTTGAAATAACCGAAGAGCCTGATTATGAGGTGCGACAGAATCTAACTGATATTCCCGATACAAGACCTACGGAAACGGAAGAGGAAACAACGGAAGACACGGCTCGTAAAGCGGAAACCTCAACGGAAGCTACGGAGATTAAGGAAAATAAAAGCCAATATGCCGTACCCTACCGCGATTATTTTGCATTGCCCGTAGGCACGGAAATTCTGAAGGACTACAGTCCTTCCACACCATCATATAATGAAATAACCGGTGATTGGCGTACCCACGGTGCAATTGATTTCAAGGCGCAGGAGGGGGACCAGGTAAAAGCAATTGCCTACGGAAAGGTTACAAAAATATATGATGATGCCCTTTACGGCACTACTATTGAAATTGACCACGGAAATGAAGTGGTTGCAAAATATTGCGGATTCAACAATGATACCCTTGAGGTCAAAAAGGGTGATATTGTAAAGAATGCTCAGCTTTTAGGCTACCTTGGAGATATCCCCTGCGAAAAGAACAGTACACCACACCTGCATTTCGAGGTATACTATAAGGGTGAAAACGTAGATCCCCTTACACTTATGAGTAAATAAGACAGAACAACGGCGGAGCATTGCTCCGCTATTACTTTTTTACCAAATAATTACGGTGTGGTTTAGCTATTGTTACAAAGTTATTTTCATTTTGTTGACAAACAAGAATTATCAATATAGAATACATTTGTGTAAACAAATAAAATATAAAGGAATGTTTAGTTATGAAATTCAGATTAAACAAACGCTTTTATACAGTTCTTGTGGTTTGCATTTTTGCTTTCCTTATCGGTACTGTATGTGCAGCAACAGGTGAGGTTGAAACTACTCTTTCCGCAGGCGAAATGGCAAGAGAGGTTGAGCCTATCTCCGCAACGGGTGATGCTTCTGTTGAAGAGATCAGCGGAGACGGTGTTGTATTAGCTGCTCCCGAAAAGAATCCCTCTGTCTTTACCATCATTTATGATGAGGAAGACCCTGACAGTGCAGTTGAATATGACCTTTCAGACGGTGAGTCTGCTCAGGAGTATGTTGACGCTTATGCGGACAACCTTGAAAAAGACCCCGACTTCCACGCTCATATTGATGCCGCCATCGAAAAGGTAAGAGAGGCTATCCCCTCTTATGCATCATTTGCCGCACTCCTCGCTCCCATAATTGCAATTTTACTTGCACTTATCACAAAGGAGGTTTATTCCTCACTTGTAATCGGTATTATCGTGGGTGGCGTTATCTATGCAAACGGCAACTTCGAAACAACACTTACTCACGTTATAAGTGACGGCTTCATTGCAAACGTAGCAGATTCCTATAATATGGGTATCCTTTTATTCCTTATTCTTCTCGGTGCACTTGTTGCTATGATGAATAAGGCAGGTGGCTCTGCCGCTTTCGGCAGATGGGCTACAAAGCACATCAAATCAAGAGTTGGCGCACAGCTTGCTACAATTGCTCTCGGTGTTCTTATTTTCATCGATGACTACTTTAACTGCCTTACAGTAGGCTCAGTTATGCGTCCGGTTACAGATGAAAATAAAATCTCACGTGCAAAGCTTTCTTACATAATCGATGCTACTGCAGCACCCGTATGTATTATTGCCCCCATTTCTTCATGGGCAGCAGCCGTTGCAGGCTTCGCAAGAGGTGCAGGTGCAGAAAACGGTATCAGCCTTTTCATTCAGGCTATCCCCTACAACTTCTACGCACTTCTTACCATCGTAATGATGATTTTCCTTGCAGTTTCCAAGTTTGAATACGGTCCTATGAAAAAGCACGAGAAGAATGCCCTTGAAAAAGGCGATCTTTTCACAAGCGGTACTCAGCAGGCTGTTGATGAAATGGCAGTTAACGAAAAGGGTAAGGTTATTGACCTTGTTCTTCCCATCATTGTTCTTATCATAAGCTGTGTTATCGGTATGATTTATTCAGGTGGCTTCTTCAGCGGTGAAAGCTTCGTTACATCATTCTCAAACAGCGATGCTTCCGTTGGTCTTGCTTATGGCTCATTTGTAGCAATTATCATCACTATTGTTTACTTCCTTATCAGAAGAGTTCTTTCCTTCAAACAGATTATGGAATCTCTTCCCGAAGGCTTCAAGGCAATGGTTCCTGCTATTATGATTCTTGCTTGTGCATGGACTCTTAAGGCTATGACAGACTCCCTCGGTGCTAAGATATTTATTTCTCAGCTTATCGAAGGCAGTGCGGCAGGTTTACAGAAGCTTCTTCCCGCAATCATCTTCCTTATTGCAGTTGGCCTTTCATTCTCAACCGGTACATCATGGGGTACATTCGGTATTCTTATTCCCATTGTACTCAGCGTATTTGAAGCATCAAATCCCCTTCAGATCGTTGCAATTTCCGCTTGTATGGCAGGTGCTGTATGCGGTGACCACTGCTCACCTATTTCAGATACAACAATTATGGCATCTGCAGGTGCACAGTGTGACCACCTTAACCACGTTTCAACACAGCTCCCCTATGCACTTACGGTTGCAGGCGTTTCCGCAGTAAGCTACATTATTGCAGGCTTTATTCCCAACTGGTTTATTGCCCTTCCCGTTGCATTGGTTCTTATGATTGGCACACTCTTTGTTATCAAAGTAGTTTCAAAGAAAAAGGCTTAATCAAATTTAGCATAACATAAATACACACCGAAGAAATTAATCTTCGGTGTGTATCTTTTTTTTTGCTTTTAGTCAGTTATATCTCAGCCCATATTTGCTTTAAGGAAGTCAACGGCCTTTCTGATATCCTTTTCGGGATTGTCGCCAACCTCTCTCTCAATTGTAAGGAAGCCGTTGAAACCGATATCCTCAAGTGCCTGAAGGTATTCCTTCCAATTTACGCTACCTTCACCAAGAGGTACCTCGATGAATGATTCATCAGTTACTATAACGTCCTTTTTGATGCCGTAAACAATTTCGGGGTCACGGAAGAAAATCTGCTTACCGTCTTTAGCGTGGGTATGAACGATATATTTTTTAAGGTTATGTACGGCCTTTGCAGGATCATCACCCGTTACCATAACAAGGTTAGCAGGATCAAGATTTACACCTACACCGGTTGAATTAAGGCTGTCAAGGAAGCCCTTAAGTACAAGGCTTGTTTCGGGGCCTGTTTCAACTGCAAAATGAGCGTTTATGGAATCTGCATATTCAGCAAGCTCGTAGCAAGCCTCCTGCATAATTTTGTATCTATCGTGGTTGGGGTCCTCAGGTACAACACCGATATGTGTTGTAACAACATCTGTTTCAAGCTCCTTTGCAAGGTCAAGAATACGCTTTGAATAGTCCACTCTTTCTCTGTTTAAATCCTTGTGGATAAATCCGCCGCCGCCAAGGTCACCGCAAAGTGCAGAAACTACAAGACCGTTTGATTTTACAAGGTCAAGGAATTCCTTTCTTTTTGCTCCTACAAGGTTATCAGGTGCCATTTCGCCACGTGTTGCATAAACCTGAATGCCTTGAGCTCCGCAATCAGCAGCCTTCTTTACTGCTGTGGGGATATCTGTCCTGAAGCTGTCGATAATAACGCCTATAGGAAATTTTTTCATATAAACCACCTCTATATATTTCCGGTAAAGGAAAATTATTTTTTATTTTTTGTTTTTTATTTTATCCCAATAATCCTTTGCTGCCTGCTCCTGCTTATTTTCACCGTATACGTAATACTTGGCATCCTTAAGTGTATCGGGAAGATATTGCTGCTCAACCCATCTGCCGGGATAATCGTGGGGATATTTATAAAATTGACCCTTGACCACCGCATCGTCACCGTCATAATGAACATTCTGAAGCTGACGTGGTATGGGACCGCTTTTTCCTTTTTTAATATCCTCCATTGCCGCATTTATGGCATCGTGTGCAGTATTGGATTTCGGTGAATTGCACACAAGAATTACCGCATCCGCCAAAGGAAGCCTTGCTTCGGGCATACCTACCTGCAATGCAATATCCGTTGCCGCCTTAACTATGGGCAGAATCATAGGGTATGCAAGACCAACATCCTCCGCCGCACAAACAAGCAGACGGCGTATTGCAGAGGTCATATCACCTGCTTCAAGCAATCTGCCAAGATAATGCACCGCCGCATCAGGGTCGGAGCCTCGCATAGATTTTTGAAAAGCAGATAAAATATCGTAATGCTCATCACCCTCACGGTCATATCTCATAGCACTTTTTTGTGTAAGTGATTTTGCACTTTCAAGGGTTATGATACGCTTTTCATTTTCATTTGGCTTCTTTGCGGCTAAAACGCACAATTCCACGGCGTTAAGAGATTTTCTGACATCTCCCCCGCATGCGGTGGCAATGTGGCTTGAAACGCCGTTTTCGACGCTGAAAACCTCATTTCTTTCCTCCGCCATAAGCTGGAAGCCTCGGTTTACAGCCTTTTCAACCTCCTGAGGAGTAACGTATTTGAACTCAAATACTGAAGAACGACTTAAAATTGCACTGTAAACATAAAAATAAGGGTTTTCCGTAGTTGATGCAATAAGTGTTATTGAACCATTTTCAATATACTCAAGAAGCGTCTGTTGCTGACGCTTGTTGAAATACTGAATCTCATCAAGGTAAAGGAGTATTCCGTTAGGTGCAGTGAAGGCATTAAGGTCCTCTACAACATCTCGTATATCCTGGGTACCTGCAGTGGTACAGTTAAGTTTTCTTAAGGTTCTGTCGGTTTTTTGGGCTATCATTCGTGCAAGGGTTGTTTTCCCCGTGCCTGATGGCCCGTAAAAAATCATATTTGGAAGCTCCCCTGATTCCAGAATGTTTCTCAGGGGCATACCCTCACCTATCAGGTGCTGTTGACCAACTATATCATCAATTGTCTGCGGACGGATTCTGTCTGCAAGTGGTGTGTGCATCTATATCACCTTTTAACTAAATTCCCCATTCAAATATTCCTATAAGAATGGCTACAAATAAGGGAAGTACGCCGTTTTTCTTGTACATAAAATTCTTCAGATTATCACCTGTAAGCCCTTTTTCAGAGCCTTTATTTATGCTCTTTGAAAGCTTTTTGAAATAAAGACTGTTGCCCTTAAGTGATACAAGTGCCTTTATGCCGTAGGTCAGCACAAAGGTGACTCCCTGAACATATATCGGTATTTCTATACTGTTATACGCGGCTATAAATTTCTGTTGCTTAACTGTAAGAATTGTATCCTCACCTGCTATTGCAAGGGAAACATTTTGGAAAAATTCAGGGTCCTCCTCATAGCACTCTATAAAGGAATCTACAAAATCATCATTTGTATAAACGAAGTATGCAGAAAATGAAAACAATGCAATATATATTGCAAAAACAATAGCGGCAAGCTTGTACATCTTGCGGTAAAGTGACCATGCAAGAGGGAAAATAAAGCCAACAAAATTCCATGAAATACTTTTTTTTGTTTTATCCATAAGAATAAATCTGGGAATATAATATTCCTGATTTTTTCCTACGCCGATTTCATAAAGGTAAACGGGATTTCCGTCTATATAATGAGCCGATGCTCCGCCTGATTCATAAGGCTCATTAAGCCTTGTAAATAAAGGATTTCCACCGTTTTCACCATTTACGGAAGCGGTGTTTTCGGGTGACTGAAATACAGGCTCAACGGGAACATTTTCACGCTTGTAGGTGTGGTCAACAGGCTCACCTGAATTATGAAAATGTTGGTTTACACATCTGCCGATTTCCTTCCAGCATTCTCTATGATGAGGTGTGCCGCACTCGGGGCAGAAAACAACATCGTCACCATCATTAAAATCATTTCCGCATACGGGGCAAAAGTAGTTTTTAACGTCCATTTTAATCTCTTTTCATAAAATAAAATATTTTATTTCCATATAATTACAATACATTTCATTCCATTTTAGATATTACATTAATTATCTTTAAAAAGCAATATGAAACCCATAAAAATTAATAATTTTTTCAACAATTTTTGTCAGTAAATTTTCATTTTCGGTTGATTTAATATATATAGTATGATATAATTCTATAGAATATATATATTTATATTTATATTATAAGATTAAATATATATATTTACTTATATTGTGAATTTTAAGAGAAAGATAAATTGCTTTTCGGGGTGATAATTTTTGGATAATATAAACGAATTATGGAGCACGGTCCTTCAGGAGCTTGAGGGTGTTGTTTCCACCGCGGTTATGAAATCGTGGATAAGCACCTTAGTCCCCGTCTCCTTTGATGAACACGGTATTATTTTGGAGACAAGCTCTTCCTTTAAAAAGGATATTTACGAGCCTCGTTTTTCCAAAGAAATAAAAACTGCACTGGAGATTGTTCTCGGCTTCAGCGTTGACGTAAAAATAATAGTTAAAGATCAATTTGAGGAAGGCTCGGCGGTTGTACCCACCACACCTGATATCCAGACTGCAACCTATCCAATAAACAGTATGGATCCTACATTTGCAAACTTCATTGTGGGTTCAACAAACCAGTTTGCTTACGTTGCCGCCGTTGCAGTTGCCAAGAATCCCGGCAGTGTTCATAATCCCCTTTTCATTTACGGTGAATCGGGTCTTGGTAAAACCCATCTTCTTAAGGCTATCAAGGCAGAGGTTTTACATAATAACCCTACAATGAATGTTCTTTATACAAGCGGTGAAAACTTCCTTAACGATATGATTACCCATATGGGTGATAAGAAAATGTCTGACTTCCACAACAAATACAGAAATGCAGATATTTTACTTATGGACGATATTCAGTTTATCGGTAAGACAAGCGTTGCTCAGGAGGAATTCTTCTACACCTTCGAGGCACTTATTAATCAGGGTAAGCAGATAGTACTTACATCTGACCGTCCACCCAAGGATATTCCCACACTTGAGGAAAGACTTCGCAGTCGCTTCGTGCAAGGTCTTCTTGCTGATATTCAACCGCCTATGCTTGAAACAAGAATTGCCATTATCCGCCGCAAGGCTCAGGCATTCAAAATGGCAATACCCGATGACGTTATAGAGTTCATTGCAGAGCGTCTTAAAAATAACGTACGTCAGATTGAGGGCGTTGTTAATAAAATTTATGCTGTTTATTCTATCGACGGAAGTACACCTACAATAGGCGTTGCAAACGACATAATAAAGGATATTGTTTATTACGCTCAGCCTACTGAGGTTACAATAAATAATATTATTGACAAGGTTGCACGTGCCTTCGGTGTTTCACCTGAGGATATCCGCTCTGAAAAGAAAAAAGCGGAAATTTCACATGCACGTCAGTTTGCTATGTATATTATGCGTGAGGTTACAAACCTTACTTATGAAGAAATCGGTACACAGTTCGGTGGTAAAAAGCACTCAACGGTTATTTATTCCATTGAAGCTGCCGAAAGTAAGATGGAGGATAACCCCCAGCTTAAAACAAGTGTTTACGACATTATGAAGAGCATTAAGGACGAGCGTAATGAGTAATAATCTTTGAACAATTTAAACACCTATGTTCAAAAAGTTATCTACATTACTGACACAGCCTTTAAAAAACATAAAATCACTGACAATAATTAACATTTTCCTTACAAGCCCCTGAAGGCTTACAAACCCTTATTTTATGCAGTTTGTGAGAGAATTCAACAATTCAACACTCTCTACTACTACTACTGTTTAAATTATTATTTTGGGTCAAAATTTTAGATTTATTCCTTTAACGGAGGTATTTTTATGAGATTCACTTGTAACACATCAATTCTTGCAGAAGCATGTAATATTGTTCAGCGCGGTGTACCGCAGAAAAGCACAATTCCCGCAACTGAGGGTATTTTCATCCAGGCAAAAAACGGAAAGCTTACACTTACGGGCTATGACCTTGAGGTAGGTATTACAACCGTTGTTGAATGCTCTGTTGAATCAGAGGGAAGCGTTGTACTTAATTCCCGACTTTTTTGCGATATTCTCAGAAGATTACCATCTGCAGCAGTTACTATCAACGTAGACAGTCACAACCTTTGCAAAATTCTTTCAGGTGAAGCAGAATTTTCACTTGTAGGTATTCCCGCAAACGATTACCCCGAGCTTCCCACAGTTTCAGGTGGTATTCCATTTGCAATAAAGCAGGGTATTTTAAGGGATATGGTAAAGCAGACTATCTTTGCCGTAGCGGTGCAGGATATAAAGCCCGTTCATAAAGGAATCAAATTTGAAGTAGAAAACAATAATCTCAGACTTATTTCCTGCGATGGCTTCCGTCTTGCTATCAGAAACGAAGCAATTGAATATGCAGGGGAAGATATGACCTTTGTTGTACCTGCAAAAACCCTTTCAGAGGTAATCAAGCTTACCGATGACGATGATGCAAATATCACACTTTCCATCGGCAAAAAGTTTATTCTTTTCGAAATAGGCAATTACAGAATAATTTCCCGTCTTTTAGAGGGTGAATTCTTCAATTACAAGAACGCTATCCCTGCAGAAAGCTCAACTAAAGCAAGAGTTAACCTTAAGCTTATATTAGACAGCGTTGAAAGAACATCACTTCTTATTACAAGCAAAATCAAAAGCCCCATAAGATGCGTTTTTGATGATAATACAATAAGAATTTCAAGTACAACCTCATTAGGTGCGGCTAACGATAAAATTCCTGCAGCTATTGACGGAAAAAGAGTGGAAATCGGCTTCAATAACACTTATCTTACAGATTGCCTTAAAACTGTTGACGTTGACGAGGTTAATATTGAGCTTTCAAGCCCCGTTTCACCTATCATTATAAGACCTATAGAGGGTGACAGCTTTATTTTCCTTATTATTCCCATGAGATTAAAAAATGAAAATATTGCTTAATAAGTTTTCTACATTTAGCAGAAAGAATGTTTAAAAAATGAAAATAAGAGTAAAGGTTGCTCCCAAGGAGCATCAGGAATTTCAATTAAAAGCCGAATATATAAGGCTTGATGACCTTTTAAAAAATGTATCGGTTGTAAACACAGGCGGTCACGCCAAAATTGTTATACAGAACGGTGAAGTAAAAGTAAACGGTGAAGTCTGCACTATGAGGGGCAAAAAGCTCCGCAAGGGTGACAATGCCGAATACGAAAGGGTAATTTACGATATAATTTAAGTTTTCGGGGGCAGATATGAAGATTAATTCTGTTGAATTGAATAACTTCCGTAATATTTCTGCCCTGAAGCTTGAAGCAGATAGCGGTGTAAACGTAATTTACGGTGAAAATGCTCAGGGAAAAACAAATATCCTTGAATCAATATGGCTTTTTACGGGTTGTAAAAGCTTCAGAAAAGCAAAGGATAATGAGCTTATAAAATTTAATGAGGAATTCTATAAAATAAGTCTTGAATTTAATGATAATTTACGTGAAAAATCCTCCCGTATTGTTGCATCAGATAAAAAGAAAAGCGTTTTTCACAACGGTGTACCTTTAAAAAGGTCATCGGAGCTTATAGGAAGCTTTTATGCAGTTATTTTCTCACCGTCACATCTGTCACTTATTAAAGACGGACCATCTGCAAGACGCAGGTTTTTAGATACCGCACTTTGCCAGATAAAGCCCGGATATGCGGAAAATCTTGCTAAATACAAGCATTCTCTTCTTCAGCGTAACGCTATTTTGAAGGATATTCATATAAATTCAGGTCTTTATGACCTTTTGGATACCTGGGATGAAAATTTAGCAAAATATTCTGCACTTGTTATAAATGAAAGGCTTAAATATATTGAGCTTCTTTCTGAATACAGCAGTAGTATTTACAGCGGAATTTCTGAAAATAAAGAGAAAATTTCAATTTTTTATTCACAGAATAACCTTGATAATGGCATTACTGTTGAAGATTTAAGAAATTCGGAACTTGAAAAGATAAAAAAAGCCCGTAAGGAAGATATTATTTATAAATCAACCTCGGTGGGTCCTCATCGTGATGATATAGAAATACTTATAGATAACGTAAGTGCCAGATCCTTTGGCTCTCAAGGTCAGCAAAGATCTTGTGCCTTGGCTTTAAAGTTAGGTGAGTCAGAAATAATAAAGGAAAAAACAGGTGAAATGCCGGTGGCACTTCTTGATGACGTTATGAGTGAGCTTGATGAAAAACGTCAGGATTACATTCTTAACCATATAAATGACAGGCAGGTTTTCCTTACCTGCTGTGATCCGTCGCAGGTGCTAAGGCTCTGCGGAGGCAAATCCTTCCTTATAAAAAAGGGGGAAATAGTCTGATGTTTATACATATAGGCCACGATACGGTAATTATAGATAAAGAAATTATCGGTGTTTTTGATATGGAAAATACAACCGTTATGAAAAAAACGGTAGATTATCTCAATAATGCTGAAAAATGTAAGCAGGTACGAAACGTTGCACCCTATGAGCTGCCTAAATCTTTTATTGTGTGCCAGGGGACTGCGGGAAAGGTGATTTATATTTCACCCGTATCCGTAGGAACAATTCTTAAACGAATTGAGGCTTCAAAATCTGCAAACTTTTAAAATGGAAATAAATTATTTTTAATATATTTATTTGAATCTTCTTGGAGGTCAGTGCTTTGGACGAAATTATAAAAACAGAAGAGGAGCTTCGTGAGGAAGCTTTAGAAAATGCCATAGTTATCAATGATGAGGATTCTATTGATACTTCGGTAACAGAAAAATACGATGCAAGTGCCATTCAGGTTCTTGAGGGATTGGAGGCAGTCCGTAAAAGACCGGGTATGTACATCGGCTCAACGGGACCAAAGGGTCTTCATCACCTTGTTTATGAAATTGTGGATAACTCCATAGACGAGGCGTTGGCAGGTTTCTGTACTCATATTGAAGTGGAAATTTTACCTGATAATATTATCACTGTAAGGGATAACGGCCGTGGTATTCCCGTAGGTATCAATGAGCAGCAGGGGCTTCCTGCAGTTACCGTTGTTCTTACCGTTCTTCACGCAGGTGGTAAATTCGGCGGAAGCGGTTACAAGGTATCGGGTGGTCTTCATGGTGTTGGTTCATCTGTTGTTAATGCTCTTTCCGAATGGTTTGAGGTAGAGGTTTCCCAGGATGGTCACGTTCATTACCAAAGATTTGAAAGAGGTAATCCTACTTGCGACCTTAAGGTAATAGGAGATACAGATAAAACGGGAACACTTATCCGCTTTAAGGCTGACCCTGAAATATTTACGGAAACAACAGTTTATGAATATGAAGTGCTTGAAAGACGCTTAAGGGAACAGGCATTCCTTAATGCAGGACTTTCAATTTCACTTACAGATAAACGCGACCCTGAAAATATAATAGAGCAAGTTCATTGCTACGAAGGTGGTATAAGCTCCTTTGTAGATTTTGAAACTAAAAAGAGGGGACTTTCTCCCTTACACGAAAATCCCATTCACTTTTCTGCAGTAAGCGGTGACCGTGAGGCTAACATTGCACTTATGTATAATGATAGCTACAATGAGCTTATTTTAAGCTTTGCCAACAATGTTCGTACTATCGACGGCGGTACTCACGAAAACGGCTTCAAAACTGCACTTACAAGAGTATTTAATGATTACGGCAGAAAATATAAGCTTCTTAAGGATAATGATAAAAAGCTTTCAGGTGAAGATGTGCGTGAAGGTCTTACCGTTGTTATCAGCGTTAAGCTTACGGAGGCACAGTTTGAGGGACAGACAAAGGGTAAATTAGGTAATACCGATATTACACCACTTGTTTCAAAATGTGTTTATGAAAAATTAAGTACATATTTTGAGGAAAATCCCAACGAAGCCAAAGCAATATTTAATAAGGCACTTGATGCATCAAGGGCACGTGAGGCTGCACGAAAAGCTCGTGACAGTGCACGTAAATCTGTACTTAAGAGTAATTCACTTCCTGGTAAATTGGCTGATTGTATTGATAAAGATGCTACAAAAACAGAAATTTATATCGTCGAGGGTGACTCTGCGGGCGGATCTGCAAAAGCAGGTCGTGACAGAATGATTCAGGCTATTCTTCCTCTTTGGGGTAAAATGCTTAACGTTGAAAAGGCAAGAGTTGATAAGGTTATCGGTAATGATAAGCTTACACCTGTTGTTCTTGCACTTGGAACAGGTATTGGTGAAGATTTTGATATTGAAAAGCTTCGTTATGACAAAATTATTATTATGGCCGATGCTGACGTTGACGGTGCTCATATCAGAACACTTCTTCTTACCTTCTTCTTCCGTTATATGCCCGAGCTTATAAAGCAGGGTCACGTATACCTTGCTCAGCCGCCTCTTTTCAGACTCAGTAAGAATCACAAGCATCATTATGCTTATTCTGATGAAGAGCGTGACGAAATTATGGAGCAGTTAGGCTCAGGCTTCTCAATCCAGCGTTATAAGGGTCTTGGTGAAATGGACCCCGAACAGCTTTGGGAAACAACAATGAATCCTGAAACAAGACTTATGCTCAGAGTTACTATTGAAGATGCAGAGCAGGCAGATGAAACATTCTCAATACTTATGGGTGACAAGGTTGAGCCTCGTCGCGAATTTATTGAAAAGAATGCTAAATTTGTTAAGAATCTTGATATTTAAGAAAGGGAGGATTATAAAATGGACGAATTCAATGAAAAAACTGAAGGCGTAACTCAGGGCGTAAATAATCTTCCTGATCCTTATGCTAACCAGAAAATCGTAAATGTTGAAATTAATAAAGAAGTAAGAACAGCATTCCTTGATTATTCAATGTCTGTTATTACTGCACGTGCACTTCCCGATGTGCGTGACGGCTTAAAGCCCGTTCACAGACGTATTCTTTATACTATGTATGAAAACAGTCTTTATCCCGATAAGCCACACCGTAAGTGTGCCGATACAGTTGGTTCCGTTCTTGGTAGGTACCATCCCCACGGTGACGCATCTGTTTATGATGCAATGGTACGTCTTGCACAGAATTTCTCAATGAGATATATGCTTGTTGACGGTCACGGTAACTTCGGTTCTATCGATGGTGACCCGCCTGCTGCATACCGTTATACAGAGTCACGTATGAGCAAAATGTCACTTGAAATGCTCACAGATATTGAAAAAAATACTGTTGACTTTGTTCCTAACTACGATGACCGACTTAAAGAGCCCGTTGTTTTACCTTCAAGATTTCCTAATCTTCTTGTTAACGGCTCTCAGGGTATTGCGGTTGGTATGGCAACAAATATACCGCCACATAACCTTGGTGAGGTTTGCGGTGCTATTGAATGCCTTATTGATAACCCCGAAGCAGAGCTTGAAGACCTTATGGAGCATATTAAGGGACCAGACTTTCCTACCGGCGGTATCATTATGGGCAGGGCAGGTATAAGAGCAGCTTATGCTACAGGTCGTGCAAAGGTTATTGTACGTGCAAAAACTGATATTGTTGAAGGTAAAAACGGTAAATTTAAAATTATAGTTACCGAAATTCCTTATATGGTTAATAAGGCAAGGCTTATTGAGTCAATTGCCGACCTTGCAAAAGAAAAAAGAGTTGAAGGCATTGATGATATCAATGACTATTCATCAGATAAAACAGGTATGCACATTGAGATTGAGCTTAAGCGTGATGCCAACCCTCAGGTTGTACTTAACAAGCTTTTCTCATACACTCAGCTTCAGTCAACCTGCGGTGTAATTTTACTTGCACTTGATGACGGTCAGCCGAAGATTCTTACTCTTAAAGAGATTTTACAGAAATATATCGACCACCAGTGCGAAATTATTGTAAGAAGAACACAGTTCGATCTTAAAAAAGCTCAGGAAAGAGCTCATATTCTTGATGGTCTTGCAAAAGCAATTGATATTGTTGACGATATTATTGCTACAATCCGTGCTTGTAAGGGCGGTCAGTCAGAAGCTAAAGCCGCCATTATGGAAAAATTTGATTTTGACGAGCCACAGGCAGCTGCAATTGTTGCATTCCGCTTAGGTCAGTTAGCAGGTCTTGAAATTCTTAAGATTACTAACGAGCTTAATGAATTAAGGGAAAAAATCAAAGATTTTACGGAAATTCTTGCATCACACGAGCGTGTTCTTAATATTGTTAAGGAAGAGCTTGGTGCAATCAGTCAGAAATATTCCGACCCACGCCGCACATCAATTGATAACGTAAGCGGTGAGGTTGATATTGAGGACCTTATTCCTGAAGAAAAATGTGTTTATACATACACAAATATGGGTTATATCAAGCGTCAGCCCGTTGAGATATTCTCTACACAGAACAGAGGCGGCAGAGGCGTTAAGGGTATGAACAGACGTGAGGATGACTATGCAGAAACTATGTTTATTGCATCATCACACGATTCAATTATGTTCTATACAACCCGAGGCAGAGCATACAGACTTAAGGGATACGAAATTCCCGAGGGCAGTAAAAATGCACGCGGAACAAATATTGTTAACATTCTTCCCCTTGAAAGCGGTGAAAAGGTTTCTGCAATGATTCAGGTACCCAAGGAAGACGAGGGTATGTACCTTTGTATGGTTACACGTAAGGGTCTTATTAAGCGTTCCTCACTTGATATTTACAGAAACACGCGCCGTAATGGCATTATTGCCGTAAGCCTTCGTGAGGATGATGAGCTTGCATGGGTTAAGCTTACATCAGGTAATGATGATTTGCTTGTTGCTACAAGAAAGGGTATGTGCATAAGATTTAATGAAAACGATGCAAGACCCCTGGGCAGAACTGCAAGCGGTGTTAAGGCTATTACACTTAACGAGGGCGACGAGGTTGTTGGTATGACTATTATGAAGGAAGAAGGCAAAATCCTTACAGTCAGCGAAACAGGCTACGGCAGAATAAGTGAAAATAATAATTACCGTACACAGTCAAGAGGTGGTAAAGGTCTCAAGAATTATCATATAGATAAATATGGTGAGGTTGCCGCTATTACTGATATTAATGAGGAAGACGATATTATCTTGATTTCACAGGATGGTATTATTATAAGAATACCTGCAAATGCAGTCAGAATATGTGCCCGTCCGTCAAAGGGTGTCCGCGTTATGAAGTTAGGTAAGGGTGACAAGGTTGTTACTCTCTCCACAACCGAGCATGACGAAGAGCAGATCAATGGTGACGTTGAGGATGACGGAACTTCCGCAGAGGGAGCAGGGGATATAGCTGAAGAAGCACAGGATGCACCCGTTGAAGAAACTGTAGACAATACGGAGGAATAATTTATGTCTGACGGTAATAAGGGTCATAATGATGATTTACAGGATTATCTTGACTTATTAGATGCCTATTCCCGGAGAAAACAGAGCGGTCTGGAGGCTCTCAGGGAACAGGAAGATAAAAAAATAGAAGAACAGAATTTGTTTTCCGAAGAAAAAATGGAAAGCCGACTTGATGAACAGATTTTATACGAGCAGGTTGCGGAAAAACACAGAAGAATAGAGGAAAGAAGAAGGGTTAACACCTCCGCTCTGGATTCCGAAGACTTTTTCTCATTCTCGGATGAGGAAGCAGAAAATTCAGGTGAGGAAGTAAAGAAAAAATCCTCTATACAGATAAATATTGATCCCTCTGTGTTGGATGAAGAGCCTGAAGTCCATAAACCCACAGTTCCCCCTATGAAAAATAGTGGAGAAAAGCCAAAGGGCATCAAAAAATTTGCAAATTGGTATAAAAATCTTCCAAAAGGTAAGAAAATAGCATTTACGGTTATTTCCGTAATACTTGCTATTGCAATTCTTCTTGTCGGTGTTGTTGGTATTTTCGTCGCAAGTAAGGTTTCCTTAATCAAGGATGCCGATGATATTGCAAAGGAAGACATTATCTATGAGGATCCCGTTCACGAGGAAATAGAAATTGACTTCGGCTCTGCAAGCTTTAAGCAGGCACTTATGGACTGGGCTACAAAGGGTAATGATAAGCATATGTACAGTAAGAATGTTATTAACGTTCTTCTTATAGGTGCTGATAGCCGCGACGGAACAAACAGCGGTAATACCGACGTTATGATGCTTCTTTCCCTTAATAAAAAGACAAAGCAGCTTAAAATCTGTTCTTTCCTCAGGGATAGCTACCTTTATGTTGAGGGTAATAACAGAGCTTATTGCACAAAGCTTAATGCGGCTTATTCAATGGGCGGTGCAAAATGCCTTGTTCAGACTATCGAAAATAACTATAAGATAGAAATTGATAACTATGTTATGGTTAACTTCGAAACATTTGAAAAAATTATTGACTCAATGGGTGGCGTTACTGTTGATGTAAAACAGTACGAAGCCGATGAAATTGTAAGATATACTAAGGGTGCCGTAAGTCCTCCCGTTGGTGATGGAGTTACATTAGATGGTGAAGAAGCTCTTTACTTCTGCCGTATCAGAAAATGCGACGCTGACGGTGACATAAGCCGAACAAGACGTCAAAGAATGGTTATTGAAAATATTATTGATAAGGTACTTAGTGCGTCAATTTCAGATATCAATAAATATATCAATATCCTTCTTCCCCACGTTATGACCGGCTATAAGGAATCGGAAATTTTCTCATTAGGCGTTAAAGCGGTTACAGGCGGCTGGGCTATGTATGAGCGTGAGCAGATTCAGGTGCCGTCTGAAGAAAATCGCGTAAGCGGTGATGCAGATATGTGGATATGGGTTGTTGATTATCAGAAAGCAGCCCACGATTTGCAGATGTCATTATATGGCCAGTCAAATATCACAATTCACGAAAACAGAATTTCCATAATAGATGTTTATAACGGTGCAACCTATAGCGGTGAGGCTGATAACCTTGAGGAAAACAGCCTTGCAGATGAGCCTGAGGTACCTGACGAAACATATACTCCGTCTACAACCGCAGCAACAACTGCAGCAACAACCGCAGCACCGCAGTACGAGGAAACAACTACTGCACCTGCCGTAACGGAACCCCCAACGGAAACTACTGCCGCTGCAACGACAAATCCGACTGAAACAAGTCAGGAAATTACTGAAGAAGAAGCAGATGATTTCATTATGGGCGGGTGATGATACATGAGCAGAAAAAATAAGGAATACGTTAAAAAACGTAAAAGCTATTATGGTTTTGCCCGTGAATATCCCGGAAAAATCGGCTCGAAAACATATATTATAGGCGATAGCGTTGCACAGAAACGCCGAGAAACAATAAGAAAAATTATTCTTGCGGTACTTGTAATTCTGTTATTTATTATTTCATTTATAATAACGTCTGTTGGTCTTAATATATCGGAAAAACCTATAACAAACAAAAAAACTGTCGTATCCATAACGGATACGGCAGTATTTTTATATACTATATAATATTATAAGAAAAAGGTACGTCGAGTGGTGAGTTTTGTTCGTAGTATAAAACAATTTTTCTTTATAATTTACACTTTATAATATAATAAAAAGCTTCTTACAAGGTTCATCCCTGCAAGAAGCTCTATATTTTATTGATTTGTTTTATGCGATCTGCGCTTTTTTACCCGAAAGAAATTACTCTTCGTCTTCTGAACAGCAACCACAGTCACAATCGCATTCGCAATCGTCAAAGTCGATGTCAAGCTCAAGCTTTTCGCCACAACCGGGGCATTCGATAACTTCTTCGTCGAGCATTTCGTCGTCAAGAAGAATTTCTTCACCGCAGAGGGGGCATTCTACTTCATAAAGCTCGTCATCGTCGCAGCAGCAACAATCATCGAAATCATCTTCATCGTCGAAGATGTATTCCTCAAGCTCGTCAAGATCTTCATCAATAGCGTCAACAAGGTCTTCAACTGCGCTGAGGTCCTCGTCAATATCAGTAACTGTAAGAGCCATATCCTCAAGAATATCGAACATAGCATCGAAGATTTTTGCTTCTTTTGAATCTTTGTCAAGGTTAAGACCTTCTGCAAGACCTTTAAGATATGCAACTTTTTCTGTAAGTGTCATAATAAGTCCTCCTATTTATCAGGTAATTATGCTCTGGAGAGATATTCACCTGTTCTTGTATCAATGTTAATTTCTTCACCCTCGTCAATGAAAAGGGGAACCTTGATTTCAGCACCGGTTTCGAGTGTTGCGGGTTTTGTAGCGTTAGTAGCTGTGTTACCTGCAAAGCCGGGGTCAGTCTGTGTAACCTTAAGAGTTACGAATGTTGGGGGCTCAACGCCGAAAACATTACCTTTGTAAGAAAGAATTTTACATACCATATTCTCTTTTACAAATTTGAAGTTGTCTGAAAGGTTAGATGAATCAACGGGAATCATATCGTATGTTTCCTGATCCATAAAGTAGTAAAGACCGCCATCCTCGTAAGAGAATTCCATATCTTTTCTTTCGATATATGCTGTGGGGTACTTATCTGTAGGGCTGAAAGTTTTTTCAACAACGCTACCGTTAATTACGTCCCTGATTTTTGTACGAACGAAAGCCGCACCTTTACCGGGTTTAACGTGCTGGAACTCGATAATTGAGTAAACCTTACCATCCATTTCGAATGTAACGCCGTTTTTGAAATCGCCTGCTGTTACCATAAAATTAATCCTCCAAATATGATTTCATATTTTAACAAAATAATTTTATAACATATTACTGTTATTTTCAAGTGTTTTTTAATAATTTACTGCCTAAAAGCCTTTAAGGAAGCAGTTTTTATTCGTTTTCAGGTGTTTTAAGATTGATACCAAGCTCATCAAGCTGGATTGTATCAACCTTTGAGGGACATTCTGTCATAGGCTCGCTTGCATTCTGTACCTTGGGGAATGCAATAACATCTCTGAGTGAATCAACCTTAAGCATCTGCATAACAAGTCTGTCAAGACCGATACCTAAACCACCGTGGGGTGGTGGACCATAGTTGAATGCATCAAGAAGATAGCCGAATTTCTGCTGTGCTTCTTCATCAGAAAGACCTAAAAGCTTGAAGATTCTGTCCTGAAGCTCGGGGTTTGTAATACGGATAGAGCCTGAAGAAAGCTCAACACCGTTAAGCACAAGGTCATAAGCCTCCGCACGTACAGAAGCCTTGTCGGTTTCAAGGTAGGGAAGGCACTCGGGAAGGGGTGATGTGAAGGGATGGTGCATAGCAACAAAGCTTTGTGTATCCTCATCCCAATCGAAGAAGGGGAATTCAACAATCCAGAGAATGTTGAAGCCGTCACCGATAATATCAAGCTTTTTGGCTGTTTCGTTACGCAAAGCACCGAGGACTGAAAGAACGGAGTTATTTTTTGTATCGGCAACGATGAATACAACGTCACCCTTTTCAGCACCTGCTCTTTCGAGGATAGCCTTCATTTCATCCTCAGTCATAAATTTAGCAAAGGAAGAAGCAATGCCGTCATCGGTAAGTCTTATCCATGCAAGACCCTTTGCACCGATACCCTTTGCAAACTCGGTAAGCTTGTCCACTTCCTTACGTGTATATGTTGTTACAGCATTTTTAGCGGTGATACCACGTACAGAGCCACCACCTGCAACTGCACCCGAAAATACGGAGAAGCCACAGTCCTTAACTATATCGGTAAGGTCAAAAATTTCCATTCCGAAGCGTGTGTCGGGCTTGTCGGAGCCGTAACGCTCCATAGCTTCTTTATAAGTAAGGCGGGGAAGGGGAAGGGGAATATCCACACCGAGAGCTTCCTTGAATACTCTTGCAATGTAGCCTTCACCTATAGCTAAAACATCCTCCATTGTAACAAAGGACATTTCAAGGTCAATCTGTGTAAATTCAGGCTGACGGTCAGCACGTAAATCTTCATCACGGAAGCAACGTGCAATCTGCATATATCTGTCGAAGCCTGCAACCATAGAAAGCTGTTTGTAAAGCTGGGGTGACTGGGGAAGAGCATAGAATGTGCCCTGATGAATACGGCTTGGAACAAGGAAGTCACGTGCACCCTCGGGAGTTGATTTAATAAGCATTGGTGTTTCGATTTCCACAAAGCCGTTTTCGTCGAAATAATCACGTGTAACCTTTGTTACCTTGTGACGGAAAAGAATGTTACGCTGTAAATCAGGTCTTCTTAAGTCAAGGTAACGGTATTTTAACCTTGTAAGCTCAGCGGTCTGACAATTTTCCGTAATATCAAAGGGAGGAGTTTCACTCTTTGAAAGAACACGTAAATCCTTAACGTCGATTTCAATATCACCTGTGGGGATTTCCGCATTTTTTGAAGAACGCTCTCTTACAATACCCTTTGCCATAAGCACGTATTCGCTTCTTACGGCAAAAGCCTTTTCAAAAATCTCCTTATCTGTATTTTCATCGAATGCAAGCTGAACAATACCTGTTCTGTCACGCAAATCAACGAAAATAAGTGAGCCGAGGTCTCTCTGCTTTGCAACCCATCCGCATACGGTAACTTCGTTGCCGATATTTTCACTACGAAGCTCACCGCAGTATACGGAGCGTTTGAGTCCTGTCATATTATCCATATATTTCTTCCTTTCGGGTTTTATTTAATGTTAACCTTTTCTTTGATAAGGTATGTTATGGGCACGTTAAGTCCAAGTGCTGCCGCAAGGCACAAAAGGTGACCCGTAATATTTTCAGTAAATATAACCTTACTGCCGAGATTCTGTACCGATGAAACAATATCGGTTGTAAATACGGCATTCTGCTCGGTTAATATAATGCCTATGGGCAAAGCCTTGGCAATTGAAGATGTAAGTGACATTATAATAAAGAATGATGCAAAGGTTACTATAATTGCACCTAAAACACCTAATTTTGCAAAGGGCTTAACGTTTGAAAGTGTAATGCCGAAATAGATGCACTGCACAAGAAGAAGTATTGCTATTGCAAAATATATAACGTAAATAGCTACAAGAATAAATATTATGCTGAAGGAGGGTGCACCAAACATAGATAAAAGCTTTTCTGCAGATGCAACCTGCTCACCGAAGCGGTCATTTACCTGGGAAACCCAAAGGAAAATTGAACCTATCATAAGAGCAAAGACGGTGAATATCCATACAAGACCTGAAATGGTTTTGCTCCATACAAGTGAGCTTGTTTTTGCAGGAATTGTAAGTGTAAGATAACCTGCCCTGCCAAACATTGTTTTGGAATAAAGCATGGAAACGGTTATAACCATTACTATACAAGCGAATGCAAGAATGAAAAGTACAAGAAGACCTGCAAGTGTGCCTAAAACCTGATTATCGGAAACAATTGCAAATATTTCTGCTACTGCAGTAACAATAATGATGCAAAGTAACACAACAGAGGTTGAATGCCATTGTGCCTTAAGGTCATTTTTAAGAAGCTTACCAAACATTGCTGAATACCTCCTTGAAAACATCCTCAATACTTTTGCCATCCTTGGTGATTTGTTCAACCTTATCGTTAAGAAGCACCTTGCCGCCGCCTAAAAACATAGCGTGTGTAAATACGGATTCAAGGTCATTTATAAGGTGTGTGGATATAAGAAGTGAAGATTTCTGTGCATAGTTTTCCATAATGAAGCCAAGTATTGATGCCCTTGTTGCAGGGTCAACGCCACCCATAGGCTCATCAAGGATATAAAGTGATGCTTCGCGTGACATAACAAGGGAAAGCAAAAGCTTTTCCTGCATACCCTTTGACATTGTTTTGCACTTCTGCTTTTCCTGAAGACCGAAGCGTTTAAGCATCTCAAGTGCCTTGTTTTTATCAAAATCACTGAAAAAATCGTTGAAATAGTTCACCGCATCAACGTTTCGCATCCAATCGTGAACAAAGGTCTGCTCGGGAAGGTATGCGGTAATTGCCTTTGTACTTTTGCCGGGTGCTTCACCGTTGATTTTAACAGTACCGCTGTAATCGTGGATAAGTCCCGTAAGTATTTTCATAAGTGTAGTTTTGCCGCAACCGTTAGGACCGAATAAGCCGATAATTTCACCCTCAGGCAACGTGAAGGAAATATCGTTTAGTACGGTTTGTGAGCCGTAGGCCTTGGTAAGACCGTCTACAGTAATAATAGACATAAGCTGCCTCCATTAAAATTTATCCAATATTTAACTAATTATATATTGTACACTTTTATAAAAAGATAGTCAAGTAAATGAATGTTAATAATATGTATTGTATTTTTTAAAAAAGTGTGGTATTATTTATTAGAACAAATGTTCTAAAAGGTGGTGAAAAAATGGCAGAGCTTGATACACGTATACAGTTCCTTAAGGGTGTAGGTGAAGCAAGGGCAAAAACCTTCAGTAAGCAGAATATCTACAGCATAAGCGATTTGTTGCGTAATTATCCCCGTACCTATGAGGATTGGCACAATATTACTTCCTTAAGGGATGCACCTATGAATGAGTCCGTCTGTATTCGTGCGGTTGTGGCGGAAGCACCGAAGGTTATAAGAATAAACGGTGGTCGCATACTTGTCAAAACTGCCATTGCCGACGGAACAGATTATATAAACGTTACGTTTTTTAACAATAAATACGTTAAAGATCAGCTTAAAGAGGATTGTGAATATCTCTTTTTTGGCAAAATTACTGTTGATAAATACGGTGCAAGGGCTATGCTTTCACCAAGATTTGAAAAATCTGCGGAAAAGCAGAGGATAAGACCTATATATAAGGCAACTGCATCCTTGCCCAGTAAAACTACAGAGCGTCTTGTGGAAACTGCCCTCAGTCAGACAAAGGGTAATCTTACGGAGTTTATACCTGAGGCTATTGTGAAAAGATACCGCCTTATGAGCTTTGAGGATTCCATAAACAACGTGCATTTCCCTGAAAGTGAAAATATGCTTTCCCTGGCAAAACGCAGACTTATTTTTGAAGAGCTGTTGCTTTTACAGTTAGGCTTACTTGGTGAAAAAAGGTCGGGTGTAAGCAGAGTTTCACCCGAAATAAAGGATGATTACACCAACGAATTTTATCAATCACTTCCATTTACACCAACCAACGCACAGCTTCGTGCGGTATCTGAGGCATGCGAGGATATGAAAGGGCAGAAGCCAATGAACAGACTTCTGCAGGGTGATGTAGGTTCGGGTAAAACTGCGGTTGCCGCCGCAATAATGTATAATGCGGTAAGAAACGGCTTCCAGAGTGCTTTGATGGCACCTACGGAGGTACTTGCAAATCAGCATTTTAAAACTCTTAAATCATTTTTTGGTGAAGAGATTAATATTGAGCTTCTTACAGGCTCGGTTACGGCAAGTAAAAAACGTGCTATACGTGAAAAATTATCATCGGGGGAGTGCCATATTGTTGTAGGCACTCATGCTATTATACAGAATGACGTGGAATTTTATAATCTCGGTCTTGTTATTACCGATGAGCAGCACCGCTTCGGTGTTGCACAGCGTAACACCCTTTCCGCAAAGGGTAAAAATCCCCATACACTTGTTATGTCAGCAACACCTATTCCACGTACACTTGCAATGATGATTTACGGTGACCTTGATATTTCGGTGCTTGATGAGTTACCAAAAGGTCGCCAACCGATAAAAACCTTTCAGGTAACAACAAGCTACCACGAAAGGATATATAAATTCCTGCACAAAAACATAAAAGCAGGGCATCAGGGCTATATTGTGTGTCCCCTTGTTGAGGAAAGCGATTCCGATTTAGTTCCTGCTACCGAATATTACGATTATCTTAAAAGCACATATTTTGCCGATTGCACCTTAGGGCTTCTGCATGGTCAGATGAAAGCTAAGGATAAGGATGCGGTTATGAAAAGATTTTACAGCGGTGAAATTGATTTACTTATTTCCACCGTTGTTATTGAAGTAGGCGTTGACGTGCCCAATGCAACCGTTATGGTAATTGAGAATGCAGAGCGTTTCGGTCTTTCTCAGCTTCATCAGCTCAGGGGCAGAATCGGCAGAGGTACAACGGAAAGCACCTGCATTCTTTTATCCGATGCACAGAATGAAGAGGCAAAGGAAAGGTTCGAAATAATGTGCCGCACAACCGATGGCTTTGAAATTGCAAAAAAAGACCTTGAATTAAGGGGTCCCGGTGATTTCTTCGGCTCCCGTCAGCATGGTCTTCCCGATATGAGGGTTGCAAACCTTATGACAGATACACGTATACTTTACGAGGCACAAAAAACCGCCAAGGAAATTCTTGACGGAAGCATTCAGATGAGTGACGATGAAAAGGAAAGGCTCAATAATGAGGTTGAAAAGCTATTCGGCAGAGTAACTTTCAACTAATGGGATGGTAAAGCCCAGACCGTATAAAACAACATAAAAAATGGCTTCTTGCAGAATAAAAATCCTGCAAGAAGTTTTTTTATCTTTTATAGTTAATCAGACGATTGTATTCCTCCTCGGTTATTTCAACAACGCCCCCGTGCTTGAAGCCGTAGGGGAAAGAGAAGCCCTCATCCATTCGTGTAAAATTACAGTCACCGGGCTTTTGACTTATAAATGGCACATAGCCCATTTTCTCCTTTTCACAGCCGAAGAAATCAAGGAGTAAGCACCATCTGCCGTCGGGCAAAACGAAGCTTGTTGCACCCTCGTAGGAGCCCGGATTTTTTATTTCCGTTTCCATATATTTCTGAAATTCATCATCGTGAATATATGGTCCATACAGATTTTTTGAGGTTGCGTGCATATTCATAGGGGGATTTGAGGAGTTTTTGTAAAAAAGGTGGTAGGTATCACCGAATTTTCTTAGGTGGGAGTCAAGAATTTCATTTTCCTTTGTGAAAAACAGCTTGGGTGGTGAAAATTCTTCAAAATCCTTGGTGGTTGAGCAGTAAATTGACATATGCTTGTAGTCAGTTTCCTTTACGGTAGAGCCCCAATGTATAAGGTATTCCTCTTTTTCCTCGTCGAAAAATACCTCGGGTGCCCACATACAACCAAAATCATCTCTGCCGAAATACTGAAGCCTTTGGGGTGAAAAGCTTATAAGGTCATCTGTTTTCCATATACAAAGGGATTTGCTTCCGTGACTGTTTATATGCTTCCAGTCAACCTGATAATTTTCATCCATCTGCCTTACAATACAAAGGTCGGTTGTTATAATAACAAAGCCGCCTGTGTGCAGACGCACTATTTCAATATCCCTGCAACCTCTGTCACCAAGGTGGCTCATCAACATAGGCTCACCGTTATTTACCTTTTCCCAGTTAAATCCGTCACGGCTTACGGAAAAATAAACCGCCTCACCGTCAACAGTTATTTTTTCTTTAAAATGTGCGAATAAATAAGGCATAAGAAAAAATCCTTTCTTCCGTTTGTTTTATAATAACACATTTTTCAAAATAATTAAATACAAAAACTGTTGTTACTGCTTCAGGGTTGTGGTAAAATCAGATTATAATATTTTTCAGGGTGATAAGATGAATGTTGTTTTAACGGGAATGCCCGGTTGCGGTAAAAGTACGGTTGGTGTTCTGCTTGCCAAAAGTCTTCTTTGCGATTTTGTTGATACAGATCTGATTCTTCAGAATACCTACAAAATGAGCCTTTGCGAAATTATAGAAAAATACGGGCTTGAGGGCTTTAAGGAAAAAGAAAATAAGGTTTTGTCGGAGCTTCGTTTTAATAATAGCGTTATTGCTACGGGGGGAAGTGCGGTTTATTGCACCGAGGGAATGGAAAATCTTAAAAAGGACGGAGTTATTGTATATATCAGGCTTTGTCCCGAAACAATAAAGGGCAGAATAAATAATATAACAACTCGAGGAATTGCAATGGCACCCGGTTGCACTATAGACAGCCTTTATGAAGAAAGAGCAGAGCTTTATGAAAAATATGCGGATATTACCATTGAGTGCGAGGGAATGACTGCGGAAGAGGTTGTTTCCTGTATAACAGAAAAAATAAAGGATACAAATTAAAATAAAAGTGCTTTACAAATCAAATTTTGTGTGATATAATGTCAAAGCCTTATGACTCGGAGTATGGAGTAAACGTTTATAACGTGTTCACCTACCCTACTTTCTGGGTTATTTGGGAATAATATTAATGAGGTGAAAATTATGACACAGGCAGAAAAACAGGCAATTATGGCTGAGTACGCTACTCACGAGGGTGACACAGGTTCTCCCGAGGTTCAGATCGCTGTTCTTACAAAAAGAATCAACGACCTTAACGCACATCTTAAAAACAATATGAAGGATCATCACTCACGTCGCGGTCTTCTTAAAATGGTTGGTCACAGAAGAAACCTTCTTGCATACCTTCAGAAGACAGATATTGAGCGTTACCGTTCAATTATCGCACGTCTTGGTCTTCGTAAATAATTGCTCAATTCGGGACAAACAGTCAGCTGTTTGTCCCGTTAGCCGTTTTTTAAAATGGTTTTTTATGGTTACAATCCGCGGATTACGGGTTTAGCGATAAAGAAAAGCCCGGATAGAATTCAGGTTTTTCTTTGTTGCTAATCCACATGAAGCGGAAATAAAATAAAAGAGGTAAAAATTATGTTTTTCAAGGATTTCAAAACTTTTGAAACAGAAGTTGCCGGAAGAAAATTAGTTATTGAAACCGGCAAAATGGCACAGCTTGCAAACGGTTCCTGTATTGTACGCTATGGCGAAACAGAAGTTCTTTGCACAGCAACAATGGCTCCCAAGCCCCGCGAAGGTGTAGATTTCTTCCCGCTTTCAGTTGACTTTGAGGAAAAGCTCTATTCAGTAGGAAGAATCCCCGGCTCTTTCCAGCGTCGTGAGGGTAAGGCTTCTGAAAAGGCAGTTCTTACATCACGTGTTATCGACAGACCTATCCGTCCTCTCTTCCCCAAGGATATGCGTAACGACGTAAGCGTTGTTGCTACAGTAATGTCTGTTGACCCCGACTGCTCACCTGAAATTGCAGCACTCTGGGGTGTTTCCACAGCTATTGCTATTTCCGATATTCCATGGGACGGCCCCGTTTCAAGCGTATCATTAGGTCTTGTAGACGGTGAGTACGTTATCAACCCCACTCTCGAGCAGAGAGGTAAAACAGAAATGACAGTTACAGTTGCTTCAACCGATAGCCTTGTTGCTATGATCGAAGCAGGTGCTAACGAAATCTCTAACGAGGTTATGTTCGACGGTATTATGTTTGCTCACGAGGAAAACAAAAAGATCGTTGAATTCATCAAATCTATCGTTGCAGAAATCGGCAGAGAGAAAATCGCATTTGAGTCAAATGACCCCTCTGAAGAGCTTTATGAAGCTATCAAGGCATTTGCAATTGATGATGTTAAGGTTGCTCTTGATACAGACGATAAGAGAATCCGCGACGAAAGACTTCAGCCCATCTATGACAGAGTTCATGCAGAATTCGATGAAAAATTCCCTGAGGAAGCAGACAAAATTGATGACTGCCTTTACAAGCTTCAGAAATTCATCGTTCGTCGTTGGCTTCTTGATGAAGGCAAGCGTGTAGACGGTCGTGGTATTGACGAAATCCGTCCTCTTAACGCAGAGGTTGACCTTCTTTCAAGAGTACACGGTTCAGGTATGTTTACCCGTGGTCAGACACAGGTTCTTTCAATAACAACTCTCGGTACTGCACGTGATGCACAGCTTCTTGACGGTATTGATGAGGACGTTGAAAAGAGATATATCCATCACTACAACTTCCCCTCATACTCTGTTGGTGAAACAAAGCCCTCCAGAGGTCCCGGCAGACGTGAAATCGGTCACGGTGCCCTTGCTGAAAGATCACTTCTTCCCGTTATTCCTTCAATGGAGGAATTCCCCTACACAATCCGTGTTGTATCAGAGGTTCTTTCTTCAAACGGTTCTACATCACAGGGTTCAGTTTGCGGTTCAACACTTGCACTTATGGCAGCAGGTGTTCCCATCAAAGCTCCCGTTGCAGGTATTTCCTGCGGTCTTATTTCCGAGGGTGACCGCTTTATGACTATGGTTGATATCCAGGGTCTTGAAGACTTCTTCGGTGATATGGACTTCAAGGTAGCAGGTACAAAGAAGGGTATCACAGCTATCCAGATGGACCTTAAGGTACACGGTCTTACACCCGAAATCATTAAGGAAGCATTTGAGAAAACATATAAGGCTCGTGTATATATTCTTGATGAAATTATGGCTCCCGTTATTGCAGAGCCCAGAAAAGAGCTTTCTGCTTATGCACCCAAGCTTCTTACAACAAAGATTGATGTTGAAAAGATCGGTGACGTTATCGGTAAGCAGGGTAAGGTTATTCAGAAAATCTGTGCAGAATGCAACTGTAAGGTTGATGTTGAAGAGGATGGTACAATCTTCGTTACAGCTATCGACATCAACGACGCAAACCGTGCACTTGATATTATTAACACTATTGCAAATGATCCTGAAATCGGCGCTATCTACAATGGCGTTGTAACAAGACTTATGTCTTTCGGTGCTTTTGTTGAAATCGCTCCCGGTAAGGAAGGTCTTGTTCACATTTCAAAGCTTGATGTTAAGCGTGTTGAAAAGGTTGAGGATTGTGTTAACGTTGGTGACCAGATTATGGTTAAGGTTACTGAAATCGACGATCAGGGCAGAATCAATCTTTCCCGTCGCGATGCTCTTATTGAGGTTGAAGGTCTTGTACCCGAAAACGATATAAGTGAAGAGAGAGAAAGAAAGCCCAGAAGAAATTTCAACCGTGACAAACGCCACTAATGGGATGGTAAAAAAGCGCAGACCGCATAAAACAAACAAATAAAAAAACAAGGCTTCTTGCAGAAATAACTTTCTGTGAGAAGTCTTTTTTATATGAAGCAGTCAAATGTTTAAAAATAACTGTTTTATACTACGAACAAAACTCACCACTCGACGTACCTTTGTACGCCTTCGGGTAACCAAAAACAAGTCTGAAGCCTTGTTTTTGTTCGTTTTGTCCGTTCTGCATCTTTTTTCCCTATCCCCACCCCAAAAAGCGCAGATCGCATAAAACAAAATAAATAAAACAAGAGCTTCTTGCAGGAATAAACCTTGCAGGAAGCTCTTTTTCTATGCTTTTTTATGATTTTTATTAAACGTTATTATTTTTTACTCGTTCTAAAAAGTCAGAGCAGGCGGGTACAACAAACTTAATGCCTTTTTCCACAAGCTCAAAGGTTGTTTCCTTTGCAAATCTTACCTCACCGTCGATGTTAACGGCACCTGCCTCTTTTTCGCAGGAAACAGTAACCTTTTTGGCACGCTTATAAATTGTTCTGTCCCAGGTAAGATGCTCACCCTTTTTATATTTGCCTATAAGTGGCAGAAGACCAAGTCGGGAGCAGTCAAACTTAACCACAACCACATCAAGAAGTCCGTCGTATGTAAGTGCCTTGGGTGCGGCAAGATATCCGCCACCATACCAGCGGGAGTTACCGCATACACAGAAGAGAATATCTGTTGTAAAAGGCTCATCGTCATCGATTTTGACAGTATATTTTTTTCGCATTTTGCCGAGGAATTGAAGAAGCACCGCAAGAGTATATGCAGCCTCACCCTTAATAAACGGAAGCTTTTTAACACTTGCCTGACGTGCACAAACCTCTGCATCAAGACCCATCGAGCATTGGTTAATGGCATATTCGTTACCGCATTTTATAAGGTCGAACTCCATAACCGTTCCGTTAATGTGGTCACGCACATCTCTTAAATCCTTTTTGTTACCGAAAATACGGATAAAATCGTTACCGCTACCTAAGGGGAATGCGGCAACCTCCGCATTTTCCTTGCAGGCACAAGCGTTAACAACCTCCCATAACGTACCGTCACCACCGCAGGCATAAACACGGATATGGTCACCCTTATCAACCTGAGCCTTTGCGTAGTTATAACCATCGTTAGGTCCGTTGGTAACGTGGATTTCATAATCCTCGAAGTTATATTCTTTCATAGCATCAGCAATTCCTGCTGCACATCTTTCGTAGGAAATGCCCTTGCCGCAGTTGGGGTTAATTATAAAAAGATGTTTCATATTATCACCTTTAGTTCAAGATTATTTGAAATACATATAAAGTCGGCATTTAATCATACCATTATAAAGCTTTCTGCTTTTGTCGGATTTTCTGCCGAAGCAATTTTCAAACTCTTCATCGGGAGTTATAACATAATAACTCCAACCGTGTTGTTTGTCAAATACTTTACCCATCTGACGGTATATGTCCTCAGCCTCTTGTAGGTCGAGAAGTCTTTCGCCGTAAGGGGGATTGCATATAACCGTACCTCGTTCACTATATTTTTTAAAGTCTTTAATATCCTTTTTTTCGAAATGGAGCTTTTTGCCTATGGGAAGCCTTGAAGCGTTTTCCATAGCTATTTTTATGGCAGCCGGGTCAATATCCGAGCCATAGCCTACAAAGTCGGTATCAACCTTTTCAAGGCTTTTTGCCCTCTCGATTTCTTCCTTCCATATATTTTTAGGAAGTACGTCAAATCTTTCTGCAGCAAAGTGTCGGTTAAGACCGGGAGCGATGTTATGTGCATAAAGAGCACCTTCAATAAGAAGTGTACCGCTGCCGCACATAGGGTCATAAAGCGTGTGGTAATGACGCACCTTTGCCAATGCACAGATTGATGCCGCAAGGGTTTCTTTAATAGGAGCACCATTTTGCGAAAGTCTGTAGCCACGCTTGTGAAGACCTGCACCGGTTGTATCAATAAGAAGAGTTGCCTTGTCATTCATAATGGAAAACTGAATCTGATGCACAGGTCCCGTTTCCGTAAACCAGGAAATACCGTATTTTGATTTGAGTCTTTCAACGACAGCTTTTTTAATAATTGCCTGGCAGTCGCTTACGCTGAAAAGCTTTGATTTAAGTGAATAGCCCTTAACGGGGAAGGCATCGTCCTTGCCTATCCATTGCTCCCAGGGGATATTCTTTACACCCTGAAAAAGCTCCTCAAAGGTGGTAGCCTCAAATGAGCCCATAAGAATCTGTACACGCTCTGCAAAATGTGAGCAGATGTTGACACGTGCCAGCATATTCTCATCACCTGAAAAAAGCACTCTGCCGTTTTCGGCATTTACATTTTCTGCGCCTAAAAAACGCAGTTCGTCAGCAATAATACCCTCAACACCCAAAAGGCAGGGTATAACAAAATTAATTTTCATATATTTTCCTTTCCGAAGGGTTTTAATCGGCGTTTTTCATAGTAAACCAGAAGGTTACGCCGTTTTCTTCATTATTAAATCCGCAGGTGCAGTTATGGTTTGTAACAATTGATTTCACAATGGAAAGTCCAAGACCGAAACGCCCCTCTTTACGGGAATGTGTTTTATCTGCACGGTAAAAGGAGGTGAAAATACTGTCCTTATCCTTATCCGCAATAAAGCTTCCTGTGTTAAAAACACGTATGGTTGTGTATTCATTCTGCCTCTCGGCACTTATTCTGACAAGCTTTTCATTTTTAGTGTGGCTGAAGGCATTAAGTACAATGTTGGAAAGAACAAGTGTCATTTGCGAAAAATCTGCATTAACAACAGAATCCGAACCATTGTATTCTACGGTAATTTCCTTTTCCTCGGCAATAGGCTTAATGGTTTTTATAAGGTTATTAATGTAATCATCAACATTGAAACAAGTTTTTTCAGGGGCTTTCACACCTGAAGAATACATTGATTGCTCAAGCATATTAATAACAAGGTTAGTCATTTTATCGGATTCATTAATAATTATATCGCAATATTCCGAATTTTCATTTTCTTCGGGAGATATATTCATTTTAAGACCCTCCGCATAGCCTCGTATAATGGCAATGGGGGTTTTAAGCTCATGTGAGGCGGCGGAAACAAACTCCTGTCTCATTTTTTCAAGCTGACGCTCACGCTCGATATCCTCCTGAAGCTTATCATTCTTTTCCCGAAGCTCTGTAAGAGCATTGTCAAGGGAATCGGCAACCTTATTTATGTTTCCTGCAAGGGTGCCTATTTCATCGTTACGGTCAATATCAGTACGTGATGAAAAATCAAGTGTGGCAATTTTTTCCATAACCTCATTCATCTGAATAAACGGCTTTGTAAAACGTCTTGAATAGTCAAAGATGAAAAGGAATGCAAGAAGCATTACAAGGACTGTAATTGTTGTTGTAACTGAAACCGCAAGTGAAGCATTTTCTTCAATAGGATTTTTCTCTGTAAAAATTTCGATATGATAATTGTTTGCAAAATCCTTACCGTATAAGATATATTGTGTTGAGCTTCCCTCGGCGGCAACCACGTTAAAATAACTGCCGTCTTCATTTTCCTCACGGCTGATTATGTTAAGTCGGTCACCGGAAATGAAAGAGCCGCTTCCCTCGTACAGCAGATTATCAACACTATCGTAAAGGTCGATGCTTACAGCCTCAAGAGATTCCTTTTCCGATATTACGTAAAAGTAATTATTGCCGGATTGTTCAACTTCCTCCGCAATACGCTTAAGGTCAAGCTCAACATTCCATATATATACCTTTTCAAGCAGCTGTGAGTTGGCAAAGGATATACCGATAAGGCACACCGCAAGAATAGCGGCAACTTCTAAAAATAATCTTGCCCTGATACCGAATCTGCGGTTTTTCATTTGCCTTATCCTCCTTTACTTATCTACCTTATAGCCTGTACCGTATATAGTGATTATATGGTTTGCTCCCCATTCACCAAGCTTTGTGCGTAAACGTGCCATATGGGAGTCAACCGTTCTTGTATCACCTATGTAATCCTCGCCCCATATTTCATCAAGCAAACGCTCACGGCTGTAAACTCTGCCGGGGTAGGAGCATAATTTTTTTATAATCCTGAACTCCTTGAAGGTAAGCTCAATTTCCCTTTCATCAATAAAAATCTGATGTGCGGCGATGTTAAGAGTCATATTTTCAATTATGATTTTATCTGAGGGTCCCTTTGTAGGTGTGTGGGTACCGCCCCTTTGCAGAAGTGTTTCTATTCTGTGGGTAAGCACCACTAAAGAAAATGGCTTTGTAACGTAATCATCTGCTCCACATTCAAAGCCCATAATCTGATCAAAATCCTGTGACCTTGCAGAAACAAGCATAATAGGTAATCCGCTTGTTTCCCTCAGCTTTTTGCAAACCTGCCAGCCGTCAAGCTCAGGCATCATAATATCAAGAATAGCAAGGTCAGTATCAGGATTCTTATTGAAAAGTGATACCGCTTGTGCGCCATCCTCTGCTTCAAGTACGGTGTGGCCGATCTTTTTCAGCTGGTCACCGATAAGCTTTCTTATAAGATGTTCGTCATCTGCAATAAGTATTTTAGCCATAAAACGTCTCCTGTTTCAGATTTCAGACATTGCTGTAGGGGCAGACCTTCATACAAATACCGCAAACTGCACCACGACCTATGTGGTGGAATTGCTGTTTCATATATTGGCTGCAAACCGCAGGGCTAAACATTTCTTCTCTCTCAATTCCCGGGTAAAACATCTTACCCGATATTGCACCTGATGGACAAGCCTTTACACATCTGTCGCAGCCGGTGCATAAGTTATCACTCATTTCACCCTCGCCCTCAAGGGGACAATTGGTAAAAATAGTACCAAGTCTTACACGTGTGCCGTATTTTTTATGTATAAACAAGCTGTTTTTACCTATACCACCAAGACCTGATTTCCGTGCAGCCTCCTTGTGGGAATATCTGCCGTTGTATGGTGTGCCGGGCATACTTTGTGATGCACCTACGGTAATGTAGGTGTAGCCTTTTTCCTGCAAAAAAAGTCCCGTTTCAAGAAGCACACGGTCAATAAAAGCATTGACTGTTCTGTAATGGTGGAAGTAGGTGGGGGTAGGCTGATCGGTAATTTCCTCAACAATGGCATCGGAAAGGGGAACAACTATGCTTATGCAATATTTGTTTTCGCCTGTGTCGGAGTTATCTATATAAGCGAAGCCTACGTCTGCAACACCTCGTGAAAGCAGAAATTCCTTAATTTCACGTTCAAGCATACGAAACCCTCATTTTCTCCATACATTTAAGCACCTTTGCATTCATTTGTGTGCATTCAAGATAAAAATCCTTGTATTTTTCCATATCCGTAATGAAGTTAATTGCACTTAATGCTTCGTTACCCATATGGAGCTTTTTATCAATATCGGGAACAAGCTCACGCTTTTCCTCTTGGTTGTTGTAAATGAAAATATTATCTGTCTGTGAAATACTGCCTATGGTTATTGTGCCCTTGTCACCCATAATCTGTGAGCCAAGTCGACTTTGACCAACCTTTGAATAAGTTATTGTAACAAGCTTATCATTATATTTGAAGACCGCACTTCCTGCACCGTCTGCACCGGTTTCCAGAAAATACTGTGTGGGAATGATTTCATCAGGTTCACCGAAAATATCAATTGCAGGATAAACACAGTAAATACCCAAATCATTAAGAGCTCCCGTCTTCATAAGGGGATTAAAGATATTGGGCAATTCACCCCTTACAAGAGCAGGATATTTTGAAGAAAGCTGTGAAAAATCAAAAGTGGCACTACGCACAATGCCCAGCTCCTTTACCGCATCCTTAAGAGCTTGGCGGTAGGGGGAGTGCATATACATAATTGCTTCAAAATAAACAAGGTTGTTTTTATCTGCAATTCCGCGAAGCTCATTGTATTCATCAAGAGTTATGGTAATGGGCTTTTCGCATATAACGTGCTTATTATTCTGTAAAAGGAGTTTGCATTGTGAAAAGTGGCAGGAGTTGGGACTTGCCACGTAAACAAGCTGAGTATCAGATTTTAAAAGGTCATTGAAATCTGTAAAAACACGTTTTGCACCAACGGTCTCGGCAAACTCTGTGCCTTTTTCGGAAGTACGGGAAAAAACACCATCTAAAACAAGCTCCTTATGTAAAGAAGCACCCTCTATAAAAGAACGAGTAATCCAGGATGTGCCTATTACGGAATATTTTATCATAATGTACCCCCTTTATCTGTACACAATTATACATTATAATTATACTATACTATATCACACAATTGCAAGATAAATTAAAGCCTTGTTGAAATAAAAAAGGAAATATGGTATATTTACTGTATATTGATTTTTAAGGTGAATAAAATGATAAAAAAGATATTATGCCTTGTACTTGTAGCTGTTTTTGTAACGGTGCTTGCAGGCTGTGGCTTCGGCTTCCTTAAGGGTAACGGTAAGGCTGAGGTAATTCATAATACGGAAACTCTGCCACCTCAGGTAGCTATCCAGCCTACGGATGCGGTGCAGACTCAGGCATCACCCACCAACCCCGAAACCTCTCAGGCGGAATCCTCAACAGAAGCGGAAACCACCACAGAAAAGCAGGAAACAACGGAAAAGTCTGCAGATGAGGAGTCGCAGTCAGGTCCTACGGAAATACAAAAAACAGGCGATATGGCATTCAGCGATGACCCTAACAATAAATTTATAAATGCCATTTCACAAAAATACAATGTGAATGCACAAAATCTTGTTGCACTTTACACCGTGCCCGAAAATGATGCCAACACAGTGCTTGAATTTGACGGAAGCAAGGGAAGTGACGGCAAGCTTATCAGGAATGAGGACACATTGGTTGCCATATATACAATAGATGCCGCCCTTAATTCACAGCGTGCAAGTAAGGATAGCAGTAAAAACGAATATTCCTATGGTGAAATGATGGTAATGTTTATGTCGGTTACCAAATATATAATGCCTGAATTCGAATCAGAGCTTAAGGGATGAAAAAAAGCGCAGAACAAACAAAACTCGCCTCGACGTACTATTTTAAAAAAGAAAAAAGACTTCTTACAAGAATTTATTCTCGTAAGAAGTCCTTGTTTTTTATTATGTTTTTATACGGTGTGCACTTTTTTACCATTTATCCTCTACGTATTCGCAGAACATAGGCATATTTTTAATGTTAAGCACAGTTCCGTCATCAAGGGTTACGTCACCGCTACATTCACCGCATACCTGATGGCAATGCATTCTGCCAAGATTTAGAATGTTTATATCGGTGTGATGGTCAAAAACGGGCTTCACTGTAAGGTTGAATCTGCCGTCTTCACAAATGAATTTCCAATCATTCATATATTTATCGGGCTTGGGGAAGGTTTCTACGTCAACCGCACCGATTTTATGCACCTTGCCGTCATAGAAAAGGCAGGTTTCGGTAGCGTGGCTTTCGTCACCAATTGCCCAGGTGGCTTCCACACCAAAAATGTGCTTTTCACCATTTTCATCTGTTATGTACTGTGTGCCGTTGCACCAATACCATACCATTTTATAGGGTGTGTTTACTCTGCCCCAGTCAAGAATGCAGAAGGTGTCATCCTTGCTGAATTCATAGGTCTTATCACCGAATTTGTATGTACCGCTGCAGGGCATACAATTCTGCTTTGTGGTCATAAAATAGCGTGTGGGCATATCCTTAAAGGGCAGAACAGTTGTGATATTTTCAAGCCCGGGCATAATATCCATACGGAAATCGCATTCGATGATTTTGCCCTTATGCTCTGCTTTGAAATAAAGTGTGCGGTAGGTATCCTTTGTGTCAAAAATAACATGGGCATTGCCTACCTTTGCCTCAAAATAATTTGGCACGTCGCCCTTGGAGGGCAAAATATATTTGTTGTTACCGCCAACGTAAAGCTTTGTAAGCTCCGTTATGGATTCACCCGTACGCCAATTTATAAGGTTAGCACCAACGTAACCACCAAAGGAAATATTGGCAAAGCTGATCTGCACAAGATAAGTGTCATTTACTATCTGGTAAAAATCCCATTCTTTTTTGCGGATATTGGGCTTTGCGTGGTTTCTGTTATAGGTGAAAAAATTGTGACGTGCCCAGCCCTTTGCAAGGAGTGTTCCGTCTTCAGCCAGCAGGGGAGTTTCCGCAGTATATTCGGTCTGCTTTGATTTTTCCGCCCATTGTGTAAAGCTTTTGTAGGTACGCTCTGTTTTTTTGCTCATGGTAATCAGCTCCTTAATCGTTTATTGTGATTGTTTCGGTTAATCTGATATCGTTTGAAGCACCGCCCACCATAATTTCGAAGTCACCATTTTCAACAACCCATTGGAAATCTTTGTTAAGTAAACGGAAAGAATCAAAATCAAGGGTGAATGTAACCTTTTTGGTTTCCGCAGGCTCAAGGGTGATACGCTGGAAGCCCTTAAGGAGCTTAAGTGGTGTAACAATTGAAGAAACAATGTCGTTTACATAAAGCTGACAAACCTCGTCACCCTTAACATCACCAATATTTTTTACGTCAAAGCTTACTGTGTAATCAGTTCTGCCCTGCTTTGTGATTTCAAGATTTTCGTATTGGAATTTTGTATAGGAAAGACCATAACCAAATGGGTAACGTGCTCTGCGGTCACCCTCAAACATCATTTCCGTATGGTTTGGAAGTATGGAATAGTAGCAAGGTATTCTGTTGGAATCCTGAGGGAATGAAACGGGCACTCTGCCTGCGGGGTTATTTGTGCCGAGAAGTGTTTCCACAATGGCTTTTGCACCGAATTCACCGCCAAACCAGGAAACAAGAATAGCATTTGCAAGTTTAATTTCTGCAGAAAGGTCGATTGCTCTGCCGTTTTCAAATACAAGAACAAGGGGTTTACCCGTTTTTGCAACGGCTTCAATAAGCTGACGCTGTTTGCCCGGCAGAACAAGGTCGGAGCGGTCGTGACCCTCACCGCTTGTGAAGTTGTTATCACCGCCTACGAAAATAACAATATCACTTTCCTCAGCAACACGTACCGCATCCTCAATGCTTCCGCTTTCATCCTCATCATATACTTCGATAAGATGTGGCTGACCATCCTCCTGAGTGACTGCTTCAACTCCTCTGGGGATACCGCAGCCTGATGCCTGAAGAATATTTATTGAGTCACCCAGAGCATCGCGAAGCTCTTCTGTTACGGATTTCACCGTATAGCCAACGGGTACGGAGGAATATCCGCCTACACGCTGACGGGCAGAGGAGGGACCTACAACACCGATTGTTTTGTAGTTGGGTTTAAGGGGAAGAATGCCGTCGTTTTCAATAAGGGTCATTGCCTGTCGGGCACCCTCAAGGGCAATTTGCTTATGGTCATCACAACGGATAACGTTTTTATAATTTTCTTCGTCAGTATAGGGGTTTTCAAAAAGACCAAGCTTAAATTTAAGGGTAAGAACATTTTTTACAGAATTGTTTATAGTTTCAATTGAAACTCTGCCTGAATTTACAAGGTCAATAAGTGTGCTTTCCCAGAATTCGGGTGTGTAGTCCAGACAACCTTGCATATCAAGACCTGCATTCACGCTGTCGCATATAGCATCAACGTGGTTTGCGGCGGTGCGGTGTGCGGTAACAAGACGGGTGATTGAGCCCCAGTCTGCACGCACGTAGCCCTTAAGACCATATCTGCCACGTAAAATATCCGTAAGATAATATTTTGAGGAAGCAACAACCTCCGAGTCAATTGCATTGTAGCAGGACATAACGTTGTATGCACCGGCTTTTGTAATTGCGGTTTCGAATACGGGCAGGTAGCATTGCTCAATTTCCCTTTTGCCTACACGTGCAACGCCACAGTTTATGCCGTTTTCGGGCATACCGTGTGTGCAGTAGTGCTTCGGCTCGGTTATAACTGCATCCTTGCGGTCAATTTCACCGTTTTTCTGCTCACCCGTAATAATGGAATAACCCATTTCGGAGCAAAGGTATGTATCCTCACCGAAGGTTTCCTCCACACGTCCCCAACGTGGCTCACGTGCAACGTCAAGGTTAGGTGCAAGAATTTCCTGCATACCTAAAGCACGTGTTTCCGCACCGATAGCGGAGCCGGTTTTGTTGACAATATCACGGTTGAAGGATGCTGCCAGAGCCAAGGGTACGGGGAAAATTGTAGCACCGGGGTAGGAAATACCGTGCAAAGCCTCACCCGTAAAAATGCAAGGGATACCAAGGCGTGTGTTTTCAACAAGATATTTCTGGAATTTGTTGAATACTGCAGGTACGGTATAGGAATCGTGAATGTAGCCTATTCCGTGGTCACCGACGGTGCTTTTGAATTTTTCGTAGTCAACGTCGGAGGTTTCGTGCACACAGCAATGGTTAACGGGGTTAGGTACAGTTGCATACTCAACACCGCGTAAAATATCAATCTGTGCAACCTTTTCCTCCAGAGTCATAATAGAAAGTAAATCCTCTGCCCTTTCCTCAGGTGAAAGCGCAGGGTTTTTGTATTTGTAATCCATAACAATCCCTCTGATTTCAAATAATCGGTTATGTCTACAATTATAAAGCAAAAGTATGTGTATTGCAATAATAATTATATAGACTGGGAGAACGGATAAATACGGATATGGGAGAGATGTTTCTATTTACTTTTAGGGATTAAATATATATGATATGTATAGAGGAAGTTTTTAAAATTTTTTGAAAATCCGATTAACCGAAGTCAAAGTGTAGGTACTATATATATGAAAGCTTTCAAAAGGGTACGGTAAAATCAGGAGCTTAGGTGTGGAGCTTGTAAAATAGGGTATCAAAAAGCATATATTAATGGTATAATTAAATAGGATTTTCACAACAAAATCCTATTATAATGTAGGAGATTTAAGATGAATTTCTGGAACAGATTTTATTCCCTTGCGGGAAAAATTCTTGCAAAAAGCGGAAAAATATAATGACGGTGGCCACACAATAGCATCGGGATTCTATAAAAACTCCCATTGGGATGAGTGGCTGTTCAGTAAGGAAAGGTGAAGCTATGCCCATATTTACCATATCATTTTGTGCAATAATATTTATAATCTATATACTTGATAATTTTCTGATAATTCCGAAAGAAGAAAAGGTTACCTTAAAGGAAAAGCTTCTGACGGGGCACAACAAAGGGTATATAAACCACGCTTTGCACCTTTCGGAAAAGAAAATAAAAAACGGTCAGGTGTGGCGTCTTGTTTCATCTGCACTTCTCCACGTGGGAACATTGCACATTGTTTCGAATATTACTGCAATTCTTATTGTAGGCTATGCGGTTGAATCTCAGCTTGGCACAATAAAAACGGTTGTATGCTATGTGGTTTCTGCATTTATTTCAGGTCTGTTTATGACATTTATTTATAAATTGCACGAAGGTGAGGGTGCATCAACGGGAATTTACGGGTTGATTGCAGTTTTTGTGCTTCTTGCGATAAAAAACGGAACGCTTTTCTTTTCACCCGTTCACGGAATAGCATTAGGTGTACTTGCCGTTTATACCGTTGGAGGAATGTTTATGGGAAAAGCCACCTTCTGGGAGCACGTGTCAGGCTTTGCAGGTGGTGTAGTTGCAGGTGTTCTGTTTGTTTTTTGAATTTTAAATATTGAGTATAAAAATTAAAACCGGGTGCAGGGCTTTATTCCAATGCACTCGGTTTTCAGGTTACTGACTATTTGCGTAATAATATAGAAAAAATGGGGTTGTCAAGCTATGATTTGGCATACTATAAAGTATCTATTCAAAATTAAATTAGCATTTTAATCAAATTATAAAGGTGCATAATTTGCACCTTACCAAAGAGCCAAAGTGCAAAATTTGCACTTTTCACTTGACTTAAAAGTGCAAAAATGGTATAAGTGATTAAAAGGAGATGATCCTATGTCTACATTAAAAGAACTTCGATTATCAAAAAAACTCACCCAACAAGAAGCTGCTGCTATTTTAGGTGTGTCTTTACGTTCCTACAAAGAGTACGAGAATAATGAAGCCAAAGTTGGAACACTTAAATATCGTTCTATGGTAAGTGAGCTTGAAAAGCATGTGGTCTTGGATGAAGAACACGGCATACTTACACTGGATGAAATTAAAGAAGGATGTAAAGCTGTGTTGGATGAATACGATGTAAAATATTGCATTTTATTCGGTTCATATGCTAAAGGAAAAGCAACCGAGAAAAGTGATGTAGATTTGCTTGTATCAACAGAAATTGTAGGCTTGAAATTTTTCGGTATTGCAGAACGACTCAGAGAAACATTACACAAAAAAGTTGATTTGTTAGACCTACGACAATTAGCAGATAATCAGGCGTTAATTGATGAAATATTAAAGGATGGTGTAAGAGTATATGAACAATCTGAAAAATGATGCTTATTATATTGAAAAAATATTAACTGACCTTAAGTTTATTTCAAAGCATATGTCAAATGTATCTAAAGACGAGTTTGAACAAAACGAAGTGCTTTTAGATTCAATGCTATTCCGTCTGATTCAAGTTTCTGAAAATGCAAAGAGAATGTCGGATGATTATAAATTGATTAGAACTGATATTCCCTGGAGAGATATTTCGGGTTTGCGTAATCGTGTAGTTCATGATTATGGCAGTGTTGATTTGAAGATAGTCTATTCAACATTAGTTGATGATGTTCCTGTATTAATAGAATTATTTGAAAAATAAGATTATATTTTTTGAAGAGTCGAGCACAGTAACTAATAAACATACGTTTGTGCACCATAAAAAGTATTGTGGCAACGCTGGTCGATAAATTGGAATTTACAAAGCTTTTCCACCAGATACTTTGATTACCTGTCCTGTAATCATTCTTGCCTGTTTACTTGCAAGGAATAAAACAGTTTCTGCAATATCTTCTGGTTGAATTAATTTTCCCATTGGAATTAAAGGAACAACTACTTTTTCAAATTCGTCATCAATCCAACCTGTTTGAGTTGGACCAGGTGAAACACAATTTACAGTTATTCCATACTGTGCCACCTCAAGAGCAATACTACGAGTAAGTGCTTCTAAAGTTGCTTTACTTGCTCCATAAGTGATTTGACCTGCAAAGATTTGTGATGCATCTGTTGAAATATTGATAATTCTTCCATTATCACCACGATGATTAATAAATTCTCTTGTCATTAAAATACTTCCACGAACATTAACTGCAAATGTATCATCTATCACCTTTTGAGTTATGGTTTCTATAGTATCGCAACCAGTTTCATCATCTGTCGCAGCATTGTTAAATAAAATATCAATTCGTCCGTATTTATCAAGAACTATAGAATAAATATTTTTCACATCGTCCTCGTTCGAAATATCACTTTCTAAAACAATATAATCGGCACCCATTTCTTTGAGTTTAGATTCTACAGCATCTGCATTTCCTGCATTTGCTCCATAATATCTATCTACGCCATTTCTATCCATTTTCGTTGCATCAAATGGTCTATCTACTTTCTTATATACCAAAACCACTTTCGCGCCTTCACGAGCAAAGGCAATAGCCGTTGTTGCCCCAATCCCCCATGGATTATTTGCTCCTGTAATTATAGCCACCTTATCTTTTAATCCGTAATCAATCATTTATATCACCTCATCAAATTCTTATTTATCGAACTGATTATACTGCTTTTCAGCAATCAAATCAAGGCGAAGCATTGTATGAAATCGCAACCTTGGTTGCGTATGTAACCACTGCAAAGCAGTGAATGTAATCCGAAACTTGTTTCGGTATGTAATCAATACGAAGGATTGCATAAATACACCTTCGGCAATTACATACACGCTGAAGCGTGATTACATACCAATCCTTCGGATTGGATAAAAATAAAGCACCTGCTGTTGCAGATGCTTTATTTTTTGGTGCGGGAAAAGGGACTTGAACCCTCAAGAACTTACGTTCATATGAACCTGAATCATACGCGTCTGCCAGTTCCGCCATCCCCGCATATTTAGTTAAGAAGTAAGAGTGAATAGTTAAGAAGTAGGGTTAGAGTGTATAGTTAAGAAGTAAGAGTGAATAGTTAAAAAGTAGGGTTAGAGTGAACGGGTAAGAAGTATGTGTTATAACAACACAACCTCTTATCGTTACTTATTTTGCAGATGTGATTTTATCACATATCCGAAAAACTGTCAACAAACATATTGTCGAAGGGTGTTTATAAATCTATGCTCATTACCTGTCCGCCGTTTTCGCGTGATTTGTCGGCACGGAAAATTACCTTGTGACCTGCTACGGAGTCGTGGATGGATGTGCAGGAAATTGTAGGATTATCATCACGTATGAATCTTACAAAATCTTCACAAAGACCCTGGTCACCGCCGCCGTGACCTTCATCGGGAACGTTGTTCAGATCTATATGCTCTTCGGTATAATCACCGTCAAGTGACGGGTTTATTATTTTAACGTTAATGAACTTGTTTTCCATTTCACCATATATCTCACCCTTGGTGCCGATTATATGTATTGTACGTATACTGCTTGAGCTTCCGCCTGCAAGGTTGTGTGTACCCGTTGCACCGCTTTGGAAGTTAACAAGCACGCTCTGGTGGTCAACTACATCATTATCACATTTATAAATACATCTGCCGTAGGGTGATTTTTTAAGGCTTTCGGCATAGTCCTCGGTTGTGGGATTTTTAATGTGCTCAATATCACGCCACACGTAAACCTCCCACCTGTCGGGGATATCAAGGTAAATACGCTTTGCACTGTAACGGCAGGTATCAACAAGGGGACAATCCACAAGGCAACGTGTACCTGCATTTTCAGGTGCATTTTCCTCACGGAACTGGAGTCTTGAGCCGAAGGATGAAACGGAAACGGGCTTGTCATCACCCATAATCCACATCATAAGGTCAAGGTCGTGGCAGCATTTTGCAAGAAGCATTGAGGTATGGCAATTTTTGCTGTTACCCCATTTACCGCGGACATAGGATGTGGAAAGGTGGTGGTAGCTGACGTTTTCCTTTGTCTGGATGTTGATAACGTCACCGATTTCACCGCTTGCAACACGCTTTTTGATTTCAAGGTAAAAGCCGTTGTATCTTAACACGTGGCAAATCATAACCTTGTTGTTATACTGGTTTACAACCTGCATTAAGCTGTCAAGCTCCTCCTCATTGACCGCAAAGGGCTTTTCGAGAAGCATATCATAGCCCAGCTTTAATAAAGGGATAGATGTTTCAACGTGTTGCTCGTCCATCGTGCCGTTTATTATAACATCGGCAAACTTAGGCTTTTCTGCCACTGCTGCTGCGTCAACAAAACAGTTTTCTTCAGGCAAATCGAACATTTCTTTTACCATATTACGGCGGTATTCATCAGGCTCTCCAACGCCAACAATCTTCAGCTCATCGGGATGGGCTAAAGAATAGTTTGCATATACCATTGTGCGGTGACCTGCACCGAGAATAATTGCTGTAATAGGTTTTTTTGTCATAATGTCACTTCTCAGATAATTTTTTTACCATTACCACTGTGCCTAAAGCGGAAAGTAGAGTTTTAAAGCCAAGACGGGTATAAAAGCGTATTGCACCTGTATTTTGTGCACTTGCCATAAGCATAATACCCTTAACTTCTTTCTCCTTAAGGTCATCAAGCAGTGTTTCTATCATAATTTTACCATAGCCTTTTCCCTGATATTCGGGTAAAAGGTCTATGTGCAGATGTGCCGGATATTTCCTGCCGAGAATGTTGTAGGGAATAGGGAAAGTCCAAGCACGAAAACCGCTTTTTTTATTGACTGCACTTATTTCAGGCACGTCAATTTTACGGAAAATTTTATTGAATCGTTTATAATCAGGCTCGCAAAGAAGGTAACCCACCGCTTTGTCATTTTCATCAGCCAGAACAAAGGAATTGTTGTAGCTTTCCCTGACATAATAGGTGGAAAACATTCTTGTCATTATGAGTTTAGTTGCAGGGTCAGGGCTTTCCTCAACCCCTGCGGTAACTCTGCAGACGTATTCCACATCTGAAAGGTCAGATTCTCGCATTCTGCGTATAGTTGCCATTATTTTTTATTCCTTTCGGCAGTTTTAGGATTCTTTTTTGTTATACGCTCTTTTGTTCCGTCAGGGCGTACGATTATTGTGCTTTCAAGCTGTGTTTGCAAAGACTGTCTGAAAGCGGCAACATATTCTGCCCTGAGAGTCTTTTGCTCTGCAGCCTCCTCAGGTGTCAGACCTTCGGATTTGGATTTACGGGCAAGAAAGTTGATTCTGTCAATTTGTTCTTGTGTAATCATAAATATAATCCTTTACAAGCTTAAGGTTAAGTCAATCTAATATATTATAGTATTATTAAAAATAAAGTCAATAAGTGACGAAAAATTTTTATGAAATATTATCTTTTTATTTTATTGAACACAATGCCCGGCGATGCTATAATAAACAAAAAAGCCCGAGGGGATAAGATGGATAACAACCGCATTTTTTCAGGAAAATGGATTTGTGCACCTATGACTGTTGATGACAGATGTGCTCCCGTTTTCAAAAAGGAAATTATTATAGAAGAAGGGTTAACCGAGGCTAAGGCATTTGTATGCGGTCTTGGTCTTTTTGAGTTGCGTATAAACGGAACTGTTGCCGATGATTCCGTTCTTAACCCTGCCAACACCCAGTATACAAAAACTGTGCTTTACAGAGAATTTGATATTACAGATTTATTGGTGGTTGGAAAAAACACAATAACCGTAGAGCTTGGAAACGGGTTTTATAACGAAACAGTTGCCACATGGAAATGGGATACTGCAGCCTGGCGTGATATTCCCAAGCTTCTTGCGGATATTGAGCTTTCCTATTGTAACAAAAAAGAAATTGTTTCATCTGATGAAGGTTGGCTTGTATCTGTAGATGGTCCCATTGTTTCAAACAGTATTTATTACGGTGAAGTAAAGGATTTAAGAAAAACACCCGAAAGCTTTCAGCATTCACTTCCGGCGGAAGCACCAAAGGGAGAAATAAAAAAACAAGCTATGCCCCCCATAAGGCGTATAGAGGAATTCAAGGCTTTAAACGTAACCGATTTGGGTAACAATAGCTATATAATTGAAGCACCGCAGATGGTTACGGGCTGGGCAAGGTTTAATTTATGCATACCTATGGGTGAAAAAATGACTGTTACTTATGGTGAAGCATTGCTTCCTGATGGTCAGGTTGTTCATATAGGTGAAAATATTGGCCGTGACGGAAACTGGTTTCCAAAAGCAACAATCCAGCAGGATGTTTTTATAGGTAACGGTAAAAGAGAAATTCTTGAGCCGAAATTCAGTTATAAAGGCTTCAGGTATATTCAGGTTGATAATTGCCCCGAAAAGCCTGATAACAGTAACACAACAATTTACCGCGTGGCGAATGACCTGGAGCTTGTTTCGGAATTTGAATGCTCCGAGCCCCTTGTTAACCGATTGCATAGTGTTATGAAAAGCACTTTGCTTAACAATTTTCAGGGTAAGCCTACGGATACACCTGTATGGGAGAAAAACGGCTGGCTTGGTGATGCCTCCTGCGGTCTTCTTTCAATGCTTTATAATTTTAATATGCACTCATTTCTGGCAGAATTTGTTAACACAATGAAGGATTGCTTTACAGAATACGGAGTTGTGCCCGTTATGGTGCCTACTGCAGACTGGGGAGTGGAAAATTCACCCGTATGGAACACTGTTTTTGTCCATGCAGCGGAAGAAATATATAGTTTTTACGGTGATAAAGAGCTTTTGGAAGACATTTATCCCTATCTGAAGGAATTTGCATATAATGACGTGGAGGATATTGAAGCAAAAGGCGGCGTCTGGAATGAAAAAGGTCTTTCAGACTGGGTGGCACCTGTGGGAAGAGCAGAGCTTGAGGCACAGGGTAATTCCTCGGAGGGTGCAGAGATTTGTGCCACCGCATTTATTTACAATATGCTTATGGCTATGGTACGTATTGCCCGTATTCTTAATAAAAACGAGGATATTGATTTTTACCGTGAAAGCGGAGAAAAAATAAAAAATGCATTCGATAAAGCCTTTTTTAATACTGAAAAGGGCTATTATGAAACTACCTTCTGGAAGCAAATCGGTGAGCGTAAGAAGGATTACCGACAGACCTCAAACCTTTTGCCCCTTGCCTTCGGTATGGTGGCACCTGAAAACAAGGAAAGAGTTCTGAAAAGCCTTGTGGAGGATATAAAAAGCAAGGGAAATCATCTTGATACAGGATGTACGGGCACGAGATTTTTATTGCCGGTTTTGTTTGATAACGGTGAGGATCAGCTGGCTTTTTCCCTCCTTACGCAAAAAACCTATCCCTCCTGGGGCTATTGGCTGGAAAAGGGAAGTGATTCCCTTTGGGAAAGCTGGGAGGATACCACACGCTCACGTAACCACTATTTTTTAGGAAGCTATGAGGAAGCTTTATTTACTCATATTCTCGGCATAAAAAACGTGCGCAACGGCTTCAGGGAATTTGATTTTTGTCCCCATACCGATTGTGGCTTAAGCTTTGCAAGGGGAAAAATAAAAACCCCCTACGGCTACGTTGAATGCTGTTGGGAAAAGGATACCCTCGGCAACGTAAAAACAAGCATAACCGCACCGTCCGAAATTTCAGTTAATATAATAAAATAAAAAAGAAACGGAGATACTTCATAAAGAAGAAATCTCCGTTTTTATTTACGGCATATAAGGGTTATCCTCGTATTCGTAATCCTCCGGCATAACCATGGGTCTGAAATAATTGATAGAAAAATCAATACCCCATTGACCTTTTTTGCCCTTCCAATAGCTTGAATGAGGCTCTATTGAAAGCATACCGTTATAATCCTTTGTATAAAGTAAATCCATAACTGCAGGCCACTGTATCATATCGAGCCCTGCAGGTGCGTCGTCATAGCTTTCACCCTCAACGTTAACGCGACCTTTAAGGTGGAAGTGATAGATTCTTTCACCCCAATCCCTGATTTCCATAAGGTAGTCACCGTCTCTGCTGAGGCAGTGTGAGGGATCGTATTTGATGCCTAATTCAGGCAAAGCGGAAAGCACGGGATACCAGGCCTTCGGCTCTACAATAAAGTTTTCCCAATCGCAGTTATAAACCGCAATTTTAACGTTTTTTTCCTTACCGAATTCAATAAGCTGACCAAGGTAGTCGATTGCAATAAGGCAGTTTTCGTAAAAGCTTTTGCTTTCAATATAGTTAACACCACAGTTGAAAACGGGGCAACCGATGATGGATGCGGCTTCAATAATATTTTTATCTGCCTGCAAGGCATCGGGAATAATATTGCCGTTTTCGTCAATACGTATCATACCCCATCTGCCCATAGAGCCGACACAAACGTTATATTTTTCGCAGTAGCCTTTTATTGCTTCTGCTTTTGATAAAAATTCCTGAGAATCATAGTTGTGGTTAACACAGAATTCTACGGCCTCAAGACCTTTATCGGCAACGTATTTGATATTGCCCTCTTCCCAGCCGTTAATAATACCAAGTTTCATAAAATTTCCCCCAATCGTTAATTAGATTAATTTCATAATACACCGAAATAATGCCTAATTCAATGATTTTTATAAAAAAATTCACTACCTCGGTAAAGAGATAGTGAATCATGATTTTTATTTTAAAAAACTGCTTATAAATATTTCAAGACCGATGAATATAAGAATGGCACCGCCAAGGATTCCCGCCTTGTTTGAAAGGCGTGTGCCTGCGGTTTTGCCGATTGTGACACCTGCGAAGCAGATGAAGAAGGTAACAATGCCTATAACAAGGCAGGCAATAAGTGCTTCGGGCAGATTATAGTCGGCTATTGTGAAGCCTACGGAAAGGGCATCAATTGAGGTTGCAATTCCCTGGACAATAAGGCCTGAAAAAGTAACCGCTTTTTTGACTTCCTCGTTATTTTTGCTTTTTATACCTTCAATAAGCATTTTTGTGCCGATATACCCAAGAAGCAGAAGTGCTATCCAGGGAATGAATTTTTCAAATGAGGCAAATTGCTTTGCCACAGTGGAAACGCATATCCATCCCATAAGAGGCATTGCAAATTGAAAAAAGGAAAAAATACCTGCTATAAGGGCAGTTTTCGATTTTTTTATTTTTGGTTCGTTAAGCCCGTTTGCAAGTGAAACCGAAAAGGCATCCATTGCAAGACCTATGCCGAGAAGAATACTGTTAAAGAAAAAAGTGAAAGTCAGGTTCATTTCTTCCTCCGTAAAAACTTTTAAAAATTATAAAAAATCTTCTATGATTTTACATCTATGAAAAGAGTTTGTCAATAGAGTATATGCTTAGAGAGGCTGAACTTTGTCATCGGAAGGGTGATGTGAAGATTTTTCTTGTTAAATTACAACTGAGGCATTCTGTAAAGAATGCCTCAGCGTTTTAAAGTTTGAATTTAAGCACCGATATAGCTGTTGGAAAGCTTTATATTCATTGAATAATAACCGGAATCCTTAGTTGAGTTACGGGAAATGCAGATATAGTATGTGCCTGCAGCCCATCTGTTTGTGCTGTAAACAGTACATTTTTTGTTCCAGTATGAATAAGTGCTAACTAATTTTCCGTTACGGTCATAAACACGAACCTTTGCATATTCGTTCATATTAAAATTAATATTAATTGCCCAATATCTGGGAGAACCAAGCTTGAATTTATACCAGTCGTTTACGTTTTTACCTGCAGAGATATATCCCTTATAGGTGTTGCCGGTATAAATACTTCTTGATTTTGCTCTTGTTGAGCCACTCTTGTCGGTAATACCTGCATTTGTAAATCCGATTGAGCTTGTTGTACCTGAATAGTCATTTATACGTACGTAGTAGGTAGTACCCTTTGTAACACCGAAAATAACGTTGCCGTTTTCAACGTAGCATTTTTGGGAAATAGCCTTGATTGAGGAGTTACATAAGGTGATATAGCCTGAGAAGTTCTTTGTTTTGATAGTAACATAACCTGATCTTGCAGCCTTGAATTTGTAGTAAAGATTCATATCACCGTCTGCCTGTGAGAAGGTGGAATACTTGTTTATTGTAAGTGTGGGATATGCAGCCTGAGTATACTTTATTCTGTAGTAATCATCGTAAGTACCTTGAGTGCAGATGTAATATGTACCCTTTGTAAGAGAATAGGATGCACGATATTTGTTGCCGCTGTTAAGGACTGTGCTGTATTCCTGCTTAGAATTTTTGTTGCTGTCAAGAAGGAAGATGTCGATGTTGTCGGAGTCTGAGTATACTGTAACAAGCTTTCTTGTATCGGTAACGGAAATCTTGTAGTAGGTGTAGTCCTCGTTATAGGTTGCTGCTGCCCATTTACCTGAAGAAAGTGTGCGGTTCTGGTTGCTTACAACGTAGGGTAAGAAAACGATTTCGTTATAGTACTCATAGTATGAGGAGCTGAAGAATACTACGTAATAAGTACCGGTTTTAGGAGCATTGAATTCCAATGTGCCTTCAAAATCATCAGTAGTAATGTAGTCGGTTCCGATGCAAGTCTGCAAGGAAGAATCTGTATATACTTCAACGTAGCATTCCTCACCAAGGGATTCGATAGCATATTCGATGAATAATTTACCCTTTTTTGAAATCTGCATAGGAATAATAAGACCGGAATAATCATTTGTGATATAGTCAGCATTTGTGTAATACAAACGGTAAACGTCATCACTTAATTCGTCTTCTGCTGTTTCTGCACCCGTAACCAATGTGGGAACGGGAAGTGTGCTGATTCTTGCACCTCTGGAGTCTTTAACTCCGCCGAGAGCGGTTATGGGTAATACTGCTAAAAGAGTTATAACTGCAAGAAGAATAGCTATAGTTCTTTTCAATTGAACCATTCCTTTCCATATTTAATAAAAAAATTATAACACCATAAGAAATATAATTCAATAAAGAATAGAATTTAATCAAATTAAAATTGCACAAAATATCAGTACTGTTTTTGAATAAAATGGTATAAAGCAAGGGCTGATACGGAAATCACCGTACCAGCCCGTTTGTGTATTACGGAAAAACTGAAATTAGCCGAGGCATTTATTTGCAGTTTTTAAGTTTATTGAATAATAGCCTGAGTCCTTTGTTGTTTTACGAGCGATGCAAACGTAGTATGTTCCCTTGGGATAATCATCGTAGGAATAAAGTCTGCGGTCGCCGCCGTAATAATAGTGTGAGGAAAGTAATTTGCCGTTGCTGTCATAAACGGAAACGGTAAAGTTATCGTTTACATAACCCTTGAAGTCAATTGCCCAGTATTTGGGAGAGGAAAGGGTGAATTTATACCAGTCCTTCACGTTTTTAGCTGCAGAAATATAGCCCTTGTAGGTGTTGCCGGTATAAATAGCCTTTGATCTTGCTCTTGTTGAGCCGCTCTTGTCGGCAACAGCTTTGTTTGTGAAGGTGATTGATGATGTCATACCGCTGTTATCATTAATACGAACGTAATATGTAACGCCCTTTGTAACACCGAAAATAGCCTTGTCACTGCTTGAGGAGGACACGTAAACCTGGGGAGAAATTGCCTTCATGCTTGAGTTACATAAGGTTAAGTAACCATAGAAGCCCTTTGATGTTTTGATTGTTGCGTAGCCTGAAGCAGTAGCCTTGAACTTAACGTACATATTCATTTTGCCGTAAGCTTGGCTGAATTTTGTGTATTTACCAGCAGTAAGTGTAGGATATCCGCTGAGGGTATATCTGATTTTATAATATGTGTCAGCAGAAGAGCCCTTTGTACGGATATAATATGTTCCCTTTGTAAGTGCATAGGAAGCCTTGAAGCCGTTTTCTGCATCAAGAGTTGTGTCATAATCCTGCTTAAGCACCTTTTTACTGTCGGTAAGTGAAATATAGATTTTGTTTGAGTTTGTCTGTAAGGTAACAACTCTTAATTTCGGAACAACAATTTTGTAATATGTGTATTCTGAATTATATGTAGCAGCTGCCCATGTATTTGCGGTAAGTGTACGGTTGTGGTTACCGATGATATAGGGCTTAAAGTTGATTTTGTTGGTATAAGGTGTTGTGTAGGTGGAGCTGTAGCTATAGAATACAAGGTAGTATGTGCCCTTTTTGGGAACTGTTAATTCAGCAGTGCCGTCAAGCTTGTCGGGATAAAGGTAGAAATAGTCTATAGATGTCTGGAAGCTTGAATCCTTGTATAATCTTACGGTACAGCTTGAAGAACCGAGAGTATCAATGCGATACTTGATGAATAACGTACCTGCATGGTTTGCAGTAACAGGAATAACAACACCTGCAGAGGTATCATCAACTGAGATTCTGTCGTTATTAGTGTAGTTAACTGTATATTCTTTTACAGTTTCTGTGCCTTTTGCTTTAGTGAGAATGTTGATGGAGGAAACCGTGTTGCCGTTAGGATCGGTAACTCCGCCGAGTGCAGTTATAGGGAATATTGCTATAAGAGTCATAACTGCAAGAAGAATAGCTATAGTTCTTTTCAATTGAACCATTCCTTTCCATATTTAATAAAACAATTATATACTTATACTTTGTTTAATGCAATAAGTAAACACTTTTTGTTAAGCAAAAACTTGCACAAATTATTGCCTGATAAATTTAACAGTTTTAACTTCCCAAGGGTGGAATTCAAGATTATTTCCGTCCAACTCTTTTATTGTATTACCCAACAAATCTGTTTCCGCCACAACTGTGCCGAAATCTGTGCTGAATTCAGCCGTGGTGCTATTGTCGGAATAATTGCAGAAACGGGCTAAAATATAATCTTTTTCAGGATAAATGGTGGTAAGTATTATATCGTCTGAATCTGTTTTAAGATTTAATAAGGTTAAATCATCCTGCTTGTCATTTTTGCAATCAGAAATACCTGCAACAAGGGGATATGCAAAGGAAAGAGCCTTTTTGTGAATTTCTATATTTGGAATTTTTGAAGAAAATGGATAAATAGCAAACTCATTTTCAAAAGTACCGTTTAAAATTCTTGTTCCGCACATATACTCGTTAGAATACAAAAGCGGTATCAAAAGATTATTACCCTTTACGGCACAACCCATACAGCCTTTATTGAATACGGCAAGACCTTTTTCGTCGTCTCTGAGATTCAACCAATAAATTCCGTGATAATATGTTGTGGAATTGAAAGATTCTTCAGCAGAAACCACTGTATCTATAAGGATGTCATCATTAGGGTACCAGTATTTTTCCGTTTTTCTCAAAGCACCGTTCCATTCTGATATTGAATAGGGCAAGTCGCGGTACATTTTGCGGTTTTTGTTAAGGTTAAGATGTAAGTTAAGGCAAAGCTTGTCTTCATGGTGATGACCATTAAGTGTAAAGGGGACGGGTCTGCCCTGAGTCACGTCAGTTCTGCCTACTAATTCATCATTCATTTCAAAAATGGTTTTGCAATCAATTACATCAGAATCACCAAGGAATTTCATTGTAAATTCAAGGGGGATTCCGCCTATTTCACCTTTATATACCGCAATAGCACGAAGTGATGATAAATCAACATCCCATACACCACATGAGCCACAATCTTCACCATTTACGTTGGCAGTTAATATTGAGCTTTCACCATTATTGCAGATGGTTTCACCTGTTGAAATGTTTTTGATGTATTCAATACCATTTGCTGTAAGCTTAATATCATAAACAGGGGTTAAAAGTCTGCCTGTGTTCTTATCAAAGGAGAAAAGGGGCTTGGGCTCACTCTTCTTTTTCTGGAGAGCCAGGCGTTTTACTGTAAATGGTGCAATATTCATGTGAACAAGAAGACTGTTTCCGTTTTCACTTGCAATTGCTTCACATACTGTATCAGCTTCACAATCAACAACAGACATTTCCTTTTTAACGGGTATTTCTATCCATTGGTTAACGGGGAATGAATGGTGATTTACAACAACAAGTGAATCGTTATGGTCGGAAGCTTTTGCAAGAAGATAATCAATAGCTTTGTTTTTAACTTTTTCAGAATAGCCTAATGATGCAGGAATAAATCTTCTTGAAAGGTCAAGCAGACCGCAAATAGTTACGTCGTGGTGCTCCGCTACAAGAATATATTTCCAGGCTTCTTCCGTTTCAGCTTCAAAGGAGTCACCACCCATCAAAACGGAAAAAGCATTAAGCTTTTCTGCTTCTACGGCAGCAACCTCACCCTGACGGCAACCATTGAATATTTCGTTTCCGCAATAGCCCCAGGGCATCTGCACGTGGAAATCGTAATCTGTTGTACGGTATTCATCAACAGGCTCACCGTAAAGAGAGGGTATATCTTCAAGCAAAACGTATTCGTAATTATCCTTTGTTTCAGTATGAGCAGTTACTTCCTCAATAGGTTGAGTAAGGTCATCATACCTTGATGCTAACAAAGGGGAGTATTTTTCGAACATTTCTTCAAAATCTTCTAATGAATATAAATCCGAATCAACGGGCCAACGCGAAAGAATCCAGTTATCAACAGTTGTGCAGTTGTAACCGCGTCCCTGCTTGTCATAGGTGGGTACAGAGGGGATTTCTGTGCCGTCTTTTCCTATCCATTTTCCCCATGCACTGTCATAGGTTTTTGGGTAGCCGTATCCCATAACGTGTGAGCGTAAAATAGCAGCCTTGTAACCGCATTTGGAAATAAGCTGAGGTGTTTGGTTATTAAGTGCAAATTCGGAAATTGCATAAACATCCGGAGTTTTGTTGAAATATTTAAGGTTAGTTCTTACAGCGTAAAGGAGCTGACGGGCATTTGATTCCTCGTTTATTGTCAAGGAAAGTGGTTGGCCGTATGTTGTGGCACCAAGACCTACTCTGTCAGGATATTTTTCTAAAAGCTTACCTATTAACGCAACAATCTCATAATCGCACCTTGAAAACTCATCAAACGTAAAAGATTCGTAGTCAAGACCGATTCGGAGTTTAGGATATTTTTCAAGCCATTCAAAAAGCTTTAACAAACGGGGCTTAACCGCATCTTTCCATAAAACGTAGCCACCATGGTCGTAGGTTAAAATATAAAGCTTTTTATCTTTCATAAAAATCACACCTTTAAAATTTTAGAATGAAGAAGATTATATTCGTAATTATACAACGACGAAAAATCAGAATCAATTAAAAATAGTACATAAAAATCTTTGCTGATTTTTGTAAATTATGAAATTATTAGTTTACCGATTCTTTCCTTTTACTTGAAAATCAAAAAAATGGGTGATATACTGAAAATGCAAAAAACGAAATAAGGAGTGTTATTTATGTTTGCTTCCTTCTGGATTAAACTTATGTCAATTGTTCTTAGCATTATTATGTCAGGCGGTGCTATGGTTGGTGCTTTTGTTCCATCCACAACCGGCGAAGCCCAGCTTTATTTTGATGAGGATATCAAAAACGTTATTTACCTTATTGGTGACGGAATGGGCTTTAATCACCTTGAAAAAACAAAGCAGGAGGAAGGAATTTCACTTGCTATAGATACACTTGATTTTCAAGGTCAGTCAATGACACGTTCCATAACAAATGCCGTTACCGACAGTGCCGCAGGCGGAACTGCCCTTGCAACAGGTGTAAGAACAAACAATGGTGCAATCGGTGTTTATTTTGAAGATGTAAATGCGGCTGTATCATATCCCAAAAACATTACAGAGCTTTGCATTGAAAGAGGTATGATGACAGGCGTTATTACAACAGATTTAACATCCGGTGCAACTCCCGCGTCATTCTCTGCCCATTCCTCCGACAGAGGTAACACAAAGGATATTACAAATGATCAGATAGCGTCGGAAATTGACCTTATCTGGGGTGCAAAAACCGATGTTGCCACAAAGGGTGCGGCAGAAAGAAACGGCTTTACACACATCACTACATATCAGGAAATGATGGCTCTTGAAGAGGGAAGCCGTAGCTTTGCTCAATTTACAAACGATTTATGGACTCTTGAACAATCGGATAAAAATACACCTACTCTCGAGCAGATGGCAGAAAAGGCTATTGATCTTCTCGATGATACGGATGAAGGCTTCTTCCTTATGATTGAGGGTGCGCATATCGACAAGCATTCTCACAATAATAATGATGAAAATATGAAGGAAGCTATGGAAGAGTTTGACCGAACAATTGAGCTTGCTCTTGAATATGCAAAAGCAGACGGTGAAACTCTTGTTATTGTAACAGCCGACCACGAAACAGGCGGAATAACACCAAACGGTAACGGTACATACTCATTTACTCAGGGCTCACATTCGGCGGCAAATGTTCCCGTTCGTGTTTATGGTACCGACAAGATTATTGCAAAAGGTGAAGTTCTTAATAACTACGAAATTCCAATAAGAATTGCATACGCTTTAGGCTCTACCGAGGAAGAGTTCCCTTGCGAGGTTAAAGTTTCTTAAGATATACTAAAACAAAAACCGTACCTGTCATTATGATGGGTACGTTTTTTTTCTATAAGTATATTTACTTTTTCTACTGCTTTGATATAATGAAATCGGGTAATAGTTTACCTGATAGATTTTATTTAACAGGAGTAAATTAATATGTCAAAATTAAGAATTGCTATTATTGGTAACGGTGGTATCTGCCGCGGAAGCCATATTAAAAATTACTATGAGGATGAAAGAGCAGAGGTTGTTGCTTTCTGCGATATCATTGAGGAAAGAGCAATCGAGCTCAGGGATAAATATTACCCCGATGCAGCGGTTTATACAGATTACAAGGAGCTTCTTAAGGATGAAAGCATAGAGGCCGTTGATATCTGCACACCTAACTACCTCCATTCCATAATTGCAGTTGAAGCCTTTAAGGCAGGCAAGCACGTTTTGTGCGAGAAGCCCGATGCCATTAACGTGGAAGAGGTGCTTAAAATGAAAAATGCCGCCGACGAGGCAGGCAAGGTGCTTATGGTTATCAGAAACAACCGCTTTGCAACTGCATCAAAATATGCAAAGAAGTTCGTTGATGACGGAAAAATGGGTGAAATTTATTGCGGACGTTGTGGTTGGCAAAGACGCAGAGGCATTCCCGGTAAGGGCGGCTGGTTTACTACAAAGGAGCAGTCGGGCGGTGGTCCTCTTATTGACCTTGGCGTTCATATGATCGACCTTGCGGTTTGGCTTATGGGCAACCCCACACCCGTTGCGGTAAGTGCAAATGTATACAGTAAATTTGCAGATAATGATACAAGCGATTCCGAAAACTCTAAGTTCGGTGATGCAAAATCCGAGGGTACATTCGATGTTGAAGACCTTGCAATGGGTATGATCCGTTTCGATAACGGTGCAGTTCTTCAGATAGAGTTCAGCTGGGCATCAAACATCAAGAAGGAAACACGATATGTTGAGCTTCGCGGAACAAAAGCAGGTCATAAGTGGGAAGAAAACGAGGTTGAATTCTTCACCGAGGAGGATGGTCAGCTTCTTGATATCATTCCCACAGGCAAAATGGATACAAACGGACATAAGGGTAACATCCGTAACTTTATCGATGTTATTACCGAGGGTGCCGAGCCTGTATTTAAGCCCTCGCAGGGTGTTGATATGATCAAGATTCTTTGTGCTATTTATGAGTCAGCAGAAAAAGGTCAGGAAGTTATTCTTTGATTAAAATAAAAGCAACCGCAATTCTGATACCGAGCTCGGCGTTAGAATTGCGGTTATATTTTTGCCATTTGACTTGACTGCAAGAATCAAACAGGCTTAAATTATATTATTTTTTGCAATAATAGAGGTTTTGCCGTCAAAGGAAAGGGGAGTACCGTCAAGGGCTGTAACAATTCCGCCGGCTTCTTCAACTATCAATTTACCTGCAGCAAAATCCCAAGGGGAAACCTGCAATTCAAAGTAAACCTCGGCTCTGCCGCAAGCTACCCAGCATAAATCCAAGGCTGCCGAGCCACTTCTTCTTATATCAAGTGCCTGGCTGAAAAAATCGCTGAGCTTTTCCATAGTTTTGGGATAAAGGCTTTTATCATAAGGTGATGAGCCGAAAAGTACAAGAGCCTTGCTGATAGGTTGGGAGGAAACGCTGATTTTTTTATTGTTACAAAAAGCACCTTTGCCCTTTATTGCATAAAAAATCTCATCAAGATAGGGGTTGTAAACCACACCTGCCACAACCTCATCGCCTTTTAACAAGGCTACGGATATTGCACTGTGATGATAATCTTTTATAAAATTAGTTGTGCCGTCAATGGGGTCAACAACAAAGGCAAAGCCATCTCCCGAAAGCTCATCCTTTGAGCCCTCTTCACCAATAAACTTTGCTTGGGGTAAAAGCTTTTTCAAGCCGATTTCAAGCTGTGCCTGAATATTTTTATCATATTCGGTAACTAAATCAGTAACACCTGATTTTATATCAATAGCCATTTTTTCTCTGTCTGCATTAAGAATTACTTTTCCGCAATCCTTTACAAGCAAACAAATATCGTTAATTAACTCTGTCAAAGCAATCACCAACGTTTTGTTTTTTGAAAATATTATATCAACAGATTATTTGCTTTGCAATATAAAGAAAATAAAAAACGGATTACAACTTTTTGTAATCCGTTTGTTCCGAAAATTATATAGACCAGAAGCTGTCAATAAAGCGTGTTGCTCTGCGGGGGAATGCACGGAAGAAATCCTCGGCAGGGCTTTTAAGCTCCACACCATCTATATAAACAGCGGTTTCGGCAGTGTGACCTTCACCTGCAAGGAGGAGTCTTGCCGCCGCAGGGGGAGTAAGTGATATATCATAGTCACCGTCAGTTTTTTTGGTTACTGTTACATTGCCGTTTTCGTATTCAACCTCAAATATACCTTTGTTCTGTTCAAGCTCATCAAGGCTCAATATACTGAATTTGCCGTGCTTTTCGGGGTATGTGTTGCTTTCAAGCAGCTTTTTAAGGTTATATATTCTGCCGGCGTAGGAAACATCTTTTTCGTATGTTACCTCATCTAATCTGTCGGCAAGACAGGCAAAGGGTGAGCCTGTATATTGCTTTTTTACACGAAGAGTTTTTACAATGCCGTCATAATTGCGTAAAAATCCAATAATACCCTTAAGTGCTTCGGGAGTCAGCACGAATAATTCCTCCGCCACAAGCTCGTCAGGTCTTGTTACCTTGAAACGCACGTAGCCGTCAGCTTCACCCTGAGTGTTACGATGGATATATGTATAGTCTGCTTCCTCAAGTGGAGTGGGGCAAAAATGCTTACCGTCTTCCCTGAGTGCAACAAGGTTTTCCGTAAAAGCACATTTGTTGTGGAGTGTGCATAATTCCTCAAGCTGACTGCCGTTGTAAAGCTCAACGTTGTTATCGCGAGGTATATTCCGAAGATTTTTAAAGGGTATGGTAATGGAAAAAAGCTGGTTAAGCTTTGCGAAGCCGAACTTTTCGTAGTACTCAATTGAGAAGGGGGCAAGGAAGCCTGCTACAATATCTTTCTCAAGAGCAGTTTTTCCCACCTCATCAAACATTGCCCTTACGCCACCGAGTCTGCGATGCTCGGGCTGACTGCATATTCCGCTGAGTACAAGGGTGTTCAAGGGCTTTCCGCAGTAGTTGAAGCGGAAATCGAAAAGCTCCATACCTGCAATAAGCTTATCTTCGTGGAAAGCACCCAATACGGGCATTTCACATTCCTTGTCAACCTCTTTATCGAATTTCCAGATGAAGGATGCGGCAGATATTTTAAGATAATCTACTGCTTCATCAGGCTTTATTAATCTTATTTCCATAAATTTTCTCCTGAAATTTTTATTTCACCAAGTGAAGATTTAAAGTTTAATGGACTTATGCCACAAGCCATTTGTATTTTTCAACACTGTAAAGAGGAATAAAAGGCACCATAATAGGTACAGATTTCACATATTTCTGGTACTCAGGGTCGTTTCCGTAGTTTTTGTTCTGTCGGATTTCAAGACGACGTGCACCACTGAACATAACGAAAATGATGCCGATATAACCGATAGCAACTATAATCCATTGCCATCCCGAAACAGCAGTGATACCTGAAATAACAACACCTGTCCAGAAAATCATTTCCCCAAGATAGTTGGGACAACGAACAATTTTATAAAGTCCTGTGTCAACAAATCGACGGGGGTTAGCCTTTTTAGCCTTGTTTTTCTGGATATCGGCAATTGATTCGAAGGCAAGACCGAAGAGCATAACACCGGCACCGATAAATACAAAAGCATTGTCCTTTGATGCGTTGTGTAAACGGTAGAATACACCGGAAACCTGGGTTACGTAAAGGATAGCACAGGTTACCCATATAGCAACCTTAACACCAAAAGGAACAGTTTTACCGTCTTTGATTTCGCCCTTCATATTCTTTTTGTAGGAGTTGTCACCAATCTCACGAGAAATAAGGTAACCGCCAAGTCGGCAACCATAAAGAATAAAGAGTGCACAGCAAATAATAGTACCAACGGTTAACTGCTTGCCGTAAAGAAGCATCATTAAAATACCTTCACCCGCAATGGAAAAACCATATCCGATTGAAATAAACCAAACATAATTCTTGAATCCGATTGAGCTGATAAGCATAGCCGCAATGAATACCCACAGTAACTCAAAAGAAAAAACCATAACCGAAAAACCTTTCTTACAGAAAAACTTTAATAAAGTGACTTGTCAGACAGCATATGAATCAAACCATATATGGTTTGATTCGTGTCACTATAGTGTAGGGGAAGTATATCCGAAAAGATTCCGTGATGCACCTTCCTACCCGAAGTATATCCGAAAAGATTCCGTGAAGCACCTTCCTACCCTCCGAAAAATTGTACTATATTTATATGCAAAAAGCAAGCAAAGAAAAACTTGTGCCTTATGGGCTTTTTGGTGCGAGTGTTCATAAGGGATTTACACAAAATATAAGTAAAACCGGCATCAAACATAGTATTCTACACTCCTGCTATTGCTTAAACATAGTAAAAAGAAAGGACAAATACTATGAAAAACAATAATATTTCTTACAGACAAGTTGGCGATTACAATATTCCTAACCTCATCATACCCTCCGAAGAAGCAAATATCACTCTCGGCAAGTGGGGTGTGTTACATAAGGATTATCTACATAAACACAACAAAGTGTTATTTACAACACTGCTTACTCAGGGCAAACTTTATCAGCATTGTGCAAATGTTGAAAATCAGGCAAGAGATATGTTTGATACGCTTGTTGAACAGATGAAAGAAAGTGAGGGTGTAACCGAACAACTCAAAGCGAATAATCAAATGGAGTGGGTTGCTCGGATGAATAACATCCGCAATAGAGTTACTGAAATTATAAGTAGTGAGTTGATTTGCACTTAAACCTAAGATTAAAAGAGGAGTGCCACTTCGTGTGGCATCCCTCTTTTGTTATAATTCAAAAAAATTTCTCGTTTCTCAACATTATATTGCATTTTAAGAAAAATTATGATATAATGATAAAGATGTTGATAGGAGGTATTCTTATATGGCAGTTACATACAACAAACTTTGGAAATTAATGATTGATAAAGGTATCAACAAAACTCAACTTCGTACCCAAGCTGGCATTAGTACCAATGCGATGGCAAAGCTCGGCAAGAACGAATCTGTTCAGGTTGAAGTTCTAAACAAGATTTGTACAACACTAAATTGTGGTGTTGATGATATTCTTGAGTTTGTAGCTACGGAGGAAGAATAAATGCAAATCATTTCACTTTTTAGCGGCGCTGGTGGTTTGGACTTAGGTCTAATTCAAGCGGGAAATACTGTTATATGGGCAAATGATATCGACAAAGATGCTGTTGCCACCTATAAAGAAAATATTGGCGAACATATTGTTTGTGACGACATAAAGAATATAGATATTTCTACTCTTCCTGACTGCGATGTTGTTGTTGGAGGTTTTCCTTGTCAAGGATTTTCACAAGCAAATATACTTAGAACCCTTGATGATGACAGAAACCAATTATATAGATTTTTTTACAACACAATTAAAATTAAGCAACCTAAGTATTTTATCGCAGAAAATGTTAAAGGTATTTTAAGTCTTGGCAAAGGCGAAGCAATCAAAACGATTGTTTCTGACTTTGAAGCAGCTGGTTTTATTACATCTGTCAATTTAGTAAATATGGCAGATTACGGTGTACCTCAGACAAGACAGCGTGTAATTATTATTGGGCAAAGAAAAGATTTAAGTGAAGATTTGCAATTCAAATTCCCTGTACCAACGCATTCCAAAAAGGGAGATTTAAAGCCTTGGGTTTCAATACAAGAAGCCATTGGTCATTTCCCCGATCCGGATAAAGAAAATAACGTTTTGAATCACATATATTCTGCTTACAAGGTTTCTTACCGCAATTTTACTGGTCACAGAGAAACCGACCCGACTAAACCGTCTCCTACTATTTTAGCAAGAGGAAATGGCAAAGGCGGAGTATGTGCAATTCCGCACTACAATGGCAAAAGACGATTAACTATACGAGAAAGCGCAAGTGTTCAAACTTTCCCGGAAACATTTCATTTTAATGGAACAATGGGATCTTGCTATCGACAAATTGGAAATGCTGTACCTGTAAGATTTGCAAAACTCTTAGGTGAAGAGCTAATGCGGTTAGAAAAGGAAGTAATTATATGAAAGTAGTATCCTTGTTTAGTGGTGCTGGTGGCTTAGATTTAGGTTTCAAAATGGCTGGGCACGACATTCTTTGGGCAAATGATTTGTATGAAGATGCTGTAAATACATATCGTTTAAATTTAGGCGATCATATCGTTTGTGAGGATATATCTAAAATAGATTCCAAAGATATACCCGATTGTGACATTATTATTGGTGGATTTCCTTGTCAGGGTTTTTCGGTCGCAAATATGAAAAGACACGTTGGTGATGAAAGAAATGAACTGTATAAGCAGTTGATTAGAGTTATCAATGCAAAAAAGCCGAAATTCTTTTTAGCTGAAAATGTAAAGGGACTTACCAATTTGGCTAAAGGCAAAGTGTTTGAAATGATTTTATCTGATTTTAGTCAACTTGGATATAAAGTTAAAGCGCAAATTCTTAATGCTGCAGATTATGGCGTTCCTCAAACTAGACAAAGAGTTATTATTGTTGGGGTTCGTAATGATGTCGATTTTGAATATAGTTATCCTTTGCCTACTCACCAAAAAGACGGAGAAAACGGATTAGAAAAGTGGGTAAGCGTAACTAAGGCACTTTCCGTTTTGCCTGATCCTGATCAACCGAATAACATACCTAACCACGAGTACTCAAAATACAAATTAGAGTTTAATGGTTATTTGGGACACAGACCCTTAGATCCTGATAAACCTGCTCCTACGGTTACGGCACGTGGAGATAACAAGGGTGGCGTAGTTATTTTACCACATCCCAACGGTCAACGTAGAATGTCCTGCAGAGAATTAGCAAGTGTACAGAGTTTTCCTGTTGATTATGAATTTTCAGGCAATAGGTCATCTGTTTACAGGCAGATTGGCAATGCAGTCCCGCCTCTTTTGGGCTATGCAATCGCCAATGCTTTTAACGAATATAAGGAGGTATAGATATGTTTGCCAAGAATTTCATACCTACCAAGCCTTTTGACGGATTTAAGTGGAAATGGGCTTGTTTACAATGTACTGAAGGCTTAAACGACCCTGTTGTTTTACTTGGTGTACTTTTTAGAATGAGAAAATTAGAACCTTTAGGCGTTAAATATAGTTCTGATGAGTTTGCTAAAGAACTTATTGACCTTTCTAATGACGTGAAGGATTCCGTTGGTGTAGATTTAGAAAGACGAACCGGCGATAGAAACCTTATTCGAAATTCCGGTCAGTATTGGCGTGCAGTTGGTCTTATACCGCCAGCTGATCGTTCAGGACAGATTAAGCTGACTGAATTTGGTCGAAAGGTTGCGGATCACGATATTTCTCAAACGGAGTTTGCCGCTATTACAGTTCAAACCTTTAAATTGCCTAACTCAAATATTCAAAGCGAAGAAGAATGTAGATTATGGTTGCAACACGGAATAATCCTACACCCATTAAGATTGCTTCTTGAAATCGAAATGAAGCTGAACGAATTGGGACAGGGCTTTATTACTACCGAGGAATTGATCAAAATAATCATTCCTCTTTCCGGTTGTAAAGCAGAGTTGCAAGACTATATTAACTTCATTCTATGGTATAGAGCTGGCGAAATCTCTTTAATTGGATGGCCTAATTGTTGTCCTGAAGCAAACGATATGCGTATTGCTCGTGAATACCTTTTGTTCCTTTCTAATTATGGGTACATTGTTCACACTTCGGGCGACACACGTATGGAAGAAAAATATAGCTTAAATGCAATTATTGCCGATGAAATAAGAGAAATTATTGCGGAAAAGCCAAAAGATGAGTCGTTGCTTAATGCGTTAGAACTGATTAGAGCAACGGAAGTTATCGCAGAAGTTGAGAGAAAAAGAGTTCAAACATCTCGTACCGCTCGTCCGAATCAGGCTAATTTTAGAAGAGAAGTTCTCAAGGTATGCCAGCGTTGTATTATTACAAATGTTACTATGCCCGAAGTTTTAGAAGCGGCTCATATTAAACCATTCAAGTATAATGGTGAAGATACCGTTGCAAACGGTTTTGCTATGAGAACGGATATTCACACATTGTTTGATACTGGACATTTGAGAATATCCGAAGATGGCATTGTTGAATTATCTTCAAGAGCAAGAATGGATTACGGTGCTTCTATTCCGCCAAGAATTGTTGTTCCTGATTTCACTAACCGTGAATTCTTGCGTTGGAGATGGGATAACTACAACGGAATGTAATAATGGGTGCTAAAAAAGGGGGGATAAAAATGCCGGTAATTGGTTTGCGTGCATCAGCACAAGAAATCAGATATGCTATTTTAGATAATGATGCTAATGGGAACGTTGTGTTTGCAAACAAAGATTTGGAAAATCGAATTAAGTATCCCGCAACTATAGACAGGGTTGAAGATAAAATTCATTGGGTTAAAAGCGAAATTGATAGAATTTTGCGAGTAAATCCGGAAATTGAAAGAGTTTATATTAAAACCAATGAATACGGAACTGAAACGGCAGCTAAACGAGAAACAACATATATAGACTCTATTTTTCTTCTTTCTGCGAAAGAGCATAATATACCTGTTGAGAAAAAACTCAACTCTCAGATTGCATCCACAGCAAATAAAGCAAAAGAATATGCAGAAAGTAGAGTTGGACGAACAGATAAATACTGGAATAACACTATGGCGGATGCTATTTTAGTAGCGTATTGGGGATTGAAACACGATGTATAATGTTAATGATCAGATTTACAAATACCAACTTGTAAAACGCATTGGCGGTGGCAATTTCGGTGAAGTATGGCTTGCTAATGATAACACATTGAAAACACAATGTGCGTTGAAATTGTTACCTAAAAATGATACCAGTATTGATGAACGTTTACTTGAAGCACAGATTGGCAACCGTCTGCAACACAATAATGTCATTAATATAAAATATGCAGATGTTGTTCAGTGCGGAAATCCTGCAAATCCTGTTGTTATTATAGCGATGCCTTTTTATATGAATGGCTCTGTTATATCTCAATTAAACAGTTGCAATTTCTTACCAACCAATTTGGCTGTAAAGTGTTTGATAGATATTTTGCGTGGATTGGAGTATCTTCACGAAAATGGATATTATCATTGCGATATCAAACCTAATAATATCCTTATTGGTGATAATGGAGAGTATATACTTTCAGATTATGGAATCACCTGTTATTCCCCAACTCATACCGCTGTTCATCCAAGACAATGCTATCTGCCGCACACATCCCCTGAAACAATCGATAAAAACACTTATGATGTGAGAACTGATATTTATCAGCTCGGTTTAACTGCTTTCAGATTGTTTAATGGTATATCAGAAATTAAAAGTGATTTCTTGGCAAACAGGGATGCTTTTAAAACTTCTGTATTAAACGGCAAAGTCGTTACAGACAGTAAATATCAGCCATATGTACCTAAAAAAATACGCAGAGTCATATCTAAAGCGATTGCATTAAACCCTGATGATAGATACCAGTCGGCATTAGAAATGCGGAGAGCATTAGAACAAATAGCTTTAAAAGGATATTGCACATCAAATGTTAATGGTGAAGTTGTTTTTGTTTCAGGTAACAAAGCATATAGATTTGAAATATTTTCCGTGACAGATAAAACGTCAAACATTGTTGTTTATCAAAAGAACCAGAATAGTGGCAGAGAAACAAAGGCAAACAAGTACTGTCATTATGGCTTAAAAAACACCGAAGTAAAAAAGAGCATACATGAAATGGCTACTGAATTGCTATAGAGGTAATCGAGTGAAACGACTATTTGTAATTGGCAATGGATTTGATTTGCACCACGATCTCAATACGGGGTTTAACAACTTTAGAAAGTATTTAAAAGAAAATTATTCGGAATACTTTGAGTTTATTAATAATCTGATTTTGGAACATAATCCATCGTTTAATTCTGATGATTGGAATCATATTGAAGATGAATAGAATCAAAATTTCCATTATTACCCACATAAAACAAATTAACATTTTTGTTCTCGATTAAGTCAATTAGTGTTAAATGTAGTGTAGATATTGCTTCATCAGGAGTATTAGCATGACCAAAGAATGTACATACCATAAAATATCACCTTAACATCAAGATTTAGTATACTTAAATCAAGTATACTAACAACATTGTAACACAAAATAATCTTAAAATATACTTGAATTAAGATTTTTGTGGGTGGTTTTCATGAGAAATAAGAATAACAAGCATCTCGGTATAGAAGTTGAGCCGGAATTACACGGCAAATTAAAATATATTGCTAAATACGAAGGTCGTTCTGCCAACGGTCAGATATTGTATCTGATTCGTCAATGCATCAAGGAGTTTGAAGCCGAAAACGGCAAAATCGAAATGGAAAAAACAGAAGACTGAATATAAAAACGTACTTATCGTTATGATAAGTACGTTTTTTTGTGGGGATATTTTGGGGATAGCACTGCCGAGAATTAAACACAACCACCAATATGTTTATCAATTTAACCCGTAATCATCTTTATAAGTGACATAATAAAGGTGATAAAAGAGTTTATTTTTTCAAACAAATTAAAAAACGGTGATGTAACGTTTTCCTCTTCGCTTTCTGCATCGAAACGGATGTTATCCATACTGATATTAGCACTGTTGCGGGAGGAAAAAACAAACTTAATATCCTTTACCTCGTTAAGAACGTTGTTAGAAAAGGTTTGGTTGGTCATATCATTGCTCATTACAAGGGTGTTGAGGCTTATGCTAATTGTGTGCCATTTTCCGTCAGCCGGGATGGTAACTGCTTCAAAATCAGCGGAAGTGTAGTAAGAGAGTGAGTTCGTATAAAGCTCAATACGGTCAAAGGTCACATCTTCCGTCCCGTTGTTTCGAACATAAAAGCTTATAGTGCCATAATCGGTATAGTTATCATCGGCTTCGTCAAAGTTTTCGGTTGAAGCGGCGTTCTTGTAGGTGAGCTTCGGTTTAACGGCAAAGGTCTCCGAAGAAGAAACAATATTAAGTCCGTTTTCACCGCTGAAAGCATCAACGCTCTCAATATTTACTTTTGCATTCTCACCATACCATGATTTGTAGTAGCTGCCGTATGTATCGGAATAATTGTGCCATAGCAAAATATCATCGCAATCAGTCCACGGCTTATCCACCCAATAATTTGCATTTTCGGGAACATTCCATTTAAACGGGCTTGCAGGAATAGTCCGGTTGTTGCTTTGTGTTGCGAAAAGATTAGATCGATAATTTCCGACACAGTATGCATACGTAACAGATGTGGGAGTGGTAATGCTGTCGGAATAAACTCTTACGGTATTTTTGTTTATTATTTCTGCATTTGCTTGCACAAATATTCCTCTGCTGTCACAAATTGCAAAGCCATGAAGTGTATTCCCGTTTACTGCGAGACCGTCGCCCACATCGGAAAAAGTTACAAAAACACTTGAATCAGCGATCTCAATATGTTTGGGATAGGGTGCAGAGTAACTGTTATATTTGCCGTAAACGAGACCGTCAGCAGCATAAGCCATTCTTTTACCGATTTCTTCTTTGCATTCAGGATGAATAGCACCAACATCAGCTGTAAAGGTTGAAGGAATGTCATAATTTGTAACAACTGCCCTTGAATCGGGAGCTTCATTACGGAACTTAGAATATTCAATATTCCAATCAATAAGATTAAAACCATTATCGGAGTACATATAGGGAGCAAGTTGTGTATAAATGAGAGGGAGAAGACCATTATTATAGTTAAAGTGGTCTGTGTAGAAGCTTTGTAAAAGCTCAAGCTGAGCAGTGTATTCCTCGGGAGAATAGCCAAACATAAGGTCTGATTCACCTTGATACCAAATCATACCTGATAGTCTGAAATTCTTGAGAGCATTTGTTCTTAAATTGAAATTTGCAGTCATATCGTGATATATATTCTGTTCAGCTTCATTCCAATCACCGATTTCGATATATCTGCCATGGTTTGAAAGGATATTTTTTACATCAGCACAATTATCAATTGCATCTCTTGAGAGCCAGGATGCAATTGTGGAGCCACCTAAAGAGGAATTAAGTATACCAACAGGCATATTCAATTTTTTAAGCATACTTTCTGCAAAAAAATACGCAACAGCACTCATACCATAAATGCCGTCATCCTCACCGGTGATCCATTTAGCATCCTTGATATCGTTTTGGGCATCAAGGGGCACAAGCTCTGATGAGCCGTTGTATTCAGGATAGGCAGGTTCAACAAGAACGCGAAGCCATTTTGACAGTTTTTCACCCCGCGCCATCATCTCTTTGCCGGATTTTTCTTGTGCAAGGGGATACATCATATTACTTTGACCGCTTGCAAGCCACAACTCTCCGAAAACAATGTTTTCAAGCTTTGCAAATTCTTGTAAATCAGCAGTTAAAACAATTGAGTATTCCTCGAAGCTTCCCGCAGGGGCAACAAACGAAACGGAAAAAACGCCGTCGGAATTTACAACAGTGTTACCTTTTCTGACAAGCGCTTTGCTTGAATTAAAAAGGGTTGCACTAATTGCTGTGCCGGGCTTACCTGTGCCGGCAAGAACAACCGCATCGTTTTGTTTGAAAAGCATGCCATCACCATAAACCGAATATAATGATGCTTGCACCTCCCCGGCATAGGATATAGTAATACTACAAGAGAGAATTGCTATAAACAATAAAACTGATATTATTTTTTTAAACATATACTCACCACATAAAAATTAATTCTGTAAAAGAATCATAGCACGGTTTTTTGTGTTAGTCAACAAATAAAGATTGTGTTTGTTCATTAAAAATTTTGCTATTTATTCCGATTACAGAAGAGAGTTCACTATATGCTCCGTTTAAACACTCGCCCTTGATTTTGTTTTTGTCTGAAGCCATCACTATCCCTCGCAATTTGTAATCTCCTTTCTAAATTATATAAAAGTGTTTTGGAACTGTGTAGTGTCGCAGTTCAAGATTTTATTCCTTGTAAAATTCCCAATAAATAGGAAAAACCGTACCATTAAATTTAAAATGGTATGGGAAACCATATGAGTTGTACGAAAATCAAACGGAAAAATGACACCCCTTTTTTATAAAAATAAGCGATAGGGGTATGCCTATCGCTTAAGTTTTATAGTTATATTATTTTTGAGTGTTATGTTTAGTTCTTGAGATTTTTAAAATTTCAAGATTTTGTGATACATTACCCCATCTATCAGTGAGTTTTTTCTGTAATTCAACACGTTCGGAAAAACCAAGTTCTAATAGAATGTAGTATTCCAAAATCTGTAGCAATGAAAGATTATATGTTTGTAATTCGTCTTCGGTTAGCACTCGATGCTGTTCTTTTATACTTTCGTCATAATGAACATAGTAATTACGAGTATGCGCAATTACTGACGGAAAATCTTCGTGTTTTATTTCACCAGTATCAAAATAAAACTTATTTTCTGCGAATAACAAATCAGAAATTCTACTTTCAAGTGTAATGAAACCCTTGCTTTTCGCCATCAGAAATTCTCGGATTTCTTTACCTTTAGTATTAGGATATCCTTTTACAATATTTTCAACTCTTTGTTTAAACTCATCAATGTTATTTGTAATAAACCTAGAATGATAGGTTTCCAAAGCTTGAACAATATTAAGAAAAACTCTTGTCTCTGAACTATATTCCACATAAAAAGGTTCTAAGAATAGCTCAATTATGGGAGATAAAGTTTTGTGTTTATCAAAATAGTGTTTAAATGAATTTTGTTCAATAAGTTCTGACAGACGTATCCATTTCCACCAATGGTGCTTGGGAGATTCTTCATACTTGTTTTCCTTAATATCTTTACCATAAATATCTACCGGGCGTTCAACTGTTTGTTCGCCGATTGCATAAACAACGTCACGCGAGTAAGCTTCAACTTTTTCTACGTTGACCTTTCTAAAGGTGGCAATTTCTATCAATCTTCTAATTTTTTCAAACACATCGTTGAAATTTCTCAATTTTTCTTCATTATCAAAGCAGATTTCAATAATACCACACTGTTTTAAATCAATATGTTCCTTCAATAACTCATTTTCAACTACGGGCAACATTGAACCATATACTCTATATGTGATATGAAAATCTTCTCCTTCATAGATAGGTTTGCACACATCTTCGTTTTTACTGATTAGTTCATAATTCTCTCCAACAGTATAAATGGAATTTTCACCCCATCCGATTATATCTGATAGCGTAAAATTCACTTTATGGAATGTTTGCTCATAATTAATATTGCCACCAATGCCACACAAAATATACTCAGCGGTAAAGGTAAATACTGTAGTTCCGTAAGATATTAAATCATTAGTACCTTGTCTCTTAAGGTTAAGAATAGTAAATTTAAAACCAGTTTCTAATTCGCCACATAAACAGGGAATTTCTAATGGAACTTCCAAAAAACTTCCTAACGTTTTTTCGTGCTTTACATTGATTTTTAGTATAATTCCACCTTGTTTATCATTATAGTATAAATCACAGTTGTATTCTTTTTCATTAAAGTAAACGGTGCCACTGCCTCTATAAGGTAATTGCATTTTTACACCTCACAATATTTCATTAAGTTTGATAAGCGGATAGACATACACTTATATTTCAACGAATATTATAACAATTTAAATGTGTTTTTTCAATGTGTTCATCCGTATATGTAACAACTATGATGTAGTTTTATCTTTTTTATAAATCAAGGAATTGCGGTTTGCTTTTTGTTGAGAAATGTTGTTCTAATCATCACTTTATCTCAAAGCGAAAACAGGCAGTCAAGCTTCAATGCTCAACTGCCTGTTTGAATTTTTATGTTTTGGACAAAACTTTCTATTATTTCTTCGGCTCCTGAGTGCTCGAAGGTGCCATTCGAGTGCCGAGAATGATTATTTTGCCCTTAGGAAAGTCCTTGCGAAAAGCACATAGGATATGAAAGTTTGTTTCGCAAAATTTCTTGGTTTATAAGGGTTCAATCGC
>JAZRLZ010000042.1:0-55601 GCA_045647125.1 Acutalibacteraceae bacterium | reverse complement strand
AAATTTTCCTTACTCTCTTCGTCATTGATTTAGGGATATATCTTATTGACTAAATAATAAACCTTTTAGGATAAAAAGTCAACAAACAAATTATTCTTCTGTTGTTTCAACAGGTTTTCTGGGTTCAATTTTGCCATAACGAGAAGAAGCAGCTGCATCTACCTTCTGCTCTCTGGGTTCTGCTGATACCTGAGGAACATAAGGTGCTTTTCTATCTCTGCCACCGCGACGGTCGTTTCTGTAGTTACCGCGTTTTTCTCCGCCTTCGGGAGTAACAACAACTCTTCTTCTGTCGCCTTCGCCAACAGAATGAGAAGTAACACCTTCAATTTCCTGAATTGCTGTGTGAATAATTCTACGCTCATATGGATTCATGGGTTCAAGAGCTGTGCTTCTGCCGTATTTAAGAACACGCTGTGCCTGACGCTTTGCAACGCCCTTGAGTGTTTCCTCACGACGGCTTCTGTAATCACCAACGTTAAGAGCAACACGTTTGTTATTGTTATCTGAGCGGTTAACAAAAAGTCTTGTAAGATACTGTAAAGCATCAAGTGTTTCACCACGTCTGCCGATTATGTTACCATAATCCTCCTCGCAGGTGATTTCAAAATAGATATCTTCATCAGTTTCCTTAGCTGTTACGCCAACACCTGTAAAGCCCATACCCTCAAGAATTGATTTAAGGTATGCTGTTGCAGGAGTTTCCTTTGCTTCAACAGTTGAAAGGTCAACCTTAGGCTCTGCTTTTTTAGCAGGTTCTTTTTTGGTTTCTTTTTTAGCTTCCTTCTTAGGCTGCTTCTCAACCTTCTTGGGAGCATCCTTTTTAGGCTGTTTTTTCTCTTTCTTAGGCTGCTCTGCTTTTTCGGATACGCCGTCATCATAAGATGCCTTTACCTGAGCATCAGCTCCGCCGAAAAGACCTAAAACCTTCTTTTTGGGGAAAGTAACAATTTCCACCTTAACATCTGCATCAATAGGTGCATGTAAATTATCTATAGCCATTTTTCTGGCTTCTTCTATAGTAGATGCAACGCCAATTGCCTCTTTAATCATAAATTCACCTTATTTCTTTTCTATTTCAACTCTGCGTTTAGTATTGTTCTCTTTAGAACGTCTTACAACAGTTTCATCAACCATCTGTTGTGCAATAACTTTTTTAGGACTGTAAAGCGCAGTAAGAACTACCTGCTGGATGAAAGAAAGAATATTTGAAATAATCCAATAAACACCTACACCTGCAGGGAACATAAATGTAAACATCAGTGACATTACAGGTGACATAAATGTCATGCAACCCATTGAAGGATTCTTTGCCATTTCGGGATTCTGCTTACGCTGACGCATATACATAAATACTGATGATGCCATAGCTGTAAGGAATGAAAGAATGGGAATTATCCACAATAAGCTGGGCTGACTTGTCTGCGGCTGCTCTGTAAGGTCCAGACCGAAAATCATGAAGTTCTGCTTAAGTGCTTCAAGCTCAGCAATCTGTGTTTCATTAAGAATACCTGAAAGCAAATCTCTGTTGGAATCGAAAGCATTAAGTATAATAAGCTCTTCCTTACCGGCGGATTTGCCTGCAGCCTCAATGATCTTGCTGAAAGCTCCTGTTAATTCACCTACAACAGATTTTGAAAACTTAAGCACGCTTGTAATAGGTGTATAAATAACACCGTAAAGACCGATCATAACTGCCATCTGTATGATAAGGTTTGAGCAACCCATATTGGCCGCACCAAAACCCTCACGCTGATAGAGAGCCTGAGTTTCTTCCTGAATTTTCTGCTGATTACCTGCATACTTCTGTTTAATTTTGTTTACTTTTGCATTAAGGCGCACTTGTTTTGCGCTGTTTTTTTGTTGCTTGATTGCAGCAGGTAAAAGTGCAATACGAACAATAATTGTCAAAATGATAATGGAAAGCAGATAGTTTTCTGTCATTCCGTAGAAAAAGCTAAGCACCCATCCGAAAGGTACTGCAAGGATTTCTCTCATTGAAAAAAATTTCCTTTCCTTTATTACAAGAAGGATATTTTTATTTTTTAACCTTCTTTTCGGGAACGGGGTCTACACCACCGGGGAAAAACACATTGCATCGCATCAGACGCTTAAAAGCCAAAAACGAACCCTTTATTAATCCGTGTACCTCGAGGCATTGCAGGGCATACTCCGAGCAAGTGGGATAATATCTGCACCTTGCGGGAAAAAGCGGTGATATACGTCGTTGATAAAATCTTATGAATTTCATAATTGATTTTTTCATACATTTTCACCGTCTGTACACAGCATACCCTCTTTACGCATATGCTCACGCATAATTTCCGCAAGTCGGGTAGATTTGATATACTTCGTCTTTGAACGGGCAACAAGCACAATATCATATTGGGGTAAAACCTCAGGACAAATGCTCCTGAAGGCCTCCTTCAATAATCTACGTGAACGGTTACGCTCAACTGCATTACCGATCTTTTTACTTGTAGTTATACCAATACGGCAAATTCCCGCGCGGTTCTTGGAATAATAAATAACCAGCGCAGGATCAGTTATAGCTTTGCCCCTATTATATAACCGACGGAAGTCGGGATTGCTTTTAATTGCAATGAAGTCTGACACATTATTCTCCTACCGGGAGATTACCCGATCGGTCTATTAGACCTTAGTATGTGAGCTGCTTTCTGCCTTTTTTACGACGACGAGCAAGTACCTTGCGGCCGTTTCTGTCTGCCATTCTTTTGCGGAAGCCATGTTCCATCTTTCTGTGTCTTTTCTTGGGCTGATAAGTTCTTTTCATTTTTTATTCTCCTATCTATTATTCAGGCTATTTTATTCGTAGTGTGAGAAGTGGTATAATAAAGCCTGTATTTTACAAATTTAAAAAATGCCATAAACCGCTATTTAAACAGTAGCACATAGCATTATATAAAAATTATAGCAAAAAGTCAATAGCAAACTAAATTTTATATATATGTTAATTATTGATATTTACAGTAACTTGTGTTATTATAGTACTGTTATTTTTAGGAGATGATATATATGAGCGAATGCACACATAATTGCAGCACTTGTTCGCAAAACTGTGCTTCCAGACAAGAACCCGAAAGCTTAATCGAAAAACCACACGAGCTTTCAACCATCAAAAAGGTTATTGGTGTTGTCAGCGGTAAGGGTGGCGTTGGCAAATCACTTGTTACTTCCCTTCTTGCAGTTACAATGCAACGTCGCGGATTCAAATCTGCTATTCTTGATGCAGATATTACAGGTCCCTCAATCCCTAAGGCCTTTGGCATTAAGGAGAAAGCACTTGGAACAGAAAACGGTATTATTCCCTGCAAAACCAAAACCGGCATCGAGGTTATGTCAGTTAACCTTCTTTTAGAAAACGATACTGATCCCGTTGTATGGCGCGGTCCTGTTATCGCAGGTGCGGTTAAACAGTTCTGGACAGATGTTATCTGGAATGACGTTGACTTTATGTTTGTTGATATGCCTCCCGGAACAGGTGACGTACCACTCACAGTATTCCAGAGTCTTCCTCTTGACGGCATAGTTATTGTTGCTTCACCTCAGGAGCTTGTTGGTATGATCGTTGAAAAGGCAGCAAAAATGGCAGATCTTATGAACATTCCCATCGTTGCTCTTGCAGAGAATATGGCGTACTTCCTTTGCCCCGACTGTGGCAAAAAGCACTCTGTTTTCGGTGAAAGCCACATTGAAGAAATTGCAAAGCAGTACAAAGTTGACACTTTCTCACAAATCCCCATTAACCACAAGCTTGCCGCTGCAGTTGATGCAGGTGCAGTTGAGCTTTTCGAGGGTGATTGGTTAGACAATATTGCTGACAAGCTTTTAGAATTATAATAAAACGAATGACTGCCGAAATAAGCTAACTTATTCGGCAGTTTTTTTGAAAGGTAAATAAATGATTAAAAAGAAAATCGTGCTGTTAGACCTTGATAACACAATAATTGATTTCAATGAGTGTGCAAGGCATTCTATAATAAACATATTTGAGAATTTAGGTTTCGAATACACAGAAAAGGTTTTTGATACATTCATCACCGAAAACGTGAAAATCTGGAAACGGCTTGAGCTTGGTGAAATCGACAAACCGTTTTTAAGAGCCAACCGCTGGAACATCATACTCGGTAAATTAGGCATTGAATATGACGGCACTATTATTGAAGAACAATTTGAAAATGGTGTTGCACAAGGTGCATATCCGGTAGAATACGCATATGAATTGCTTGATTACCTTTATGAGAAATATGATATTTACATCGTTTCCAACGGCTTCCGTTACGTACAGGAAAGCAGAGTAAAAATAGGCAAATACGATAAATATTTCAAAGATTTATTCTTATCCGAGGATATCGGGATACAAAAGCCCGACACACGATTTTTCGACTACTGTTATGAAAAAATCGGTCGACCGCCAAAAGAGGATATCATTCTCATCGGCGACAGCCTTTCTGCAGATATCAAGGGCGGCAATGCCTACGACATTGATACAATATGGTTTAACAAAAATAATGATGAACTAAGCGGAAATACAAAACCTACATATACTGTAAATCATTTAAAAGAAATCGAAAACATACTGTAAAAATTAAAAGAAATCGAAAACATACTGTAAAAAAGAGCGTAAACCGAATGTTTACGCTCTTTTTAGTCACATATTTCAAAAAATTTATATCTGATAATTTTTTCTATATCACTTACTGCTATTTCAACCTGGGAACCTATGCGACCTGCACTGAAGAAAATTTTTTCGAATCCTTCTGCAGAAGCATCAATAGTTGTGGGGAAACTCTTCTTCATACCGATTGGTGAGCAACCACCATGAACATATCCCGTAAGACCCAGCAAATCTTTTGATTTTATCATTTCTATGCTTTTCTCACCGACTGCACTTGCAGCTTTTTTAAGATTAAGTTCTTTACATACCGGCACAAGAAAGACATAATATTGCTTTGATTTACCAATAGTTACAAGTGTTTTAAAAACCTGCTCGGGATTTTCGTTAAGCACCCGTGCAACTTCTTCACCTGCTATTGCTCCACTTTGAGCATAATCGTGCATCACGTATTCTATTTTCTTTTGGTCAAGCAAACGCATAACGTTGGTTTTTTCCTGCTTTGCCATTAAAAATCATCTCCGTAAATCAAAAGATCTGTGTTTTCTTCACTATATTCAATCTGTTTCGACCAATTTTTAAGATTAACCAGGCAATCATCCCTTGATACATTTCCTTTTTCACAAAAAGAATTAATATCACAAAGCCTTATAAATCGCAAACTTTCCACACAGAAAGCAACACGTTGCAATATGCTTTTATCAAAAACACCTGCGGAAAGGTGACGATACATAATATACGCCAGAATCTTGGAATACATCATATCAAAGTCGGTTTCATCAGAAAATTCAGCTTCAACACTCAGTATTACATCAAGTTTTTCTTCCACACTGTCAATAAATTCGGTCCATTGCTCGTCAATGGGCTCTGTTTTTTTATACTCAGAAACAAGATTATTATAATTCCTGATTTTTATTTTTTCACCGCAAAATCCCTCTGTTTTCGTCAGTATTTTTACAAGCTTTTCTTCAAGCTTAAGCTCTTCATTTGCCAGTATTTTATAAAAATCTTCTCTTAACCCTGCAACAAAAACATAGAAATCTGATTCATAAATATCCTTTTTGTCATAAAGTTCAAGTTTTTCCCCGTCATTTTCTTCGACAAGTTCAAGAGGTTTATCATCACTTAACAAAATACGGCAAACCTCTTCGCAGGAAAGACCCAAACCGCATTCTGTCACACCGGGAAACCACTGATAAAATCTTGGATGATTTTCACATATTTCACACAAGGCATTTTCACCGCAGTTAATAATTATCCTACAAAGGTTTTTGTCATTCAAAAAAGGGCAACGATCGTTTTCGGCAAGACTGAAGCAACGGCTACCATCGGGTGAAATTGTTATTTTATTGCGTAATTCATCACCAAAGGAGCCTGGCATTTCACTATACTTCCTAAAAGCCTCATCATCAACATCAATTTCCCAACCGATGCAACAATTATCCGTACATTTATCTGCTATACACTTAAATTTATCAAAAAACCAAGGTTTTATGTAAATCAACCTTAAGCCTCCTCTATACTAACAACAACAATTGAACTACCATCGAATCTGAATTTGATATTATATTCCTTATATGAGAAACCGTAAATCTTTTCCGTATCATTACTGTACCCGGGACGTGGGTCAAGCCTTAAAATACTCTTAATCTCTTCAATGAATTCCGAATCCAAACCGCCTGAAGCATCCGGTAAAACCTTTACATCAACGCTATCATTCTTGTGCTTATCCGAAAAACTGCCGCTTGCACCTTCAATGCAATCTACATAAGGCAGGTATGGTTTAACATCATATATGGGAGTATCATTTTTCAGATCTGCACCTGATACCACAAGGGTGATTCCTTCAGAAGTTTTCTTAATTTCCTCTAATTTAACACAAGAAAGACCAAGGGAATTAGGTCTGAAGGGTGACCTTGTAGCAAAAACACCAACACGTGTATTGCCGCCGAGTCGGGGCGGTCTCACCGTAGGCGACCACTCACCTGTATTTTCGGAAAAACCCCACACAAGCCAAAGGTGTGAATATTCCTCTATACCACGGAATGCAACCTCATCATTATACGGAGTGCAAAAAACAATTTCTGATTTAACGTCTTCTGCAAGTCCGCTCTGACGTGGTACACCAAATTTCTCTTTATATCCGTTTTTTATATATGCAATTGGTTCAATTGTAATTTTATTATCCAACTTTGTTACCTTCTATTATAATATTCCAATCAAACAACTCACCGGGATCAGTTTTTTCCGGGCTGTATTCCTCGTGACCAATGATATGTTGCCTATCCATAGGTATGTCGTGCCTTTCGCATATATCATCAAGCAGAAGCTTCAATGACTCATACTGTGGCTGAGTATAGCCGTAAAATTCGGGATTAAGTGAATGATATGCAGAGGATGACATATACTGTGACATATCACTTTCAGAGCCTATAGCCAAAAGTTCAATACCAATGGAATACATATTCATTCTGTTTTTTAATCTTTTTTCATTGTTGAACTTACCCTCACCGGCATGCCATGCAGCACGATTTTCAGGAAGATAACATATAACATTTCCCTCACGGTCGATTATGTAGTTAATACCGATTTCATAATCCTCAAAAATCTTTCTGTTAAGCGCAGGATTATAGGGATCTTCCGAATCAAGCATTACTGCACTTGTAAAGTGAATCATAACAAATTCAGGCTTATATTCCCTAGGCCACGATGAATTATCAAAATCAAGATAGTCCGCAGTAGCATATTGGGAATAAACCTCTTTTTGAAAATATGCAGTTGTAGGCTCGGTAACCGCAGCATCGACGCTTTCAATCTCCGCCTTACCACAACCACCAAGCATAATACAAATCAATAATATAAAAGATATAAACTTCTTTCTCAAAACACTCACCAAAAGTAATTTTAGTTTATTTTATACTACAAGTCAAGAAATCTGCAAAAAACCCTTTAATTATAATCATATAAAAAAATTAAAGAGCCGTTGCAATGCAACGGCTCTGATGTAATCGTTAATCTTAAATTACTTAAGTTCAACTTTTGCGCCAGCTTCTTCAAGCTTAGCTTTTGCAGCTTCAGCGTCATCCTTAGATGCAGCTTCCTTGAGAGTTGCAGGAGCGCCATCAACCTTAGCTTTTGCTTCAGCAAGGCCAAGACCTGTGATTTCACGAACTGCCTTGATAACAGCGATCTTGTTTGCACCAACTTCTGTAAGTACAACGTCGAACTCTGTTTTCTCTTCAGCAGCAGCAGCGCCGCCATCAACAGGAGCAGCAACAGCAACAGCTGCAGCAGCAGATACACCAAATTCATCTTCTACAGCCTTAACAAGCTCTGAGAGCTCAAGAACTGTAAGTGTTTTTAATTCTTCAACAATAGCAGTAATCTTTTCAGATGCCATTTTATTTTCCTCCATTTAATTGCCTTTATAAGGCTTAATTTTTTTAATTTTAATTAGTTAAGCAGAAATTATTCAGCAGCTGCCTCTGCTGTTTCGCCATCCTTATCAACGATAGCCTGAACTGCACGTGCGAATGCTGCAATAGGAGCATTGAATACGCTGCAAACAGTAGCAAGCAATACGTCTCTTGAAGGAAGCTTTGCAAGACTGTCAATTTTCTCGATGCTGATAACTTCGTTATCGAGGAAACCGCTCTTAACCTTGAAATTATCATGAGTTGATGCGAATTTGCAAAGGATTCTTGCAGCAGCAACATAATCATCAGTAGATGTAGCAAGTGCTGTAGTACCTGCGAGGCAATCACCGAGACCCTCGAGGTCAGTACCCTTAATAGCAAGCTCGATCATAGTGTTTTTGGAAACTGTGTATTCAACACCTGCTTCACGAAGCTCTTTACGAAGAGCGGTATCGTCAGCAACGTTAATACCCTTGTAATCAACAAGAACACCTGCACATGAATTCTGAAGTCTTTCAGCAATAGCTGCAACCTCAGCCTTTTTTGCTTCTAAAATCTTTACGCTTGGCAAATAAATTCACCTCCGTTAAATTATTTTGCCAAATTTAAATGCCCTCACCGCGCAATACGAGGAGAGGGCATAGAATACCTAATAATAAATCAAGTAAACAGCACATTCCTCGGCAGGCGGTCATAGACCATTAAACAAAATTTGCACCTGCTGTCTTTAGAACAGCACAAGTAGTTTAACACACACTTAACGGTATGTCAAGAACTTTTTAATTTAATTATTCTTCGCTTGAAGAACCTGTGAGCTTAGCAGCGTTTACACGGATGCCGGGGCCCATTGTTGTTGCAACAACACAAGAACGGATATAAGTACCCTTTGTTGCTGCGGGCTTTGCCTTGATAACTGCATCAAGGAGAGCCATTGCATTTTCAGTAAGCTTATCAGCACCGAAAGATGCTTTACCGATTGGGCAGTGGATGATGTTTGTTTTATCAAGACGATACTCAATCTTACCTGCTTTAGCTTCTTCAACAGCCTTTGCAGCGTCAGGAGTAACAGTACCTGCCTTGGGTGAAGGCATAAGACCTCTCGGACCAAGAACCTTACCTAAACGACCAACAAGACCCATCATATCGGGTGTTGCGATACATACGTCAAAATCCATGAAACCACCGTTGATTTTTTCAACGAGGTCCATATCGCCTACGATGTCAGCACCTGCAGCTTCTGCAGCCTTAGCAGCATCGCCCTTTGCAAAAACAGCAACACGAACTTTTTTACCTGTGCCGTTAGGAAGAACAACAGCGCCTCTAACCTGCTGGTCAGCGTGACGTGAGTCAACACCAAGACGGATATGCATTTCAACAGTTTCATCAAATTTAGCACTTGCAGTTTTTGCTGCAAGTTCGAGAGATTCTTTAACTTCGTAGAGCTTTGTTTTGTCTACAAGTTTTGCACTCTCAACATACTTTTTACCATGTTTCATAAATTATTTCCTCCCAATAGAGTGGTTAAAGCGGATTTACCTCCCACCCGGGAGCATTAATCTACAACAGTAACGCCCATGCTACGTGCTGTACCTGCTACCATTGAGATAGCAGCTTCAATTGAAGCAGCGTTAAGATCAGGCATTTTCTGTTCTGCGATTTTTCTTACTTGCTCACCGGTAATTGTTGCAACCTTTGTCTTATTCGGAACACCAGAACCGCTCTCGATACCGCAAGCCTTCTTAATGAGAACTGCTGCAGGGGGGGTCTTAGTGATGAATGTGAAAGAACGATCGGCATATACTGTGATAACAACAGGAATAATGAGACCCATATCATTCTTTGTGCGTTCATTAAATTCCTTTGTAAATGCCATGATGTTTACACCGTGCTGACCTAAAGCAGGACCAACAGGTGGTGCCGGGGTTGCTTTACCAGCGGGAATCTGTAGTTTAATAAAACCTACAACCTTTTGAGCCATGTTTTGCACCTCCAAAATTCGTGGTATGGCGGAATAAGAAGCTCGTCTTACTCCTCCCACACGCGACACTCTGTGTCGCATATAACAGCAGATTTACTGCTGATTACCAAATTAACTGCGATTAGTCAATCGCTTTTTTTACCTGATTGAGCGGAAGCTCAACAGGTGCTTCTTTACCCATAAATGAAACTATAACACGAACAACACCGTTATCTGTATCAATTGTTTCAACAACACCGGAGTTGCCTTCCATAAGGCCTTCGGTAATTGTAACAAGGTCACCAACTTCATATGAAACCTCGGTAACAGTTGCATTAGCACCTTCACCGTCTGAAGTATCACTCTCAAGACCTAACTTGCGAACCTCTTCCTCAGTAAGGGGAACGGGTCTTCCGTCAGGACCTACGAAGCCTGTAACACCACTTGTGTAACGTATTGCATGCCATGTTTCATCAGGAACTTTGAGAACGTTTTCTTCGCCCTCTTTATCGCTGTATTCAACTGCAAGCTTAACAACAACATAGCTTGGGAATATTTTTCTCTCTACTTCGACTGTTTTGTCATCTCTGACCTCAACAACCTTTTCAACAGGAATACATACACCAAGTATCTTATCGTGCATTTTGCGGTTTTCAACAAACTTTCCGATATTCTCCGCTACCTTATTCTCATAACCGGAATAAGTGTGGATGATATACCATCTTGCTTCAACAGACATATTACACCTCCGAAATGCTGATGATATTAAATCAGATTACTCGGCGGATTTTGATTCCTCAGCCTTTTCGGTTTCAGAGCCGATTTCAGCGGAATCGTCTGCCTCAGTTGTTTCTTCAGCTACTTCTGTAACTTCAAAGTTATCAGCAGCTTTGTTGAAAGCTGTAACTGCACCTGAAAGTGCGAAGTCAAGAAGCCAGATACCTGCACCGATTACAAGAATAACTGCAAGTACAATACCTGTGCTTTTAATAACCATCTGACGACCGGGCCAAATGATCTTCTTTGTTTCACCTCTAAGGTCTTTAAAGAAATGCGCAATACCTTTTCCGATGTTCTTGGGTGAAAACTTTGAGGGCTTCTTGTCTTTTTTAGACTTAGCAGCCTCTGAGGTATCTGCTTTGGCAACTGATTTTTTGTTTTCGTCAGCCATTGTTATACCTCCTTATTTTGTTTCCTTGTGGAGAGTGTGTTTCTTGCAGAATCTGCAGTACTTCTTCATCTCCAACCTGTCAGGGTTGTTTTTCTTTTCCTTCATAGTGTTGTAATTGCGCTGCTTACATTCTGTGCAGGAAAGTGTAATTTTTACTCTCACTAACGGCACCTCCAATTTTTGATTAGCCTCCCTCTCCACGGTGAATAAGGCGTATCCTTACCCTTGCCGAAGAGTGAACTTCCCTCGGACCCTGATTGTGAGAAAATCCGGGCACAAAAAAAGAACCCTCCACGAGAGGTATCGTGATTATATCACGTGCCAATACGGTTGTCAATAGATTTTTTACTTTTTGCATATTTTTTTACGAAGCACACAAATAAACTTCATTTTACAAAAAAATATTAACAAAAAACGAAAAAAGGTATTGGCATATCCGGGGTTTTGTTTTATAATAATGACGTTATACTATTATATTATATAGGGAGGAATTTTTTTGGGCGGAAAATATTCGGTACAACTCAGTAAGGTTATTAAATCCAATTCCCTTGAAGTAATATATTTACCTGACAAACCTGAAGAGGAGCTTGTCATTCGCTCACAAGACGTTAACCGACCCGGTCTTATGTTTGCAGGGTACGAAAAATTCTTCGATCGTGAACGCGTGGAGTTCGTCGGCCTGGCAGAAACAAGCTACCTCCAGGAATTAGATGAGGCAACTCAAAGAGAACGGCTTGAGCTTTTTTTCAGCCTTCAGCCACCGGTTGTTATCCTCACCCGCAACATCGAAGCTCCCGCAGTTATGGTAGAGCTTGCCGAAAAATACCAGGTACCTCTTTTGCGTACAGCGGAACCTACCTCCGGTATTATGTCGACGCTTATAGCTTACCTGAGCACAGAGCTTGCTGAAAGAATTACCCGTCACGGTGTTATGGTTGAGGTATATGGTGAAGGTATCCTCATTTTAGGCGACAGCGGTGTAGGTAAAAGCGAAGCTGCAGTTGAACTAATCAAGCGTGGTCATCGTCTTATTGCTGATGATGCTGTAGAAATCCGCAAGGTTTCATCGAAAACTCTTGTGGGTACCGCACCCGACAACATACGTCACTTTATAGAGTTGCGCGGTATCGGTATCGTAAATGCACGTAACATCTTCGGTATAGGTTCGGTTAAGCTTACCGAAAAAATCGACATGGTAATTCAGCTTGAGCATTGGGATAGTGAAAAGGCTTATGACCGTCTGGGTCTTGAAGATGAATACATGTCAATTCTCGGAATCAATATTCCCACAACAACCGTTCCCGTAAAACCCGGCAGAAACCTTGCTATTATCATTGAGATTGCAGCAATGAATAACCGACAGAAAAAGCTTGGCTACAATGCCGCAAAGGAGCTTATGATTCAGCTTGGTATGGAAGAGCCTGATACAGAAGCACCTCAGCACGATGCCTGGCACTAAAAAAATAAAAGGAGTAATATTTATGTATAGAATAGGTGTAGACCTTGGCGGTACAAATATCGCTACAGGTGTTATTGACGAAAACAACAAAATCATAGGAAGAGGCAAGGTAAAAACACGTGCTCCTCGTCCCGCAGAAGCTATTTTTGATTCAATAAAGGAAGCTGTTGATATGGCAGTTGCTAATGCAGGTATCAATTATTCCGATGTTAAATCAATAGGTATAGGCACTCCCGGTTCTGTTAACCAGGATACAGGTGCTATTGAATTCTCAAACAACCTTCAGTTCAGAAACGTTCCTGCAAAACAGATGCTTGAAGAATTGCTCAAAAAGCCCGTTCACCTTGAAAATGACGCTAATGCAGCCGCTTTAGGAGAAGCTGTTGCAGGCTGCGGTAATGGTGTAAAATCATTTATTGCAGTTACTCTCGGCACAGGTGTCGGCAGTGGTATTGTTCTTGACGGCAAGATTTATCGCGGCAGCAACTTCTGCGGTGGTGAAATCGGTCACACAGTTATAAACGTTGACGGTATTCCTTGCAACTGCGGAAGAAAGGGTTGTTGGGAAAAATACGCTTCAGCTACCGCACTTGTTTCTCAGGCAGTTGAGGCTATGCAGGGTAACAAGGGCAGTCTTTTATGGCAGACCTGTGACGGCGACCTTAATGCTGTTGACGGCAGAAGCATTTTTGAAGCCTACGATATGGGCGATGCTGTCGCAAAAGCAGTTGTAGACAAATATCTTTACTACGTATCAATCGGTATAGCAAATATCGTTAATGCTCTTCAGCCCGACGTTGTATGTGTCGGCGGCGGCATCAGCGGTCAGGGTGAAAAAATTCTTCAGCCTATCCGTGATTTGGTTAGAGCGGAGCGTTACAGTGTATATGCAGATAAGCAGGCAGATATTGTTCCTGCAGTTTTAGGCAACGATGCAGGTATCATCGGTGCAGCATTACTTGACTAATAAGAGGTATTATGAACACCACATACAATTATCAGGAATTATATAATTATGCTGTAAGCATCGGTTGTGACTGTGCACTCAATGAGGCTATGTCACTCCACACCTCATTTAAAACAGGTGGACCCTGTGGTTTAAGGCTTTCACCCCACAGTGCTTCACAGCTTACGGATATTATTAATAAAGCAAATGAATTATCAATACCCTTTATTGTTTTAGGCAATGGTACAAACGTATTAGTTGAAGACGACGGCATTGACAAGGCTGTTATTATTATCGGTGATAAAATGGCAGAATATCACCTCGAGGGCGAAGACACAATCGTATTCTCTGCAGGTGCAAACCTTGTTTCCTTATGCCGTTTTGCTCTCGACAATTCTCTCAGCGGTCTCGAATTCGCATTCGGTATACCCGGCACTTGCGGTGGTGCAATATTTATGAACGCAGGTGCATACGGTGGTGAGATCAAGGACATTTTAACTGAGGTTACACATCTTACACAGAATATGGAAATCGAAACCATTGACGCTTCTGATGCCGACCTTTCATACAGGCATTCTGTATACAAATCCAACGGATGCATCATTCTGGGCGGCAAGGTAAAGCTTAAAAAAGATGACAAGGATGATATCAAAGCAAGAATGAATGATTTCCTTGGCAGAAGAAAAGATAAGCAGCCCCTTGAATACCCCAGTGCAGGCAGCACCTTCAAGCGTCCCGAGGGATATTATGCCGGTGCACTTATTCAGGAATGCAATCTTAAAGGCAAATCCGTAGGCGGTGCACAGGTAAGTGAAAAACACGCAGGATTTGTAATAAACAAAGGCGGTGCAACCTCAAAGGATATTACAGATTTAATAAATCTTGTACGTGATACCGTCAAAGCCCAGACCGGCGTAACCCTTGAACCAGAAGTTATAATCCTGAGGTAAAATATGTCTTTTTCAGCAGAAGTAAAAAACGAATTATCATCAACAATATCCTCCGCCTGTTGTCACAAGGCGGAGGCTTTCGGCATGCTCCTTTACAGCAGATCCTTCGGTCTTTCTGAAATTTCACTTATGACTGAATCCAAAAGCGTTGCAGAGCGCTACAGTTCAAGCATACGTGACCTTACCGGTATAACTCCTCTTGTTACCGAATCAAAGGCAGGCAACTACAAGGTGACTATACCTACAAAGGATGAGCGTGCACAAATACTCGATTTTTTCGGGTACACAGGCAAGGAGCTTTCCTTGCGCATAAACTTATCAAATCTTGAACAGACAAACAACGACTGTTGTTCACGTGCTTTGCTCCGTGGTGCATTTCTTGTTTGCGGTAGTGTAACCGACCCTGAGAAGGATTATCACATTGAGTTCAGTGTACAGAAGGCAAAGCTTTGCAATGACCTTATGCAGATAATAGATGACATAGGGCTTAAGGCAAAAAAAATCATACGAAACAACAGCTACGTCATCTACAGCAAGGATGCGGAATCCGTTGAAGATTTCATCGGTACTATGGGTGCTAACAATGCATTTTTAAAAGTTATGCAGACACGTGCCATAAAAAATATCAAGAATCAGATAAACCGACGTTCCAATTTCGAATCTGCCAATATGAGCAGATCTATCGAGGCCGGTCTTAAGCAAACCGCACTTATTGAAGAGGTTCTTAAAACAATCAAGCTCGATGATATGACTGAGGATTTATCATCACTTTGCAAGCTCCGTCTTGAAAACCCCGATCTATCCCTTGATGAGTTAGGCAAGCTTATGAATCCCGAACTTTCACGCTCCGCTGTAAGCAGAAGATTCAAAAAGCTTGAAAAAATAGCCGAGGAGCTTAGGGCAAAATGAAGGAATACACCATAAACAAAAATGATTCGGGTCAACGTCTGGATAAATATATTACAAAGTCCTTCCCCTTATTGCCCCAATCACTCATGTATAAATACATACGCAGTAAACGAATCAAGGTAAACGGCAAGCGTAGTGAAATATCATACAGACTTTGCGAAAATGATGTTGTCACTCTTTACATAAACGATGAATTCCTTGAACCGGTAAAACCAAAATACGATTTTCTTAACGCGGGTAAAAGCATCAGAATTGTATATGAGGATGCAAATATTCTGCTTATAGACAAGCCTGCAGGCATACTCTCCCACCCTGACGAGGGCAATTATACGGATACGGCTATAACCCGAATCAAACGTTACCTCTACGAAAAAGGCGAGTTTGACCCTGAAAACGAAATGTCCTTTGCCCCTGCACTTGTCAACCGCATAGATCGAAATACCTGCGGTATAATAATTGCGGCAAAAAATGCAGAAAGTCTGCGTATTCTTAACGAAAAGCTGAAAAACAGAGAGATACACAAATTTTATCTCTGTGTTGCTATCGGCAAACTAAAAAATAACGAGGGTATTATTAAAGGCTATCTTGAAAAAAACGAAAAGCAGAACAAGGTTTATATCAGTGAAAAATCAAATGATAAAACCAAAAGCATAGCTACTAAATATAATGTGTTGGATTACAAAGGCGGCCTTTCACTTGTTGAAGTAGAGTTGCTTACAGGCAGAACGCATCAGATCAGAGCCTCCTTTTCTCACCTCGGAAATCCCCTTTTAGGTGACGGAAAATATGGCACAAATGCCCAGAACAAGCAATTTGGCGGATACAAAAAACAGTTTCTTTACTCATACAAATTAGCATTTGACTTTGAAAGTGATGCGGGAATACTCAATTACCTTAACGGTAAATCCTTTGAGGTTGAGGATGTATGGTTTAAAAATGCATTTTATGACGGAACAATATAAAAAAGAAGCTCTTGCAGGACTGATACCTGTAAGAGCTTCTTTTGATTTTTAGTTTTTACCTACAAGCAATGGCTTAATAAGCTTCAAAAGCTTACCAACCTCGTCGGATTTCAAAAACTTCATAAGATTGTTATTGATAGCCGATTTTGTTTTATATGAATCAATAACGTTTGCAATTTCAGTTGCCTTTGCACTATAATCGGGCGCGAGCTTCATAATCTCGTTCACAGTAACGTTTTTAGCGCCCTGCTTACTGTAAGCGATGGTAGAATATCTGGCAATCTTGTAATCCTTCAAAAAATCTATTGCCGCATCATATCCGCCATCATTGCTGATTATAGCATAATCATTTTCAGGCTCTTTTGCACACATTATTCCTATATATGCTACAAGCTGAAAATCCAATGCATTTTTAGTGCTTTTCTTTACGCATATATATTCTTTTTCTGATTTTGTGCTTTCAAGCTTTTTGTGGGCAGCCATTGTAATGGTAGAATTATCCTTATAAAAAATAACCATTTTGTCTTTTGAGGAAAGATTTTCTACACCCTTTAATCCGCCACTGCCTACATTTTCATAATCAATCAATACTACCACTTAAGCATCCACCCCTTTTCACCATAATATCACACACCACAATATTTATCAACAACAAAAAAGAGTGCCGATAAATCGACACTCTGAATTGCTAATATTAGTCAGCTGTGTAAGGAAGAAGAGCGATCATTCTTGCTCTCTTGATTGCTGTTGTAAGCTCTCTCTGGTGGTATGCACATGTACCTGTTACACGACGAGGGAGAATCTTTGCTCTGTCGGATGTATAACGACGAAGCTTAGCAGCATCCTTATAATCAATCTTTTCTACCTTCTCAACACAAAAAGCGCAAACTTTCTTGCGACCCTTTTTGTTGGGACGGCGATCAGCTTTATCGTATGCCATAATTAATTACCTCCTGTTAAAATCAGAACGGCAGGTCATCATCATCAGCAACTGCTGCAAAATCATCAACACTACCGTTGGAGAAAGAAACTGCAGCGCCATCATTTGTTCTGGGAGCAGAGTTTGTACCTGACTCACTTTTTGAACCGCAGAAGCTAACATTGTCTGCAACGATTTCAAAAGTAGAACGTTTAACGCCGTCTTTCTCATAAGAACCGGTTTGAATAGAGCCCTGAACAGCAATCATTGAACCTTTAGAAAAATATCTTGTTACAAATTCAGCAGTCTGACGCCAACAAACAACGTTGATGAAATCAGCTTTTCTTTCTTCGCCTGCTTTAACATAGCCACGGTCAACCGCAACAGAAAAACGTGTAACTGAAACTCCGTTAGGAGTCTGTCTGAGTTCGGGGTCTGCTGTAAGTCTGCCCATTATAACTGCGCAATTAAGCATCTTTTCACACCTCTTATTTCTTGATTACCATTGAACGAAGAACACCGTCAGTAATGCCGAGAACACGCTCAAGCTCTGCGGGGAAACCAGGTTCACATGTGTGATTGTAAAGAACATAGTAACCGTCTTCTTCATCGTTGATGAGATATGCAAGTCTACGCTTACCCCACTCGTCAACGCTGTCAACTGTACCATTCTTTTCCATCATCGCTTTAAACTTTTCAGAAAGCTCTTTTGCAGCCTCTTCGCCTTTAGCAACAGAATAAACGATGATTGTTTCGTAGCTGTTTGACATCGTTTGCACCTCCTTATGGACTCCGGCTCCCATATATGTTTTGGAAGCAAGGAAATAATCGCCGCGGACATTCCACGACGATTACGAATTATAACACTATTTTTTCAATAAGTCAAGGTTTTATTTTTATTTTATAAACATGCCTACACCGATTTGATCAAGAAAGGACATTATCATTTCGATTATAGCACTTACGAAGTATGATAAACCAAGACCTGTAAGAACTTCGTTGGTTTCCTCCCCTATAAGTTCCTTATATCCTACAACATAATCTGCATCAACATAAGGTGATGCTTCATCAAATGCAGGAGCTTCACCGTTCATAATCTTAAAGTTAACGAGCTTCTTGCCAACGGGTGCCGTTGTATTACCCTCCATATTATAAGTAACATTCACCTGCATAAGCGAATGGCTTACCTTAGGAAGTCTGCCTGTAACCTGAATTTTAACCTGCTCACCGGGGTCGATTGCCTTAAGACCCATAGAGTGAACGATAAGGTCCGCACCCATAACCTCAACAGATGTAATTTTTACGGGATACACCTTTGATATATTCTTAATGATGATATAATCATCACCTTCGCTCACATAACCTTCGGGGCTTTTATCAAATCTTACGTAAACTCCGTTATTTACATTTGTAGAAGCACGGAACTGTGGATAATCTACATCGGAATATATATTTTTTATTTCATCCGTAAGCAAAAGCTTTAATGCAAGACTTCTTGAATATTCATCATGGAAGGTCATACCGTGATAAAGACCCTCAACAAACCATGTGTTTTCGGGAAGGTATGCATTCGTTGCATCAATCTCCATAGAGGGCGAAACGTGATCGTGTGACGGGTCAGAACAACATGTACCTGCACCCTTAAAGCCATCGGCATAGCGTTTACCGTAGGGTGCGCAGAAAGAACCTGTAGAATCATCTGTAGCAATAATTGCATCGGAGTTTTCATACACACCCGATACCGCGTGAGTACCGCAGCCTGCTATGATAGATATATCAATTCCGTATTCGTTAATACACTTTTGCAAATTCTCGCGGTAATTTGCCATTATTTCGTGATGAACGTAATCACTTTTTTCGATAATACCTGCGTTTTTAACCGGATCAAGCTTTTGATCTCGCAGAGCATCATAGTATTCAATAGGTATAAAATCCCATATACTTGTAAAGTTACCTATTACATTCTCTACATAAGGATAAAGCTCATTTACTATATCATCAAGCACACCCAACTGCTGTGCTTCAAGAAGCCAAGCATAATGCCCCTCGTTATCGAAGCCATGTTCAATATAATAAATTAATGTTTCCTCATCAAGCTTAACGCTATGATTCATTATATCATAAGCAAGAACTGCACCGCCTATTGCAGGAACAGTAAGAACAGCCTTATTAATATCCTTTTTGTAGCCGTAAAGCGAAAGATAGGTTGCACTTACCTGACCACCATGAGAAATAGCAATAATATTAACCTTATCTTTGCCCGTAAGCTCTTTAACATCCTGGATGTATTTATCAAGTCGAGCGGCACAATCCAACACACTTGTACGCCAATCCTCCGTAAAGAAGAAAATGTTTTCTTCACCAACGTATTCGGCAATTTCATAAACAAGCTTAGGCTCATAAACGAAATTTTCAGACAATCCGTTTTCGTGGATATACGCCATATTTGTGTGCTCGGTTATTTCGTTTTCAATCCTGATATCATATTTACTTGTGCCGTCAGGATTCATCTTTAAATATTCAAGCTCGGCTTCCATTTCCTCTCCAACAGTTTTACCCAGATATTCCGGGTTACCCTTTACCGTAAGCACAAGACCTTTGCCGAGGTCAACAATGCGGTTAACAACTCTGTCTAACACAGAATCCATATTAAGTCCCCACACCGGTGTTTCGGTGCCGTCTTCATTTACCATAACAAGCTCGGTACCACTATAGCCGGGAATCATTATAATCGGATAATCGGTTAAATCACCCTCAACAGAATATGCCGCACCCACTGTTGTGAGTAAAGCGCACAACAATACAGAAACGCTTAATATAACAGATAAAATCTTTTTCACTCTAATACCTCCTCCAAGGAATTTTGTATTTATACATTGAATATACCACTCAGAACGAATCTTTTCAATATTTATTAAAACAAAATAAACATAATTTTACTTTTTAGAGCAACAATTTCTGTTACCTGTTTTTATTGAAATACAAAATATTTGGTGCTACAATAATGCAGTAACAAATTCATAGGAGGGCTTTTATGAAGCTTGTAACAATTATACTTAACAAAACCGAATGTCTCGATGATTTGCTTGAGGAATTCAGCAACAATAATCTTTCGGGTGCTACCATAATTGACAGCCGCGGTATGGTGCAGGAACTTTATGAGCATGATGCGGAGGACCTTTCCTTCTTAGTATCCTTCAGAAGCCTTATGCAGCCGAGCCACAGAGAAAATAAAACAATAATAATGGTTGCAAAGGACGAGGACGTTAAGGTTATTTCACGCGTACTTAACAAAGCTGTAGGTGGAATCAATAATCCCGATACAGGTATCCTTTTCACAATACCCATTGACCACCTGGAGGGAATTTCGCTCTGATGCTTACAGATATATCGTTAAATACCTTTATAAATCTGGGTATTATGATAATTGCAGGTATGTTTTTAGGCAGACTTGTGAAGCACATCAAATTACCCAACGTTACAGGTTATCTTCTTGCAGGTCTTTTGTTAGGTCCCAGCCTTTTAGGTCTTCTGAACGAAAGCTTTATTGAAGATATCACAATAATCTCAGATATAGCCCTTGGTTTTATTGCTTTTTCAATAGGTACAGAGTTCAAGGTTTCATACTTCAAGCGTGTTGGCGCTACACCTATTGTAATCGCTTGTTTAGAGTCACTCTTCGCCGTTGTTTTTGTTTGCGGTGCTTTGATGCTCGTAACAAGGGATATTACCTTTTCTCTCGTTCTGGGTGCTATTGCCGCTGCAACCGCACCCGCCGCAACCGTTATGGTTATAAAGCAATACAGAGCAAAAGGTCCCGTTACGGAAACCTTGCTTTCCGTTGTTGCCATTGACGATGCAACCGCACTTATTATGTACTCTGTTGCCGTAGCAATTGCAGGTGCAATTTCAGGAAATGGCGCCTCTGTTTCGGAAATAGTTATGAAGCCTGCTATCGAAATAGGCGGTGCATTGATTGTAGGTGCCATAACAGGTCTTCTTTTCCTTATACCTATGAGGTTTTTCAAAAAAAGCGGCAACCGACTTTGTGCCACAATCGCATTTATATTTATCGGTATAGGTCTTTCACAGATGTGTGGCTTTTCTTCCCTTTTGTTCTGTATGGCAATGGGTGCAATGATTGCAAACTTCTCAGATGACCTTAAACACATTATCAAGCTGACAGACAGTATCACACCACCTATTTTTATGTTGTTCTTTGTAGCATCGGGTGCAGAGCTTAAGCTTTCCGTATTACCGTCTGTAGGTATTGTGGGTATTGTTTACATAGTAGTTCGTGTTATCGGAAAAATCTTCGGCGCTTCCTTAGGCGCAACAATGTGCAAGGCAGACAAAAACATCCGCAAATATCTCGGTCCTGCTCTTATTCCGCAGGCAGGTGTTGCAATAGGTCTTTCACTTGCTGCCGCTTCAGCGGCTCCCGAATACGCTACGGAAATACGAACAGTAATTCTTTGCGGTACATTGATTTATGAATTAGTCGGTCCTGTAATATCAAAAACCTGTCTTAAAAAAGCAGGAGAAATAAAAGAAGCATAAAAAATTCCGTAGTGATGTCCTCATCACTACGGATTATTTTTATATATACAATATTATTAAAGAAGAGCGGCTCTTAACTCATCTCCGCTTTTTGCAGAAAGATATGCCGGCGGAATATCAAAAACTGTTTTGCAGCCCGTCATACCTTCTTTATACATGCGATAGGCTGCTCTTGTGTAGGCAACAATTACCGCAGATGTGAATTCGGGGTTAGAATCAAGCTTAAGACTGTATTCAATAACGTTGTTATGCTCAAGGTCCTTGCCTGTTTTTCCTGTACGGATAACAAATCCGCCGTGAGGAATACCCTTGTGATCACGATCAAGTTCTTCCTGAGAAATGAAGTTAACAGTTGTGTCGTACTCATCAAAGTAGTTTTTCATTGTAACGATTTCATTTCTGATTCTTTCAAGATCCGCACCCGGCTCTGCAACTACAAAGCATTCTCTTGTATGCTTCTGTCTTGTGGTAAGCTGGGGCTGTGAGCCGCTACGTACCGCTTCAAGAGCAGAATCAACGGGGATTGTGTACTGACGGGCATCAACAACGCCCTCAACACGTCTTATTGCATCAGAGTGACCCTGACTTACACCCTTACCCCAGAAGGTGTAATCCGCACCATCGGGAAGAATACAGTTACCATAAAGACGATTTAAGGAAAACATACCAGGATCCCAGCCAACAGAAATAATGCCGATTTTACCGCTTTCTTTAGCAGAAGCGTCAACGTTTGCAAAATGCTCGGGAATACGTTTATGTGTATCGAAGCTATCAACAACGTTAAAATACTTTGCCATTTCGGGTGTCTGCTCAGGTAAATCCGTTGCACTGCCGCCACACATAACAAGCACATCAACATCATCCTTGTGCTCAAGCACATCAGCAGTATTATAAACAGGTGCACCCGAAATTGTTGTTACACTGTCGGGGTTGCGACGGGTAAAAACGCAGGAAATCACCATATCAGGATTCTGCTTAACAGCACACTCAACACCTCTGGCAATATTGCCATAACCATAAAGACCAACTTTTATCATTTGTATCACTCCTGAAGTTGTATAAATACGGCATTAATTTTAAACCTATATTTTATCTTCGTCAACCTTTTTTTGTGATTATTAACAACTTTTTCACTGTAAAATATCCACAAGATGACTTCTTGATTTTTTGATTTTGTAAAGACCCTCATCGGCTTTTTTCAATATATCCGTACTTGTTTTTAAAGACTCATCATACTTAGCATATCCTATGCTGAAATGAAGATTATAATCTTTATTCAGGGTTGTTGTAAGCCTTTGCAATTCATCGTTAAGTTCATTCACAAAGTTTTCGGGTAAAAAGTCCTTATCAACATCGGCAACCACAACAAATTCATCTCCGCCGTACCGACTTGCAAAGAAGTTATATACACTTGCAACATTGCGTATGGCATCTGCAGCGGTTATGATGGCATCATCACCCACATCGTGTCCGAAGGTATCGTTGATTTTCTTGAAATAATCAAGATCCATAATGAAGACATATAAATCTTTTTTATCACTTTTTTGCTTTAATCTGTTATCAAGATGTGTTTCGAGCTGACGTCTGTTATTGAGCTGTGTCATAGGGTCTACAGATATAAGCTGTTCCATAGAGTTCATATAAACCTGCAAAGCGGCAAAAGCAAGACCTGTGCTGAGTAAAGGCGAACCCACAAACATCACCTGCAAAACACCAGCACATGCGGGGGCCACGCAGAATCTTGCAAGGGTGCGATACTTCTGCTTTTCCGCAGAATGCTTTGCCGAAAGGGATTTGAAGAAAACCTTCACAGAGGTGAACATAATGTAGGCATAGCAGATAAATATAAGCACAACATAAAATCTGCCACGATGATACTCACCACTACTATCTATATAGAAAACCAGGTTATAATCAAACGAGCATACAACAAGCCCTACCAACACAATAAGCGGCAGCATACTTAAAACAAGACCTATTCTGCTTCTTACAATTATTGATTTTTGCTCACTTTCTGAAAACAAAAACCAAAGATAACAAACAACACCCGTAAAGATGTGATAAACAGAGTTAACAATATACGCAAGATACGGAATAGATTGCCAGGAATTGCTGAAATTGACCAAGCCCCAAATAATATCACTTACACAAAGGATTATCGAGGCAATAATAAACCACATAAGCATAACCTGACCAAGGCGTTTGTCTACGCTTTTATATAATTTCGAAAAAATTGTGCCAAGAATTATTACACAAAAAAGGTTAAGTGAAAAGTATAATAAATCCTCCATAAACAAACTCCTTTCCGCCTTAATCGTTTAATCAGATTTTCACAGAAGCTTTTAAAGTATCTGTGCCGGTAAGCTTGCAGCTTCTTTCATCAGGCTGATGGAAGCCGGCAAACAATGTGAATTCTGAAGAGCAAACGTCTCTGTTACCGTTATCATCAACAACGGTGAATGCACGTTTTTCCACTTTGATTTCTACTGTTTTTTCTTCACCCGCATCAAGAGTTACGCGACTGAATCCGCACAGGCTATAGTTTTTAACAGCACAAGGTGACTCCTCATCCTTTATATACACCTGCAATACATCCTGGGTCAGGATGTTGCCATCATTTTTAACCTTAACAGTTACGGTTACGCCATCGAAAGCATCTCCGCCAGCCTTTGTTACCTCCATATTTAAGGGCTTACAATCACCGTAGGTAAGACCATAACCAAACGGATAAAGCGGTGTACCCTCAAAATATCTGTATGTTCTGTTTTTCATTGAATAATCGGTAAACTCGGGTAAATCATCGGTTGATTCATAGAATGTAACAGGCAATTTACCTGAAGGTGAGCATTTACCGAACAAAATGTCAGCTACATCCTTACCGCCACGTGCACCCGGATACCATGCCTGAAGAATAGCAGCGGCTTTTTCATCTGCTACGCGTAAATCCATAGCACTACCACACATATTAACAAGAACAACGGGTTTACCTGTAGAGAAAACCTCATCCATCAACTGCCTCTGAGGCTCAGGGAAAAGAAGATCTTTTTTGTCTCCGGGACCTGCATCCCCTTCTTCACCCTCAAGAATTTCATCAAGACCCAACACAAGCACAACCACATCCGACTCATCTGCAACTGCCTTTGCCTCTGCGATAAGGTCAGATTTTCCGGGCTTGCTGAGGAATTCGATTCTGTCCTGCCAGATGTGACAACCCTCTGAATAGAACACACGGCCATCATCACCGATTTCATCCTGGATACCCTCAAGCACGGTAATGTATCTTGAAGATGTACCATGATAGTTACCTATAAGAGAATTTCTCTTGTTAGCATTCGGACCGATAACACCTATTTTTGTAGTTTTTGTTTTATCAAGAGGAAGAATACCGTCATTTTTAAGCAAAACAACACTTTCCTTTGTGGCTCTGTGTGCAAGGTCAATGTGTTCCTTACACTCAACAACATCATAAGGAATATTATCCAACTCTGATTTATCAAAAAGACCTAACAAAAATCTTGTTGTGAAAAGTCTTATACAAGATCTGTCAATATATTTTTCATCAAGTATACCCTGATTGTAAGCATCAAGTATGCGCTGATATGTACAACCACAGTTAACGTCACAACCCATTTCAAGAGCAAGCTTAACCGATTGCTCAGGAGTTTCTGTAACCTTGTGATTTTCGTGAAAATCCTTAACCGCCCAGCAGTCTGAAACATAGTGGCCTTCAAATCCCCATTTGCCACGTAAATATTCATTCATAAGCACACTGTGTGCGCAGCAGGGCTCACCATTTGTTCTGTTGTAAGCTCCCATTACCGCTTCAACATTTCCTTCTCTTACACAAGCTTCAAATGCGGGAAGATAGGTTTCTTCCATATCTTTAATAGTTGCTTTTGCATCGAAAAAGTGACGTTGATTTTCGGGACCTGAATGAACTGCAAAATGCTTTGCACAGGCAGCCGCCTTAAGATATTCACCGTCACCCTGAATACCTTTTACAAATTCAACACCCAAACGCGATGTAAGGTACGGGTCCTCACCATAGGTTTCATGCCCTCTGCCCCAACGGGGGTCGCGGAATATATTTACGTTAGGTGACCAGAAGGTAAGACCTTTATATATATCTCGATCACCACGTGTACTTTGCATATTATATTTTGCTCTGCCTTCAGTAGATATAGCATCACCGATACTTCTGAGAAGCTCATGATCAAATGTAGCACCAAGTCCTATTGACTGAGGGAACATTGTTGCTGTACCTGCTCTTGCAACACCATGCAATGCCTCATTCCACCAGTTATATTCGGGAACACCTAATCTTTCTATAGCAGGTGAATCGAATTTCAACTGGGATGCTTTCTCCTCCAAAGTCATCTTACTTACGAGCTCTGTTGCTCTTTTAATTGCCTCTTGTCTGTTCAAAATGGTTCTCTCCTCATTTTTGGGTATTCTAAAATTTATTTAGATGCTTTACATAGTAAAACAACAGTTTCAACGTGTGCCGTATACGGAAACATATCAACGGGTTGTATCTTTTTAACCTTATATCCGTTTTTGGTAAGATAAAACAAATCTCTTTGCTGTGTTTCGGGATTGCAGGAAATATAAACTATCTTTTCAGGCGCTAAATGAATTGCACTTGATAAAAATCTTTTGTCACTACCTGCACGGGGCGGATCCATAAAAAGAACATCGCATTTTTCTCCCGCCTCTTTCATTCCCAGCATAAATTCACCTGCATCTGCACAAATGAACTTGATATTTTCTATATCGTTAAGCCCTGCATTCACTCGTGCATCACGCACCGCATCAGCATTAAGCTCACAGCCTATAACCTGACCTGCCTGCCTTGCGGCAACAATGCCGATTGTACCGATTCCGCAATAGGCATCTATAACCTTCTGAGTGCCGTTAAGCTCTGCATACTCAACAGCCTTTGAGTAAAGCACATGCGTTTGTACGGGATTAATCTGATAAAACGATTTCGGTGATATTCTGAAACGGCAATCACACAAAACATCCTCAATATATCCTTTGCCGTAAAGCACGGTTTCCCTTTCACCAAGTACCATACTTGTAAATTTATTATTCACATTCTGCACTATGGTTGTTATTTCGGGATGAAGCTTAAGAAGCTCTTTAACAAAAGCATTTTTTGAGGGGAAAACAGGTGTACCTGTAACAAGCACAACCATAATTTCGTTAGTGGCAAAGCCCCTCTTCACGAGTACGTGCCTTAAAAAACCTTTTGAATTACGCTCATCATAAACCGTAAGCTTAAAGCTTTTGACAAGCCTGCGTATTGTTACAATGATTTCATCGGCTTTTTCATCCTCAATAAGGCAGGAATCGGTTTTTACAATATTGTGGGTGCTTGACTGGTAAATACCCGATATTATCTCACCGCCACGTGTTCTGCCGAAAGCAGCCTGAACCTTGTTACGGTAATTAAAGGGCTTGTCCATACCGATTATGGGCAACACCTTATGGAATCCCGAAAGTAGTTTGTTGACCTTTGATTGTTTAAACTTAAGCTGATCCTCATAGATCATATTCATAAGTTGACAACCGCCACATTTACGGGAAACACGACATATGCGAACATCTTTTGTTGATTTATTTTGCGGCATTCTGTTTTTCCTTTTCTTTTGCAGATTGGTTAGTATTCATACTGTCCCTATAAACAACAAAACGGCAGTATAAAAACTCGGTAACCATATTGGTAACCATAGTAACGCCGAGAATAAGATATTCGGCAAATTCCCACTTAAGCCTTTGTGCGGCTAATTCACCAAGTATTACGGTTACAGGTGTAAACACACAGTAAAAACCAAATATTTTAGCCATAGCCACGGGGATATTTGTTGCGGATTTAAAAGTGAATTTACGGTTAAAGGTAAAATTCCATAAAACTGAAAGAGTAAGTGCAACAAGATAGCACACACCATATTCTGCACTCAAAATATTTCTGACGGTTTCGTTATCAATGTTGATATTCGGAACAACCACCTCATTAAGCAAGGTGAAAGAAACCACCTGAATAATACCTGCAGATGCAGAAAAAAGTGCAAATTTAACAGCCTGAAAAACGTTATCTTTTTTTGTCATTTCAGCCATAAATACTACCCCCACTGTTTTAATAACTTAAGTATACCATAGCAATATATACTTTTCAATTGCCTTATTAAACAAAAACACGGTCTGCCATTTGTATGACAGACCGCTTTTTATTTGCTTCATTCCATTTTAAGACTGCTTAATGCATCACCCGAAACTTTGTCGAAGGAATATATAGAATTCAATTCACTTGTGTAGCCAAAAAGAACATTATCAATATAGGTCACTCTGCCGAAACCCGAAGGATAGTTTTCACTGTTTTCAAAAAGCACCTCGCACTCATTCACGCTGACAAGCTTCTTGTTTTGAGTATCAACCATAACGCCTTGTATGCAACCGTAATTTTTCGTTCTGAAGTCAGATGTATCATCTGAATTATACGGGAAACCTACTTCAAGCTGATACGGTATATACATAACCCTATTCTCACCGTCGTAACAAAGTGCTTTGTGTGAATAATATGCTTCACTATAGATATAGCTCCACTCAAAATTACCCTTCGGAGGTGACACAACTATTTTGTCAACCTCCCTCGGATTTACGGGGTCACTTACATCAAACAAAGAGGCTTTCATTCCGCCGTTTTCACCGTTTTCATCACCATCAACACCCACACCTAAAACAAGACCATCACCAACAGGGTGTAGGTATGTGGAAAATCCGGGAATTTTCAATTTACCCATAATAACGGGGCTTTGCGGATTTTTTAAATCAATAACAAATAAGGGGTCAGTCTGCTCAAAGGTAACCACATAACCGGTATCACCAGTAAATCTTACTGATTTTATGGTTTCACCCTTTGCGATACCATCTATTCTTCCTACCTCTGCAAGGCTTCCGTCAAGCACGTATACCTGATTGGTAAGACCGTCACCCCAATCACCCGTTGTGGTTGCAATTCTTAAATAGCCGTTATGCTCATCCATACTGAATTGGTTAAGTGCACTGCCCTCAACAGAGCCCTTTGCAACGTATTCCATATTATTGTTACGGATATCAAATTTATATATTTCTGTAATCTGATTTGTAACACTGAAAATTTCTTCGTAGTTGTTGAGTGAGGAATATGACGTGCTGGTTGCATAAAGTGATTCGGTATTACAATACACATTTTCACCTGCACCAAGCACCGCCTTCATCTTGAAGCTTTCACTATCGGTTACATCAACGGTTGAAGCAACAAGATATGTGCTTCCGTTTATATGCTCCATAATGTAAATATCCTGAGGAGCAATACGGGCACAGTCACAACCATTATAGCTATAGGTAGGAATGCAGGATTCGATAACCTCTTCCTCCTGAGCCGTAATGTCAACTCTATACTGCGAAAGCATAACAAGCTGACTTCCTATAAGACGCGAGGAAATATAACTGCCATCCTGCCACACACGCCACATTTCGACGGGATTGTTCACGTCGGATATATCAAAACAAACCGCCAGAGAACGCTTTTGCTCATAGTTATATCTTGAATATACAGAAACTCCGTTTTTCTTTTGTTCATCGGAAATCGTGTCACACTCACAAAGTGCAATAAGCTTATTTCCGCTTACGTACATTTCGTTGATAGTCATATAATAAACGTCTTCACTGTCGTTTGCCACGTTAATTACTGCTTCAACGTTCATTGTACCGTCTGCTGAGGGCTTCACTACTGATACACTGCAGTTATATTCAAGTTCAGAGACTTTACCTTGCGGATTATCCTCCACCCCTCTGTAAAATTCATCCCATTTTGCATTATCGGGATTAACGATATAGATATATTTGCCGTCATTCTTGATGATATCGGCTTCGTTAACTCCGTAAACCTGCTCGTTTGTTTTTCCGTAATTTGAGCCGTTAACCGACGGTGTTCCCGCTACAACAGATTCCATAGAAGCCACACTATCTTCCATCATAACCTCGTTGCCCTTCAATGAGTATGAAAAGAAATTGTCAACCTCACTACGGAAATCATTTTGTTTGCATTTTTCGGAATATTCGGAAAACATAGCCTCTATTTCAGAATAATCATAGGTCTGAGGAGTTTCACCCTCACCGTCATTTTCAAGCACCACGGGGGCTTTTTGCCATGGTTGAATAAGGGCAATTGAGGTAAATGCCACAACAAGCATCGCCGCAACGGATGCAACCCAGCCCCATTTTTTACGGGAGCTTTTCTTCTGTCTTTTTTCGGTAACGGGTACTATTTTGTCACTATCCCTTAAAAGCTTTTCAATATTCTCTTCCTTAAGGCTTTCGGGCAAAGCGAAGCCTTCGGCTTGTTCAAGCTTTTTGTTTAATTCTTTTCTTTCTTCCGATGTAAGAATTTCGTTTTCTTTATTATTCACCTTAAAAACTCCTTTCACGAAAGTACCACGCGCAATTTTTCAAGGGCACGCTTCTGCCTTGAACGTATAGCGGATGGTGTCATATTGTAAATAACCGCCAGCTCGTGACTTTTAAATCCACATATAATGGTTAGTATTATTATTTGGGCATCAGGCGGTGTAAGTGATTGGAGAGCCTCTGTCAGATCTGCAGAAAATTCAGCATCAGCCTGACCGCCCGTCAAAAACTCATATTCCTCAACGGGCAGACTGTCAGGTGCTTTATTACGCTTCATTAATTCTGTTTTGCATTTGTTGGTAAGTATTTTAAAAAGCCATGCCTTAAAAAGAAAATCATCATTAAGGCTACGTACACTACGCCACGCGGCAACAACGGATTCCTGCACAACATCCTCTGCATCGTGAGTATTACCCATCATATAAACTGCATATCGGTAAAGCTCATTTGCATATTGGGAATACAGCTTCGCAAAAGCCGAGGTATCTCCCTGCTTTGCCTTTTCTATAAGCATTTTTTCTGTATCCACCAAATCACCTCTTTTTCATTTCAATAAAACGCGTTTTTCAGGTCTCTCCGTATATATAGACTTCCATAATTTGCATTTTGTTGCAAAAAATCGAAAAATTTTTGTTTTTGCCGAAGTTTTTTTATTTTATGGTATCAATTTTTTCCGAAAAAGTAAATAGAAAATAAATTCGCAATAAATATTTGCAATAAGTTTATATATGTGATACAATGTTATTTGTATTTTTATATTTTCATATATGAAAGGAAAGATCAATTACAATGTCTTTGCTTAAAAAGATTTTCGGTGACTACTCAAGTAAAGAAATCAAGCGTATTTCAAAGCTTAAGGATCAGGTTTTAGCACTTGAGGGCACCTATTCAGACCTTACAGATGATGAACTTCAGGCTAAAACACCTGAATTCAAGGAAAGATTGCAGAATGGTGAAACTCTCGACAACATTTTACCCGAGGCTTTTGCCGCTTGCCGTGAGGCCGCATGGCGTGTATTGGGTATGAAGCATTACCCCGTACAGATTCTCGGTGGTATTATCCTCCATCAGGGCAGAATTGCCGAAATGAAAACAGGTGAAGGTAAAACTCTCGTTGCCACATTACCCGCTTACTTAAACGCATTATCCGGTGAGGGTGTGCATATCGTTACAGTTAACGATTATTTGGCAAAGCGTGACTCTGAATGGATGGGCAAAATTTACAGATTTATGGGTCTTAAGGTTGGCCTTATTATCCACGAGAAAACCAACGAAGAGCGTAAGGAAGCCTATGCTGCTGATATCACTTTCGGCACAAATAACGAAATGGGCTTCGACTATCTGCGTGATAATATGGTTATGTACGCTGAGCAACGTGTTCAGCGTGGTCATAGTTTTGCTATCGTTGACGAGGTTGACTCTATCCTTATCGACGAAGCAAGAACTCCCCTTATCATTTCAGGTATCGGTGAAGCATCAACTGACCTTTACCGAATGACAAATGATTTTGTACGCCGTCTTAAAATGGTTAAGGTTAAAGAGCTTGACTCAAAGGTTGATGCTGAGGATGTTGCCGCTGAAGAGGGTGGCGATTACCTTGTTGACGAAAAAGCAAAAACCGCTACACTTACAAAAACAGGTATTGCCAAGGCTGAAGCCGCCTTCAATATCGAAAACCTTATGGATGCGGAAAACCTTTCACTTCAGCATCACATCAACCAGGCACTTAAGGCACACGGCACAATGGCACGTGACGTTGACTACGTTGTTAAGGATGGTCAGGTGCTTATTGTTGACGAGTTCACAGGCCGTATTATGCTTGGCAGACGTTACAGCGAGGGTCTTCATCAGGCTATCGAAGCAAAGGAAGGCGTTAAGGTTGAGCACGAAAGCAAAACTCTTGCTACAATCACCTTCCAGAATTATTTCCGACTTTACAAAAAACTTTCCGGTATGACAGGTACCGCTATGACAGAAAGTTCCGAATTCCAGGAAATTTATGGTCTTGACGTTGTAGAAATACCTACAAACAAGCCCCTTGCACGCATAGATAACGATGACGTTCTTTATAAAACAGAGGAAGCAAAATTCAACGCTATTGTTGATACTATTGTTGAATGTAACGCAAAGGGGCAGCCCGTGCTTGTAGGTACAGTCAATATCGAAAAAAGTGAAAAGCTTTCCAAATTCCTTAAAAAGCGTGGTATAAAGCACGAGGTTCTCAACGCTAAATTCCATGAAAAAGAGGCTGAGATTGTTGCTCAGGCAGGTAAATTCGGCGCAGTTACAATTGCCACAAATATGGCAGGTCGTGGTACCGATATTATCCTTGGCGGTAACCCCGAATTTATGGCAAAAACACAGATGCGCAAGTTAGATTTCGACGAGGAGCTTATTGCAGAAGCAACAGGCTTTGCCGAAACAGATAACGAAGATATAATCAATGCCCGTAAAAAATTCCGTGAGCTTGAATCCGAGTACAAGAAAGAAAGCTCTGCTGAAGCAAAAAAGGTACGTGAGGCAGGCGGTTTATACATTATCGGTACAGAACGCCACGAATCAAGACGTATTGACAACCAGCTCCGCGGTCGTTCAGGTCGTCAGGGTGACCCGGGTGAAAGCCGTTTCTTCCTTTCTGCAGAGGATGACCTTCTCCGTTTGTTTGCGGGTGACCGCTTCTACAACACCCTTAACGCTTTCGGCAGCATCGGTGATATGCCTATTGAAGCAAAGCTTTTCACCTCCACAATCGAAAATGCACAGAAGAAGGTTGAGGGCAATAACTTTGCTATCCGCCGTAACGTTCTTAAGTACGATGACGTTATGAACAAACAACGTGAGGTTATTTACGGTCAGCGTAATCAGGTCCTTGACGGTGAAGATATAAGTGCACTTATCCAGAGAATGATTGTTGATACAATTTCAGAGATGGTCGACTTCTACTGCCCCGCTAACGTTGATATTAGTGAATGGAACACAAAGGGTCTTCTTACAAAATACGGTTGGCTCGTAAGCGAAGAGGATATCGACGGTATCAAGAAGACTGAAGATGTTGCTGAAGTACTTCTCAATAAGGCACAGGAGCTTTACGATTCAAGAAAAGAAGAATTCGGTGAAGAAACCATCAAGGAAATTGAACGCGTAGGTCTTTTGAGAAACGTTGATATGCGTTGGATGGATCACATTGATGCAATGGATCAGCTCAAACGCAGCATGGGTCTTATGGGCTACGGTCAGAAGGATCCCGTTATCATCTTCCGTGATCAGGGTCTTGATATGTTTGAAGAAATGACAAATGGTATCCGCGAAGGTACTGTTGACTTTGTTCTTCAGGCAAGAATCCGCAAAGAGCAGCCAGTTGAACGTAAGGAAACCGTAAAAATCACTTCAACATCCGGTTCAAGTGACGGCACAGTAAAAAAAGAGCCTAAAAAAGCTGACAAAAAACCCGGCAGAAATGATCCATGCCCTTGCGGTAGCGGTAAAAAATACAAAAAATGCTGCGGTATGAATGAGTAATATGATCAATCTTACCTTTGACGATATACTGAACGCTGATTTCAAGTTATATGAAAAAAATCCCATAATAAAGAATCCTCCGTCAAGCTTTGTAATTGCAGACCCATCTGTAATTACACCCGATAAATCCCACGACGGCAAATTTCATTTGTTCTGTCACACATTTTTCGGAGTTCACAGATATGAAAGTGAAGACGGTATCAGCTTCAGACCAACGGGTAAAATCGTAAGAAGAGCAATGCGCCCCAATATAAACTATGTTGATGGTAAGTATTATCTTTTTTACGAAAGAACAAGACCCGTCATTATGAATCTACTTTCCCTTGTAGGCTTTAAATGGAAAAGTGAAATATATTGCACCGAATCAACGGATTTCACAGAATGGTGCAAACCCTACCCCGTAATAACCCATAGCCGTTATTACGAGCAGGATAGCCACGGCACAGCAATTTCAAACCCTTTCCTTATGGAAGAAAACAACCGTTATCGTATGTATTATTCCTGCGGTCAGACATTTATCAAGGATTGCGGCTTTTGTGAGCCTACGCATATTTCATTCGCCGAAAGCGACTTTATAAACAAAGGCTACACGTCTTTACCCGAGCCTATTATAAGCCCCGATAAAAGCAACCCTTACCTGAATCTTTGCTCAGGTTGTTTAAAGGTTTATAAATTAAAGGATTGCTATATCGGTCTTCAGAACGGATTGTTCGAAAAAGACGGCAAAAGCTATTCTGCTATTATGCTTTTACGCTCAGATGACGGCATAAAATTTGAGTTTGTAAAGCAGTTCTTAACACCGCAGGTTTGCGGCAACAGCAAATGGATGGCACAATACGTTTACGCTTGTTGTCTTACCTATTATGATAACAAGCTCAGGCTTTACTTCAACGCTCGTAATACGGCAAACAACATTACCGGCAGAGAAAGTATAGGCATATTCGAAGCAACAATATAAAATGAACCCGTCACACCAATAATAGTGTGACGGGTTTTTTATGTTTGTAATCTGTTTTATTTACGCTTCACAGGAGTTCTTATAAATTTTACTATGCCGACTAAAACACCGCCGAAAATAAGACCGCCTGCAATGTATGAGCCTATAACGTCAAGAAAGCCCTTACCTTCCTTTTCGTCAATTGTTATTGAATCAAAAGCATTCCTTACAGTTTCATCATCAAGTGATTTTTCACCTGTGTATGTGAAGGTATACAGATTATTTACACAAGTAAATTCATACACTATCTGATTTTTAACCTTCCCATTTTTCACGGAGGTTTCATAAACTGAAACTGCAACGGTTTTGCCGTTTTTGTGCTTAACCTTTTCGGTAGAAACAACCTTCATAACCGCTTTTGTTTTTTGTGTTTTATAAAATGCATTTGCAGTATCCGCAAGAAGATTCGCTCTTTCCTGCAAATCCTTATCACCAGAAAAATAAATGTTATATTTTTCACCGTCTGCATACTCCGTAACACTTACGGAAATAGTACTGCCGTCATCTCCCATAAAGCTCATATCACCGTTATCCCTGTAATCATCAGGAAGAGCAATGTTAAAACCTTCACCCTCGTAGGTATAAACCGCAGAGGTGCAGACCAGGAGCTGTGTTAAAGCAACCAACACAATAAAAAGGCTCAATATTTTTTTCATAATCAAACTAATCAATCTTTATCTTTTTCTTTATCCTTAAGTTTTCTGACAGAACGTTCCTCATCCTCGTTCTCTTCAACAGGGGTGATTTCGACCTTGATTTTTTCAATACGTCTGTCCTCCACCTCAAGCACAGTGAACTTAACGTTTTCGAAAACAACTTCGTTCATTTCACCGTCTTTGGGGATACACTGAAGCTCATCCATAATATAACCCGCAAGAGTTTCATAGTCACCCTCGGGTAATTCCTTACCGATAAGCTCGTCTATTTCTTCAATATCAATTGTGCCTTCAACGGTAAAGGTGTTGTCATCAATTTTAGATATTTCTTCATCCTCCTGGTCATATTCGTCCTGAATATTACCCATAATGGCTTCGACAATATCCTCAAGTGTAAGAATACCGGCAGTACCGCCGTATTCGTCAACAACAACTGCCATCTGTATTTTTCTGGCACTCATCTCTTTAAAAAGCTCACCGCAGGACTTTGTTTCCGGTATAAAGTAAGGCTCTCGCATAACGTTTTTAAGAGTACCCTTTGCCTTAACCTCTTTACCTACATATTTAAGAAGGTCTTTGACGTAAACTATACCAACGATGTTATCAATATCCTCATCATAAAGGGGAATACGTGACCTGCCGTATTCTATGGCAAGACCTATAAACTCATCAAGAGTAACGGAGTTGATATCGGCTGCAACCACGTCGGTGCGGTGAGTCATAATATCACCTGCATCCATATCATCAAACTCGAAGATGTTGTTAATCATCTCTTTCTGAGTATCCTCAATAACGCCCTTTTCTCCGCCTACGTCAACCATCATACGGATTTCTTCCTCGGTAACAACCTCTTCATCTGCATTGGGGTCAAAACCGAAAACTCTGACAACGCCGTTTGTTGACAAAGACAAAAACTTAACGAAGGGTGATGTTATTTTTGAAATGAATAATAAAGGCTTAACAACCTTAAATGCAATTTTTTCGGGAATCTGCATACCGATACGCTTAGGTACAAGCTCACCTAAAACAAGTGAGAAATATGACATAACAAGCGTAATCAGTACAACCGAAACGGGTGAAATAATCTTTGCAGAAATATTAAATCTTGATGTTACGGCATTCGTCAACATCTCCGCAAAGGATGTTGCCGCAGAAGCAGATGTCAGGAAACCTGCTAACGTAATACCAATTTGAATTGTGGATAAAAACTTAGTCGGGTTAGAGGTAAGCTTAAGCACAAGCTTTGCTTTTTTGTTACCTTCCTCTGCCATTTTTTCCATTTTGGCATCGTTAAGGGAAATAACTGCAATTTCAGCCATTGCAAAATAAGCATTTACAGCAATAAGTGCAAACAAAAGCACAATCTTCAGAACAATACCTGTTGCGCCTTCATTCATTGCTGCAAGATTTGTAAATTGGGCCAATAAAAATTTAGGTCCGGGGTCATCCATAGTTGGATTTGCTCCTTTCAAGTTGCAAGATATAATATGGTCATTATACACCATATTAGTCTATATTATATTTATTTGAATAGTTTTTGTCAATAGTTTCGTATTTTCACCCCATCTTCCTACAGATAACTGTCAAAAATCAATAAATGTTAAAAAAATATCATTTTTTTAATATTTAGCAGTTTACAATTCGGAACTTTAGTGGTAATATATTTGGTGGTGTTTTAATAATACTTATAATTATGATTTATTTATAGGAGGAAATTCTATGGCCAGAAAAATGAAAACCATGGACGGTAACAATGCCGCTGCTTATGTATCATATGCATTTACAGAAGTAGCAGGTATTTACCCAATCACACCTTCCAGCCCTATGGCAGACTATGTTGACCAGTGGTCAGCTCAGGGTGTTAAAAACATCTTCGGCACAACCGTAAAGGTTTCCGAAATGCAGTCTGAGGCAGGTGCAGCAGGTACTGTTCACGGTTCACTTGCAGCAGGTGCACTCACAACAACATACACAGCTTCTCAGGGTCTTCTTCTTATGATCCCCAACATGTACAAAATCGCAGGTGAGCTTCTTCCCAGCGTTTTCCATGTATCAGCTCGTTGTGTTGCTTCACATGCACTCAACATTTTCGGTGACCATTCAGACGTTTATGCTTGCCGTCAGACAGGCTTTGCAATGCTCGCTGAAACAAACACTCAGGAGGTTATGGACCTTGGTGCAGTTGCACACCTTGCAACAATTAAGAGCCGCGTACCCTTCATCAACTTCTTCGCCGGCTTCCGTACATCTCACGAGCTTCAGAAGATTGAAATTTGGGATTATGAAGATCTTAAAGAAATGTGCGATATGGATGCAGTTAATGCTTTCAGAAAGAGAGCTCTCAACCCCGAGCATCCCGTAATGCGTGGTTCACACGAAAACGGCGACATCTTCTTCCAGCACAGAGAGGCTTGCAACACTTACTATGATAACGTTCCTGCAATCGTTGAGGAATATATGGGTAAGGTTAATGCAAAGCTTGGCACAGATTACCAGCTCTTCAACTATTACGGTGCTGCTGATGCAGAAAGCGTAATCGTTGCTATGGGTTCAATCTGCGACGTTGCTGAAGAGGTTATTGATTACCTTACAGCTAAGGGTGAGAAGGTTGGTCTTCTCAAAGTTCGTCTTTACAGACCCTTCGCATCAGAAAAATTCGTTGCAGCTCTTCCTGCAACTGTTAAAAAGATTGCTGTTCTTGACAGAACAAAAGAGCCCGGTTCAATCGGTGAGCCTCTTTACCTTGACGTTGTTGCTGCTCTTGATGCTTGCGGTAAATCAGGTCTTACAGTAACAGGTGGCCGTTATGGTCTTGGTTCAAAGGATACTCCTCCTTCATCAATCTTTGCTGTTTATGCAGACCTTGCAAAAGCAGAGCCCAAGAAACACTTCACACTCGGTATCAACGATGACGTTACTTACCTTTCACTTCCTGAGGAAGAAGCTCCCAACACAGCTGCTGAAGGTACAATCGAGTGCAAATTCTGGGGTCTTGGCGGTGACGGTACTGTTGGTGCTAACAAAGACTCTATCAAGATTATCGGTGACCACACTGATAAATATGTTCAGGCATACTTCCAGTATGACTCAAAGAAAACAGGCGGTGTAACAATTTCTCACCTTCGTTTCGGTGATAAGGCTATCAAGAGCCCTTACTATGTAAACAAGGCTGACTTCGTTGCTTGTCACACACCTGCATACATCGAAAAAGGCTACAAGATCGTTAACGATGTTAAGCCCGGCGGTGTATTCCTTATCAACTGCCAGTGGGATGAAAAAGAGCTTGCTGAAAAGCTCAATGCTGAAACAAAGCAGTACATTGCAAAGAACAACGTTCAGCTTTATACTGTTAACGCTATCGACCTTGCTGCAAAGATTGGTCTCGGCAAGAGAACAAACACAGTTCTTCAGTCAGCATTCTTCTCACTTTCAAAGGTTCTTCCTGCTGAGGAAGCTATCGGCTATATGAAAGAAAAAGCACAGAAGTTCATGAAGAAGGGTAAAGAAATCGTTGAAATGAACGAAAAGGCTATTGATGCCGGTGCAACTGCTTACGTTAAGATTGACGTTCCTGCAGAATGGGCAAACGCTACAGATGATACAGTAGCTGAAGCTTCAAAGGGCGCTGAAAAGCTCGTTAAGATGGTTGACAACATCATGAAGCCCGTTGGCTCAATGAACGGTGACTCTCTTCCTGTTTCTGTATTTACAGATCATGCAGACGGTACATTCGAACAAGGTGCTTCCGCTTATGAAAAACGCGGTGTTGCAGTTATGGTTCCTGAATGGAACAACGAAACATGTATCGGTTGTAACAAGTGTTCATATGTATGTCCTCACGCTACAATCCGTCCTTTCGCACTTAGCGTTGAAGAAGCTGCAAATGCTCCTGAGGTTACTAAGTTCGGCGAAAAGGTTAAGGCTGTAACAAACAAGGGCTTCAAATATACACTTGCTGTTTCTCCCATGGATTGTATGGGTTGCGGTGTTTGTATCGGTGTTTGTCCCACAAGCTCACTTAAGATGGTATCTCGTGAGAGCCAGGATGTTCAGCAGGAAGCATTTGACTACTGCGTAGCAAATGTTACTGAAAAGGAAGGCATTGCATCTTCTGCAAACCTTATCTCCAGCCAGTTCAAGAAACCTCTCCTTGAGTTCTCAGGTTCTTGTGCAGGTTGTGCAGAGACAGCTTATGCTCGTCTTGTAACACAGCTCTTCGGTGACAGAATGTATATTTCTAACGCAACAGGTTGTTCATCTATCTGGGGTGGTCCTGCTGCTACATCACCTTACACAACAAATGCAAAGGGTCAGGGTCCTGCATGGGCTAACTCACTCTTCGAGGATAACGCAGAGCACGGCTTCGGTATGTTACTTGGTCAGGCTGCTCTTCGTAACAGCCTTATCGCTAAGGTTGAAACACTTCTTGAATCAGACAAGGCATCTGACGAGCTCAAGGCAGCTGCAAAGGCTTACCTTGACACAGTTAACGATGGCGAAAAGAACGGTGCTGCTACAGACGCTCTTGTTGCTGCTATCGGTGACGGTGCTTGCTGTGATACATGCAAATCAATCATCGCTAACAAAGAATTCCTTTCAAAGAAATCTGTTTGGATCTTCGGTGGTGACGGTTGGGCATACGACATTGGCTTCGGCGGTGTTGACCACGTTCTTGCATCAGGTGAAGATGTAAACATCATGGTATTTGATACTGAGGTTTACTCAAACACAGGTGGACAGGCTTCTAAGGCTTCCAACATCGGTCAGGTTGCTCAGTTTGCTGCTGCAGGTAAGGCTATCGCAAAGAAGAGCCTTGCTGAAATCGCAATGAGCTATGGCTATGTTTATGTTGCACAGATCGCTATGGGTGCTGACCAGAATCAGACTCTCAAGGCTATCAAGGAAGCAGAAGCATACAATGGTCCTTCACTTATCATTGCATACTCACCCTGTGAAATGCATTCAATTAAGGGCGGTATGACAAACTGCCAGAACGAAATGAAGAAGGCTGTTGATTGCGGTTACTGGAATATGTTCCGTTATAACCCCGCTCTTAAGGCTGAGGGCAAGAACCCCTTCACTATCGATTCTAAACCTGCTACAGGTGATTATAAAGAATTCCTTCTTAACGAGGCTCGTTACTCATCTCTCACACGCTCATTCCCCGACAGAGCTGAAGCACTCTTCGCTCTTTCAGAGAAAACAGCTGCTGACAGATATGCACACCTCCTCAGACTTAAGGATCTTTATGCTCCTGATGCTGAATAATTTAGTATAAAAATTTCTCCCTGACTCGAAAGAGTCGGGGAGATTTTTTATTCGTATTATATTTTCTTAAAATTATTTTCAGTTACCTAAAACATTTTAATGATTTTTCGATTGAGTTCAGACTTTTAGTTTTGGTACTCATATTTCCCTCCTGCAATCAACCGATCCTGTCTATAACTTTCACGTCATCTGCGAATTTACAGTGTAACAATGAATATACAAGAACGGGTTCATTGGTATCGTTACGAATTACCACACCGCAAGGAATACCCTCTTTTATATTTGGCAAATCACCTTCATACACAGTGCCATCGTTGAAAAAATACTCGTATTTTTTATTACCCGTACCGCTTGTATCCTTATACCTTACCTTTATGCAAACAACCTTATTGACAGTAAAGTTATCGGGTGAAACAACCTTCTGATAGCTTCTTGCTTTTTTGTGAGCTTTGATTGCCAGAAACAACATCCCTGCTACCAAAGCGCCACCTACCAACGCTCCGATTATACTGATCGGGCCCATAAACAATGCCATAGTTGCACCCGTCGACATAGAGCCCGCAAAAACATAAAAAATTATTGCAAGCAACATAAAGCCGCTTCTTTCACCACTTTTCAGTAATCTTCCTATATTTTCATTTGTAATAATGTTACGGTTGTCAGTAAAACCAACGTTTTCCACAGTATTTTGCACTTCGTTATTTATTACGGGAACAGTTGTAGCAGTACTAACATTGTTATTACTCTGCACGCTCTGTTCAGGCACACTTACGCCTTGTTGTTGCGGGTAAAGCATAATCTCATTTATATTTTCATTTTGATTTATAACTTGATTTGTGCGGGAATAATACGCCTCTTTATACAATGCATCATTAAACTCGCAGTAATATATATATGACTTAGTCTTGGCATATCGCAATAAATTTTCAAAACCGAAGCTGGTAGTTTGATTTTTTATTGAATCCGCAAATTTTTCGGTAACCTTTATACCAATTTGATTTTGGGCAGTACCATAATAAAGGAACAAGAAAAGGTCACCGTCCTCCATTTTACAAATAGAGCAGGTTTCTGAATCATAAACCTTTTTCAAATAATTTATTGTTTCATATTTATTTGTGTTAGCAATAAAATTGTTTTTTTGTTTTATATTATATGCATTAAATCTTTGCTGACTATACTGCAGGTCACTTGCAATACGGTTGTATTCTTCCTCGGTAATTTTTTCAGCATGGCAAATATTATTGAATTTGTCAAAATCATCAATTTGGGTTTCAGGTGCAAAGTTTGAGTAGCATCTGGCATTATGTACTATATAGTAATTTTTCTCAATAGGGGTAAAATAAAATGGTGTCAAAAAGGGCAAGATAATTGTTTTTAATCGGGTTTCCACACATAAAATGACGTAATCGTATTCCGTACCCGAAAGCAAATTAACAGTACCGCTGTTTAAATAGACTGTTTTACCGCTTCTGTATGCCAAAAAAGTTGCAAGTGACAAAGCACACACAATAACCCCTATTATGATTGTAGGAATAAAGGGTATCACCGCCAACAAAACGCCTGCACAAAAAACGATAAAGCACACAAGTCTTCTTTTTTTTGAAGCCATAAGTTTTTTTATTCCGTTCATAATCCTCACTCCTTGTTTGTTAAATATTATATCAAAAAAATAAAACAAATCAACGATATTTCTATAAAAAGAACTGGGCTTCTTTACAACAGTTGTATTTAATGATATAATTATAAATGTATATAAATATAAAATTCCGGAGGAATTGTTTATGAAAATGTCATTCCGTTGGTATGGTGAGGATGACCCCATATCTCTCCAATACATTCGTCAGATACCAAATATGCACAGTGTTGTAAGTGCAGTTTACGAGGTTAAGCCTGGTGAGGTATGGCCTGAGGAAAGCATCAAAAAAATGGTTGACCAATGCAAGGAAAACGGTCTTGTATTTGATGTTGTTGAATCTATTCCTGTTCACGAAAACATAAAGCTTGGCAGAGATGATGCAGAAAAGCTCATTGACGTTTATTGCGAAAATATACGCCGTTGTGCAAAATACGGGATCAAATGCGTAACATATAATTTTATGCCCGTTTTTGACTGGACTCGTACACAGCTTGACAAAATTGCTCCCGACGGTTCAACAAGTCTTGTTATGTATTGGGAGCAGATGAAGGGTCTTGATCCCCTTAAGGATGACATCCATCTTCCCGGTTGGGATTCAAGTTACACTCAGGATGAAGTGCGCGAGCTTATTTCAGCCTATGGCGAATTAGGTGAAGAAGGACTTTGGAAAAATCTTGAAGTATTCCTTAAAAAGGTTATTCCCGTTGCAGAAGAATGCGGTGTAAGGATGGCTATCCACCCCGATGATCCGCCATATTCAATATTCGGTATTCCACGTATCATTACAAACGAGGAAAATCTTGACAGAATGCTCAGCATTGTGGACAGCCCAGCAAACAGTCTTTGCCTTTGCACCGGCTCTTTAGGATGCTCTTCCTCTAACGATATTGTAAAAATGGTAAAGAAATATTCTGCTATGGACAGAATTGCATTTATGCATATGCGTCAGGTGCTTATACTCCCCGATGGCAGCTTCGAGGAGCAGGGTCACCTTTCTGAAAGCGGAAGTCTCGATATGTACGAAATCACAAAGGCTCTTGTTGAAACAGGCTTTGACGGTTACGTAAGACCTGACCACGGCAGAATGATCTGGGGTGAAACCGGCAAACCCGGTTACGGACTTTATGACCGTGCTTTAGGTGCTACATACCTTAACGGTTTGTTCGAGGCCTGCGAAAAAGCTAAACAATAACTTGCGGAGGATTTTTAAATGAATAGTATATCAGAAAAAATTATGTCTATCGGCGTTGTGCCCGTTATAAAGCTTAACAATCCTGAACGAGATGCTGTACCGCTTGCAAAAGCGTTGGTTGAGGGCGGCGTTCCCGTGGCAGAGGTTACCTTCCGTGCCGCAGGTGCAGATACCGCAATTAAACTTATGTCAGAAAACGTTCCCGAAATGCTCGTTGGTGCAGGTACCGTTCTTACAACCGAGCAGGTTGACCGTGCTATTGAAGCAGGAGCAAAATTCATTGTTACTCCCGGACTTGACGAATATATAGTTAAATACTGTCAGGAAAAAGGTGTGCCGATTTATGCGGGCTGCACTACTCCTACAGATTACCACACTGCATACAGACTCGGTCTTGACGTGTTGAAATTCTTCCCCGCAGAACAGTCAGGCGGTCTTGCAAAAATCAAAGCAATGAGTGCCCCATTCCCCATGTTCAAGGTTATGCCCACAGGCGGAATCGGTCTTAATAACCTTAAAGAGTATCTCTCCTGCCCTGTTATTGCGGCTTGTGGCGGATCTTATATGGTTACTGCAGACCTTATCGATAATCAGAAATGGGACGAAATCATTGCCCTTTGTAAAAAATCAGTAGAAATCGTTAAGGAGGCACGTTCATAATGGCAAAAGTTGTTACATTTGGTGAAATTATGCTTCGCCTTGCACCTAACGGATACAACCGCTTCTTCCAGGATGATCAGATGCAGGCTACATTCGGCGGCGGTGAAGCTAACGTTGCAGTTTCTCTTGCTAACTACGGAATGGATTCCGTTTACGTTACAAAGCTCCCTGACCACGCAATCGGTCAGTCGGCAATAAACTCTTTACGTTATTTTGGTGTTGATACTACAAAAATTGTTCGCGGAGGCAACCGTGTAGGTATTTATTACCTTGAAAAAGGTGCTTCACAAAGAGGTAGTGTCTGCATTTATGACCGTGCGCATTCTTCTATTCAGGAGGCTCAGCCCTCTGATTTTGACTGGAATGATATTTTTGACGGAGCAGACTGGTTCCACTTTACGGGAATCACCCCCGCTCTCGGAAACAACCTTGTTGAAATCTGTAAGCAGGCTTGTATTGCCGCAAAGAATAAAGGCATCAAAATCTCCTGCGACCTTAACTATCGCGGTAAATTATGGACACGTCAGGAAGCACGTGAGGCTATGACAGAGCTTTGCAAATACGTCGACGTTTGCATTTCCAATGAAGAGGATGCAAAGGATGTTTTCGGTATTGAATCAGAAAATACCGATATCTACGGTGGTAAGCTTAATAAGGACGGATACAAATCTGTTGCAAAGCAGTTGGCAGATAAATTCGGTTTCGAAAAGGTGGCTATCACCCTCAGAAGCTCTATTTCCGCTAACGATAATGATTGGGCAGCTATGCTTTATGATGGTGAAAACTATTGTTTTTCAAAAGAATACCACTTACACATTGTTGACCGCGTAGGCGGTGGTGACAGCTTCGGCGGTGGCCTTATCTATGCTTTACTTAACGGTAAGGATACACAGAGCGCAATTGAATTTGCCGTTGCGGCATCTGCACTCAAGCATTCAGTTGAGGGTGACTTTAACAGAGTTGGCGTAGCTGAAGTAGAAAAGCTTGCAGGCGGTGACGGCTCAGGCAGAGTACAAAGATAAAAACTGTCTTTAATAGATTAAAATCGGGACTGTAAAACCCTTTCGGCTTTACAGTCCCGATATTTTATATTTTCTTAAACAAGTCATCTGTTTTAACACCAAAAACACGTGCAATGGCAAAAACCTCTTTATCAGATGCAATCCGGGTCTGACCCTCAAGCTTTGAAAGAGAGGTGAAATTCATATCCACGCCAAGAAGCTGCATATTTATTGCAAGCTCCTTCTGACTCATTTTATTAAGTTTACGTAACTTTGTAACATTTGCTCCGATAAGATTCGCATCGCCTAACTCTGATTTTCGCGGTTTCATATAAACTCCTTAAATATAATGTATTTATATAATAACACCCTTACTCTTTTTTATCAACACATTGAAAGTATTTATTTTTTGTGGTATTATACTGTTAATTCACAAAAAGGAGGGTTAATTTTGAAAAGCATAGCAGAGATGATCAAGCACAATAGCTCATTATATCCCGAAAAAATTTGCATTGCTTTTGATGATAAAGTTATCACATATTCCGATTTTTATGATAAAGCCCTCTCCTTCACAGGTACGTTAAAGGAGCTTAACATAAAGAAAGGCTCACGAATTGTATTGGAGGCAAGTGACCTCGTTTCCTATTTTGCAGCATATCTCGGTTGTCAGCTCTACGGGGCTATTGCCGTTCCGGTTGAAGAGAATATTTCTATTTATAAATTGCAGGATATTCTCAAAACCACAAAGCCCACACTCGTTTTCATGAAAAACAACGGTGAAAGCTACGATTCTTATTTCAAGCCTTTCTCAAATGTTGCTTTACGCACTCCCAAGGCAGACAGTCTTTCATCAATCATTACCGCAACCGGTACAACGGGTGATCTCGTATTCGTTTCCCACACCAACAAAAGTAGCTTTTCAACTGCAGAAAATCTTATTAACGGAATCGGTATGACACCTGATGACGTCGCTTTTTCAGACCTCCCCTTTTATTTATCCGTGGGCATCAGACGTGTATTTGCAGGTCTTATGGCAGGTGCTACGGTTGTTTTGCATAAAGGTGACTTAACTCAGACACAACTTGCGGATTATATTGAAGAATTCCGGATTAACCATATAGCACTTAACAATTCACACATAAGTTTGCTTGTGGATTCTGTAGATGACAGACTTTTTGCGTGTATGCAGCAAATCGAAAGTGTGGAATCCGTTTCTGCACAGCTCACAGTTTCACTTATTCGTGATTTCCACAAAATGTATCCTGATATTACATTATATAATATATATGGCACAACCGAATCAGGCTGCTTGTTAATAAACAACACCCACGAAAACGCCACCGAAGGTTGTCTTGGTAAACCAACCTGCAACGCAGAAATCTTTTTAACAGATGAAAATGGTGAGAAAATAACAATTCCCGGTGAATATGGTCATATTGCCGTTAAGGGCAATATGAATATGGCAGGTTATTACCGAAAAAAGGCTCTGACCGAAAAGGTGATGCACGATGACTACATCTCTATTAATGATATCGCTTATTTCGATAAAGACGGCTATTTCTATTTCGTAAGCCGCGTGGGTGATATTATTGACGTTATGGGGCACAAAATCATACCACAGGAAATCGAAAAAATTGTTATGGAATACGATGGTATCGACGACTGTGCCTTGGTCGCTTCTAAGGATAAACGCAACATCCACATTCCTGTTTTGTATATCACAGTAAATGCAGATTATAATAAGACTTCCTTCAATAAATATCTTGATAATAATCTTGAAAAATACAAAAAGCCAAAGAAAATTATTATAATCGAAAAAATTCCCCGTACCGCCTCAGGAAAGGTTTTACGAAAAGCTCTGGAGATGTCTTAATTCCACGTAAGAAATTTATATAGTTTTTAATTCCGCTACGGAAGTAATTTGTAAAAAATACTGTTTATTTTACGCTTTACTTCCGTAGCGGAATTATTTTATTCAAAATCATAGTATTATAGCCTAGTCAAAAATAATGCAGAAATCAATTATGATTTTTGAAAAAAAGAAAGAGGTTAAATAATGAAAAAAGCAATATCATTAGTTTTATCAATCGTTCTTATTTTTGGTGCAGTTATTTCTTTCGGTGCTTGCTCCAAGGAAACTGCACAGGAAAAAGCATCTCTCACAATTGCATATCAGGGTGGTATTGGCTATGCACCCATTCATATCATTGAAGCTCAGGAGCTTATACAGAAAAATTATGGCTCTGACGTAGAGGTAGAATTTTTAAAGCTTGATTCAGGCGCAGATATCAACACCGGCATTATCGGTGGCACAATCGATATCGGATGTATGGGTGTTGCTCCTGCAATTTCTGCAGTAGCAAACGGTGTACCTGCAAAGATTATGTCCAACCTTTGTTCACAGTCACATGGTCTTATGACAAGTGACAAATCAATAAAAACCTTAAAAGATATCGGCAACGAGCAGATTGCCCTTGTTAACATCGGTTCAATTCAGCATATCTTACTTGCAATGGCTTGTGAAAAAGAGCTTGGCGATGCTCACGCTCTTGACAACAACATTGTTAAGATGGCTCACGCTGAAGGCTTTGCCGCTCTCGAAAGCGGAACCTATAAGCTTCATCTCACATCTGCTCCGTTTATTAACAGAGAGCGTGAAAACAACAAATACACAGAGATTCCCGCTGTTAACAAAATCTGGCCTGACGGCAACTCATTCCTTGTTGCAATCGGTTCAACAAAGCTTCAGTCAGAAAATGAAGAGCTCTATAATGCTGTTGTTGCTTCCTTAAATGAAGCTATTGAATACATCAACACCGACAAGCAGGGTGCTGCAGAGATAATCTCAACCTATCTCGGTCAGGATGTTAAAACAACTCTTTCAGACTTAAATGACCCCACAAGCTCCTTCTTCCCCGAGCTTAAAGGTGCTACACAGATGGCAGATTTTATGTACAGAGCAAAATTCATTGAAACAGAAGTTAAGTTTGAGGATCTTAAATTCGCAAACGTTTCCGGTGACTAAGGAGCAGAAATGAAAAAACAATATAAAATATTAATTCAGATAGGCTTTATTGCAGCAGTCCTCATTTTGTGGGAATTATATGCACGTAGCCGTGATATTATGGCATTCCCCACTATTGGTGAAATATGTAAAACTCTTTACGAGGATATGTTTGTAAACGACACACGAAAAATCCTTGTATATTTAGGAAACTCCTTGCTTATTATCGTAAAAGGATTGGGCATCGGTGTAGGACTTGCCTTCCTTTTCTCGGGACTTTCCGTTGCAAGTAACTTCTTCAATATTATTTACAACCTTATAGTTTCAATATGTGACCTTTTACCCGCAGTTGCCCTTATGCCCATTCTTATGATAACAATGGGGGCAACGGAAACAACAATCATTATTCTTGTTGTTCACTCTGTTGTATGGCCTATGTCACGTAATATTATAGAGGGCTTCAAATCAGTTCCTAAAATGCATATTGAATCAGGCAGAAACATCGGTTTATCCCGCACAGGCTTGATTTTCGGTATATATATTCCCTCTTCACTTGCTTCCATTATTGCTGGTCTCAGGGTAGGCTGGGCACGTGCATGGCGTGGTCTTATTTCAGCAGAAATGATTTTTGGTGCCGCTTCCGCTGTCGGTATAGGTACTTATATAAACAATGCACGTACAGTCTGGTTAAGCTATTCAAGTGTATATGCCGCACTTATTCTCATTATACTTGTTGGTATAATTATTGAATACGGCTTGTTTGCAACTCTTGAAAAACACACCGTTAAAAAGTGGGGTATGATACGATGAGCAACCATATTTTAAAAGTAGAAAATCTTACAAAAAAATATTACACACAAAAAGAAGCAACCAGTATTCTTAACAACCTTAACCTTGAAATTGAAAAAGGTGAATTCGTTTGTATTTTGGGCCCATCAGGATGTGGTAAATCCACACTTATACGCTGTATTGCAAGTTTTGAGGATTACGAGGGTACAATCACCTCTAACGGCAAGGTTGTTTCAAAGCCCGATACAGACAGAATTATGGTATTCCAGGATTTCAACCAGCTATATCCTTGGAAAACCGTAGAAAAAAACATTATGTATCCCTTAAAGCTTAAAGGTATCAAGGATAAGGATACTTTACGCAAAATCACCGATGACGTGCTTAAAAAGGTTGCACTTGACGGCAAACAGAAGTTTTATCCCCACGAGCTTTCAGGCGGTATGAAGCAGCGTGTTGCCATTGCAAAGGCTTTAGCTCTTAAACCTGATGTTATTCTTATGGACGAGCCCTTTGCCGCACTTGACGCTATGACAAGAAACAATCTTCAAAAAGAGCTTCTTAATATGTTCAATGAAGAAAACATCACAATTATCTTCATTACACATAACATTCAGGAGGCTATTGTTCTCGGAACACGTATTCTTCTTATGAACAAGGATGGTCAGATTGCCATAGATGAAAAGAATACTATCCCCAAGCCCTGCTCCCCCTCATCACCCGGATACGGTGACATGTGGAAAATGTTCTCCGATGCACTTTATGCCGAGGATAACCGATAAATATATTCAGAACGGATTTATATTAAGTTATAAATCCGTTTTTATTTTTTCATTTAATTGACATATTTATATATTATGTGTTAAATTATAATAAAACATTTTGCAAGAGGTGTAAATATGAAAAAAGCACTTTCACTTATTCTTAGTGTATCACTTTTGGTATCACTTTGCTCTGTTATAGGTTACGCAAAGGACGATGTTGATCTTTCTTATGCGGTTGCATCAGACCTTCACTACAACTTCCCGGATGAGGAGCTTGAGTGGTTCTCTGAAGATCCCATATACGGCTATGCAAACAGACGTGCCGCTATGGAAAACGAAAGCGGACTTATTATCCAAGCTATGCTTGACCAGGTTGCTGAAGATGATAACATTGATTTTCTTCTCGTTCCCGGTGACCTGGCAGATAACGGTAAATCAGATATAAACGAGCATCTTGCAGTTGCCGAAATGTTCAAGAATTTTGAAGAAGAATCAGGCAAGCAGATTTATGTTATTCCCGGTAACCATGACTATGGCGAAAATGGTGAAGACGATGCAACAAATCTCGAAAAATTCACCGAGGTTTATGCCGAATTCGGTCTTGACCACGCTATAACCGTTTTGGACGATTCATTCTCATACACTGCAGATTTAAGTGAAAAATATCGTCTTATCGCGTTAGACAGTACAGATCCGTCAAGATCAACAGGTGACGGTGCTACAAAGGATAAGGTGAACTGGGTTATTAACCAGGCAAAGCAGGCTTATGCTGACGGCAAATACCCCATTCTTATCATGCACCACAACCTTCTTGACCATATGCCTATGCAGTCTATCCTCAGCCGTGACTTCATTATCCGCAACCATACCGCTACCGCTAACAAATGGGCAAATGCAGGTATTAAGCTTGTTTTTTCAGGTCACGAGCACTGTAGTGATGCTACCACACACATATCTCCTGCAGGCAACACGATTTCCGACTTTGCTACAACCTCACTTACAATGTATCCATTAGAATATCGTTACGTTGAAATGACAGATGACAGCATATTCTATGAGGCAAAAACCATTGATTCAATTGATACCGATGCGCTTCTTGAAATGGTTCCCGATTACTCCGAGGCTCAGATCAATGCAATGAACAACGGTCTTAATGAGTTTTCAAAGCAGTACCTTAAAAATGGTGTTGAATACAGACTTGAACGTGGCTTTAATGATGAGCAATTAGGTATTAAGCCATCAGATATTTACTATGACCTTGTACGCGGTGCAGTTGATGCCTTGAACAATACTCTTAATTTACCTCTTTACGGTGAAGGCAGTGTCCAGGAATTAGCACGTACATATAATATCGAAATTCCCGAAAGTGATTACAAGGATGGTTGGGATGTTGCCACAGAGCTTGTCTCCGCCCACTATGCAGGTAGTGAAAACTATCCTCTTCACGAAAGGGATTGCAAAATACTCTTCCTTATTATGTCAGTTGTTATTAAAGAAGAGTTCGGCTTCCTCGATGACCAGGTATTCTTAAGTGCAGCAGCCTCTTTAATCGCCCTTTATGGCGGTGAGCCCGTCGATGATATCGTTGATATGCTTGTTGACGAAACTCAAGGCGTTACTGCTGCAGAATACTTTGTTATAGCTTTGGCATCACCCATACTTCACACTTTTGCAAATGACGATAATGTTGACGATAACGAAGGTGTTATTGACGGCTACGGCTATACTGACAGAAACGCCAATATGACCGATAACTTTGTGAATATCACTACAGAAATCGGTAACCACCTTTACACAATCATACGCTATCTTGTAAAAATACTTAATATCTGGTTAGCAGAATAATATTCCCCGGAGGTCAAATTATGAGAAGAGACGTAGTTTTCTTTTTCCAGAAAGATGTAGTTTCAGTTTATAATGCATATATTGCTGCGGCAACTAACCAACAATTCAGACGTCAGTGCAGACAAGAGCCTTACCACACCATAGGTTTCGGTCTTAATTTCTCAATGAAATACAATATGAATGGTGGCTCCTGCACAATACGTTTTATCCCCTACAGCAACGGAACCGCAATCAATATGCGTTTCTCCATTGCACAGGCTATGGGTGCAAGATATAACGCTTATGCCCTTGACCTTACAAACACAGTTTCGCAGATTCTTGGTATGCCGTCTCAAAACATCAGCCTTGATGTTAACGTATTCCTTGACGACAGAAACAAGGTGTTCGCTCAGGGACAGCCTATGCCTCAGGGCGCACCGAGACCTACACCTGCTCAACCTACACCCCCATCCGCACCAAGACCCGGTTCACAGCCTTCCACACCACCTATACAAAGACCTGCCGAGTCGAACACAATTTATGCAACACCCCAACCGATTATCCCCCAACCAACCGCACAAAAAAAATTCTGTGCAGGTTGTGGAACACCGGTTGACCAAAACCAAAAATTTTGCGCCAAATGCGGCAGAAAATTGATATAACAAATGCTCCTGCTTATCGGTTGTAAGCAGGAGCATTTTCTATTACACATTGATAATTTCCCGATCATATTAATTCCGCTCAGGCGGGCACCCATGGTATCCGTATAAAAAAGAAACAACACTAAAGGGAGCGTAAATTAGGGATTCCCTCAAAAGATAACTAAAACAGGCTTCAAACATATTTTCATGTTATCACTTGTTTTCTTGTACACATTGTTGTTTTTCTTTGAATATTTTATTGAGCTGTTTTATATTTCTTCTGATTACGGAATAAATAATTGCCCAAATCACCAAGTAAGCAACAATAAAAATGCCGGTAAAAGCTAAAATCGGTGTCAGACTCCATTCAAGCCAATTATTGATAATGTAAGTGGTTAAATAGCTGACATATAAGACAATGCCATGAATAAGAATTGCAACCATTAAGGGCAATTGTTCAATCTGATAAACAGCATTCATACCGCCGGCAATAAAGCTGAGTACAGTGATTGAAAATATACCGATACAAACCTGATTTACAGTCAGCGTCTGAACATTTGCGGTCTGATGCAATATCATATATACAATTGCTAAAACTATAGGCCCGAAACCACAGGCTATCAAGCCTCGGTGAAGAAATTCCGAAAAAAATTTTTTCATATTCATTCATACCTCCTTCTTATTTGTGAAAAACAACGCCTTGAAACATACTCACGATAACCGCATCTAAATAATGCATCCACACCACCGTTGAACACAGCATCAAATCGCTCAATGCGGTGTTCGTTGGCAAGGGTAGATTTGTTGATGCGTATAAAATAAGAAGGCAGAACATTCTCTAAATCACGAAGCCTTTCCTGAATACGATAGCGATTTCCCTCAGTATCTACAGCTGTTACCTTTTTGTCAACAACAGTTATACACTCTATTTCAGAGAATAAGAGCTTTCTCATCTCATCATCATTGTATCCCATAATGCTTTCAGCACCTGAAAAACTACAGACAAGATTTTCTATCTGTTCGGTAAGAGAAGATGGAGCGTGAACCTTTGCAATTATCTCTTCCTCTGCATCTTTATCTATAATGAGTTTGTATTTCATCGCATCAAATCCTTATTATTTTTTCATTTGTCTGAGGAAACAAAGCACAGCAACCGCAGTTATAAATATACTGTAAAAAAGAATCGGCAGAATGTGAGCCCATACAAGCTCAAAGTTACCGTTGAACAATGCTTTTTCCATTTCTGTTGCGTGAACAAAGGGCAACACATTGGCAATTTTCACGAAAAAGCCGCCTACAAGTTTCAAATCAAACCATACTCCGGATAGCCACGCAGAGAGATTAGTAAGTAATGCTCCGCAAATACCACCTATCTGCTTAACACCAAAGATACTACCGCACAAAAGCCCCAACGCAATGTTGAAAACAGCCATAGGTATTATACCTATTATTGCATAAATAATGTTTATGCTGACTGTCAATCCCAAAGGAATCGCAAACAGATAACAAATGACTGTCTGCCCGATGGCAATTGGTAAAAGCGGCAGCATATATCCAAGAAGAAAATCAAAACCCGTAAGTGGTGTTGCGTATAATCTTTGTAAAAAAGCACTTTCTCGGTCTTTAGCAATCAGCGTGGCAGAGAAAAGTGTCATAAATGACAAACCGAATACCGTAATGCCGGGTGTAAGTGTGTCAATATCAAATAGGTCGGCCGGGATATTCTTTTGCAGGCTACTGAGAAGAAGCAACAAAACTAGAGGGAAACCTAAACCGAAAGCAAGGTTTATCGGGTCACGCAGAATCTCTTTTGTACACCTTTTTGCAAATGTCAACATTCTCATAATGCACCCTCCTTCACTATAGAAACGAAGGCTGATTCAAAGTCATTTGCACTTGTCATTATCTTTAATTCTTCTGTAGTTCCTACAGCAAGAAGATTACCGTCTTTCATAACACCTATGCGGTCAGAAAGTACTTCTGCTTCTTCCATATAATGTGTTGTAAGAATAATGGTTGTTTTTCCCTTCAAAGAGCGAATCATATCCCAAAGCTCATGCCGTGCGATAACATCCAAACCAAGAGTAGGCTCATCCAAAAACAGAATTTCCGGTTCGCTGATAAGTGCCATCGCAATACTTACACGGCGTTGCCATCCACCCGACAGTTTGCCTGCTTTTCTCATTAAAACAGAATCTAAAGCAAATTGTTCGGTAAGCTCATTGATTTTGGCTTTGCTTTTTTCTCTGGTAAAACCATGAATGCCACACATTAACTCAAGGTTTTCCTTTACAGAAAGATTAGGAGCTACTGCAGTTTCCTGAGGTGATACACCAATCAATCGCTTTACCTGTTCGGGTTGTTTAGTTACACTGTATCCACCTATAAATGCATCCCCATCCGTTGGTTTTGTTATACAGGTTAACATCTTTATCGTTGTGGTTTTTCCTGCTCCGTTAACACCCAACAGAGAAAAGAGTTCCCCTTGATGTATTTCTAAATTGAGCTTATTCACAGCAGTAAGATTTTTGTATCTTTTGACAAGCTCAACTGTTTTTATTTTTTGCATTTACGTTAGCCTCCTCTTTATTTGCAGTACCATCATAGCAAATGTAAAAGAGGAATTGTTGGTTTTTATTTAATCGGTCATTTATCGCATCTCATCGGTTGCAAAAAGTATATCACATTAACACCTTATATTTCAAATTACATATCCGTGTACTTTAAGTTTCAATACGGGGATTTTTAAAATGCAAAATTTTCAAGTAAAGGAAATAAAAATGCTTTAGCAAATCAACCGAAAAAGCAGGAAAAATACATGGAATAAGTCTTAGCGAGCACTGGATTTACGTACACAAATCCCACTTGTTAAGGGCAGCCCTAAAACCCACAAAACAGTCGCACTCCGAAAGGAATGTGACGATACATAAAAACTATTAAAATATTTACAAAACTCTATTTTAAGCAAAAAAATTGAGTATTCACAGGTCAAATCCCTTATGAATACTCAATATGGTGCGAGAGACGGGACTTGAACCCGTACGGGATTACCACACGCCCCTCAAACGTGCGCGTCTGCCGATTCCGCCACTCTCGCATATTCGGTTATGTCCCTTGCGGAACGATTGATATTATATCAAAGTAAATTACATTTGTCAACACTTTTTAACTAATATTTTTGAAAAATATTAAAATAATTTTCAAATGCTTTATAAGGAAAAACAGCGGTATTTAAAAGTTAAAGACATCTGCTGAACTCTTTCAAATACCGCTTAAAATACAATCAGGAGACATGCATCTGCAGACGCAGTCTGTCT
>JAZRLZ010000041.1:0-51331 GCA_045647125.1 Acutalibacteraceae bacterium | reverse complement strand
ACCAACATTGCGAACCGATTTAGATATCGGCGCAGAAAAGTCCGAAACCATAACGGTTTCGGACTTTTTCTTTGCGTTTTTTCATAGTTAAATTTCATAGATACCCTCCGCCCAAAACGGCTTTCGGGGAGGACTTGAACTAAAACTATTGCAGACAGAGTGCAATTTTGATATAATGTAATCAACAAAATTAAGAAAAGGAGCGTTAAAATGAAATATCATGTTGAAAATAATTTGGATTTATTTGAGTTTCACGATGCGGACGTTTCTTTTGTGAGTTTTGATAACAACGGACTTATACTCTCTGCAAGGCATCTTAATATACACAAGAATACAGACGAGAATCCCAATGATAACGACATGGAAATCACTCTTGCTAATGTTACCTTTTTGAAATTTAAGGTTCTTTCTTTTGAACCGATGCGGACTTATCAAATAGATGATGACGGAAAATGGTATACAAATGAACCTCGTGTTATCATTAAGGGGAAAGAAGCAGAAATACATTTTCTGGAAAATGCTAAAAAAGGTTTTTCTATAAATTGTATTGATGTCTGCAAACAAAAAACAAGAACAAAAATAGAATTCAGCACCTCAACACCAAATCCTTTTTTTACAACCATTTCTTTTGAGGACGTTGTAATCGAGTGGAATGAGTATTGCAAAAAAGCATGGTATGAATTTCATAAACAATATATTTATAATGGATATTTAATTACCCCCAAAGGTGAGGAAGAAACAAAGATACACATTATATACCACGAAGAAGATACATATTATCAAGGTGAGCTTGAAAAGGGACCAACCGTAAGTGTCGGTGTAAAATATAACGGTGAACAACTTTGGGGACAAGGTAAAGATTATCTATGGGTAGATGCTTTCGCCAATGTACAAAAGCAGTTGCCGAATGACGTCTTGCTTAAATGTTGTATGACTTGCAGACATGGAAATATGTGTCCTTACGGAAATGAACCGGGGAAATTGTTTTGCACAAAGGGTTTGATTGTTGGATCAAAAGAAGATATGTGCAATTTGTTCGACGATCAAGAGAACAGTAAAATATTTGATAGAATAAAGAGTGTTGCGGATAGTTGCAATGAATATACTCCGCAAAGTGATGATTATTATACCTATAATGATTATTTATATCGCCTTGAAAAGTGATATCTAAATCGGTGCAACTTGCCAGTAATAAAGGGTACTCAATAGAGTGCCCTTTATTTTTTATTGATTAAAAGAAGTGCAGGGGATTTGAACCTCCCTCGCCGAAGGCGAACATAATCGGGTGTTCGTGAGTAAAATGAACGGAATTTGAATTTTAATAAAATATAGTAGATTGTTCTGTGTTTTTATGGTACAATAATTAAAAGAGCAAATGAATGCAAATATAAATAACAAAGGAGCAAAATAATGAAAAAAATTATTGCAGTTTTAATGGTTGCTTTTATGCTTGTTACTATGGTGGCTTGTGGCAAAAATACTGAAGATGCCAAGGAAACAGAATCAAACAGTACTGTTGAGAGTAGTGCATCCGTATCAGAGAATGCAACAGTAGGTGAAGCACTTCTTGAGGATTTTAAGTCTGATTCCACAGGTACTGCTCAGGAGATTGCCGACCGTTTAATTACTAACGAGGTTATTCAGTTTATGGGTAGTACAATGCCCGTTGAAGAGGGCTTGCTCAGTGGTTTTGATAATACTGAGATCAAGGGCTTTGAAGAGGGTGTAATGTTCGCTCCTAATATTGGTTCCATCGCTTTTGTCGGTTATGTTTTTGAACTTTCAGAGGATACAGACGTTGACGAATTCAAAAAGACATTAAAGGATTCTGCAAATCTTCGTTGGAATATTTGTGTTGAAGCTGAAGAACTTATTGTTGAAAATGAGGGTAATAAGGTATTCTTCCTTATGTGTCCTAAGAGCTTTGAGCAGACAGAAGCTGAGGGCGATGGTGCAGATATTGGCGGTATGGAGTTACCTCCCGAGGATATGATTCCTGCCGAAGACGGTACTACAGTAGAGTGATTTATTTTCGGCACGGCATTTGTCGTGCCGAATTGTTTAAAGGAGAAAAAAGTGCTTTTTTCAAGTATTCCGTTTATTTTTTACTTTTTACCGTGTGTGTTACTTTTGTATAGTGTAACACCCAAAAAATTCAAAAATTTAACCCTTTTAATCAGCAGTCTTGTTTTTTATGCATGGAGCGAGCCGTCTTTAGTTGTTTTGTTATTGCTGACTGTTTTGTGCGGCTATGTTTTAGGTCTTCTTACCGAAAAGTATTCAAAATATAAAAGGCTGTTTTTGATTATTGCTTTAGTCATTGATGTAGGCTTTTTGGGATATTTTAAATACGTTGACTTTTTTATTGAAAATTTCAATGTATTAACTAATCTTTCGATTCCTCTTTTAAGGGTAACTCTACCTATCGGTATCAGCTTTTACACCTTTCAGCTCATAAGCTATAATGTTGATGTTTATAGGGGTGTGGTACCTGCACAAAAGAATTTTATAAATTTAGCTGCCTATATTTCTTTATTTCCCCAGCTTATTGCAGGTCCTATAGTACGTTATAGAGATATTTCACAGCAGCTTCGTGATCGTACACAAAGCATTGATAAAATATCTCTGGGTATCCGAAGATTTGTAATAGGACTTTCTAAAAAGGTTTTAATTGCCAATGTTTTGGGTGAAATATGTGAAAGCTTTAAAGCTTCAGGGGATAAGAGTGTAGTTTTCTTCTGGCTTTATGCCATAGCCTTTTGTCTGCACATTTATTTTGATTTTTCCGGATATAGCGATATGGCTATCGGTCTTGGTAAGCTTTTCGGTTTTGATTTTTTGGAAAACTTTAATTATCCGTATATATCAAAGAGTATAACAGAATTCTGGCGTAGATGGCATATATCTCTTGGGTCATGGTTCAGGGATTATGTATATATTCCTCTTGGTGGGTCCCGTGTCGGAAAAGTTAGGCTGATATTTAATATTTTGGTTGTATGGATGCTTACGGGGTTCTGGCATGGTGCCGATTGGAATTTTGTTGTATGGGGATTGTATTTTGCCGTTTTCCTTATTATAGAAAAGGTATTTCTTTTGAATTATTTGAACAATTCAAAGATTATAAGCAGAATTTACGTTTTGTTGCTTGTAATCATAAGTTTCGTTATTTTTAATGCATCGTCTATAAGTGAAGCAATGCATTATATTGGCGGAATGTTTGGTGCAGGGGGATATCCCGTTTTATCATCGGAAACTGTTTTCTGTTTGAAAAACTATGGGGTTATTATGCTTCTTGCAGTAATTGGTGCAACTCCACTACCTAAAATGTTGGCTCAAAAAATCAAAGTGAATGTCATATTAGAGCCTGTTATTTTGATTGCATTGTTAGTGTTGGTTACCGCTTATCTGGTTGATGGTTCGTTTAATCCGTTTTTATATTTCAGGTTTTAAGGAGGGTGCAAGTTGAAAATTCAAAAGTATTTAACAGTATGCATTTGTGCGGGTTTCATTTTGTTCTTTTCCTTTATGTGTTTTTTTGTGCCAACCTCAGACTATTCGGAGGCGGAACGAAGAGCACTTGCAAAAATGCCTGAAATAACTATAGAAAGCATAAAAAACGGTGATTTTGCGAATAAATTTGAAGAATATGCTACAGACCGCTTTCCGTTACGTGATTCCTGGCGAAGAATTAAAGCCTATGCAAGACTTAATGTTTTTATGCAAAAGGAAAATAACAACGTTTTTGTTAAAGAGGGTCATATTTCAAAAATTGAATATCCCTTAAATATCGAAATGTTAGAATATTCAGTGGATTTATTTACCGATATCCGTAAAAAGCATTTTTCTCAAAATGATGTATATGTTGCAATAATTCCCGATAAAAACAAGTATATTGCTGATTTAAAGATGGATTATGATGAGCTTGAAAGCTATATGTATGAAAAAATGGATTTTTGCACACCTATACAATTAGGTCATTTATTATCGGCTGATGATTATTATTATACGGATAACCATTGGAAGCAGAGTGAAATTGTTGATGTTGCACAGCATATATCAAAAAGTATGGGTGCGGAAATTCCCGATGAATACGAAAGCAAGGTTTTAACAACGCAATTTAAAGGTGTGTATGCAGGTCAATCCGCACTAAAATGTGAACCTGATACCATAACCTATTTGCAAAATGATGTTATTAAGGATTTGCAGGTTTCGGGTGCTTCAGCGGTTTATGATGAAAAAAAGGCACAAGGGAAAGACCCTTATGAATTCTTTTTGTCGGGTAATCAACCGCTTGTGAAAGTTAAAAATCCTAACAGCTCAAATAACAAAAGGTTGGTTATATTCAGGGATTCTTTTGCTTCATCAATTACACCTCTTCTGGCTCAAGGCTATGCAGAGGTAACTTTAGTGGATTTAAGATATATTCATTCCGCATTAATAGGGGATTATGTAGATTTTAAAAATGCCGATGTTTTATTCTTGTACAGTACCAGTATATTAAACAACTCCACTTCAATGAGGTAGAAATTCCGCCGGCACGTTGTTGTGTTGCGGAAAACAAATAAATTCTCAAAATATCACGAGTCTTTTTCGTCAATTTAATGAATTTTATTTGTAAAGAAAAACACAGTGCATCATAAGATGAACTGTGTTTTTTATATATTTGTTTATTTTTCGTTGTATGCTTTTCTTCCAAGGTGAACACAACCCGAAACACCATAAACCTTACTGTCTTTATTGTTTTTGTAATCAATGTATGGTGTGCCGCAATGGGGACAGTTAAATGAGTTGTAATATCTGAATACCTTTCCGTCAGTTTCATAAGTCCATGTGTCTTTGTTTATATCACTACTATTGATAACACAGCAGTCCAAGCCGTCATCGGAATACGCTACATCGTTATTTGTCATATAATATGCATATCCGTGGAATGTAAAAGATTTTTTACAATCGGGACATATACCTACAAGACGTACATTTGATGGTGTTGTATATCCCGGGTACTTTAATCCTTTTGCAGGTAAATCAAGACCTTTCATTCCTTCGTAGGCTTCGATAGCTGTTTTTTGACCGCATCTCAGGAAATATCCTTCCATTCTGTAGCCAATATCCTTGCTGGTCATTGAATTTTCTTCCTTGGAATCCGAAATAAATCCGTCAATCTGCGCTACAGGTATACCTAATCTGTTAAACATACTTAACCTTATACAAATGTGGAAATATTTACCTGTGAAATCTTCATCATTTTCGGTTTGTAAGCGGAATTCTCGTGTTTTTTTGTTGTCGTCGTATAGCTTTATAATCGGTTCTTTTGTTTTGATGGGAATTATCTCGTTTAAAGTATATTCATTAGCATATCTGTTGAGCTTTCTCCATTCTGTGTATGCGATTGAATTTATGTATATTTTATTTTTAGTTATTGTTACGGGCTTCTTTTTCTTGTAATCCCCGAAACCAAAGAGAATAGAACCTAAAAAGGGAATCACGGATATAAAGTAAGTAGTAAATGCTATAACTAATAAGGTATTTGATTCGATTTTTGCGGAAATAAAAATAAATATCAATGATATGAATGATGCAGGAAAAGCAATTTTTGATATTATATCCGTAATCCGTGATTCACGAATTATTGATAATATTTTATTTATGTTTCCTTTGATTTTTTTATGATACTTTGAAAGCGATAATAAAAGTCCTGCAATAAAAATCAGTGAAAAATAAAAGCAAGCGATTCCGTTTATGCTTTTGTTTTTGATTCCCATAATAAAAATGAATACAGCAAAAATCATTAAACAAATACCGGGAATTATTTTAGATAGGTGTGATTTTTCTGATAATTCAGGATGATCACTATAAAACTCATCTTCGTTTAAACCTTCATATATTTCCGGGTTCATCATTTTTAGTTTATTCATAAACTCGAAATAATTAAAGGTCTGAGCAACCCATAGATTAACTCTTTTTCCGTTTGTTAAATAAATTACAACGTGATCAACTTCTTTGATGTGTGGGTGAACCCATAAAATTTCACTGTAGGGAATTATTACTCTTGTTTTTTTGGATAAAAAAGCATATTTTCCTAAACAGACACAGGAATCTTCAGTAACATCAATGTCTTCGACAAAATCATTGATTTTTTTATCTTTTAAAAGCTTGTTACAGCTTAAGGTCCAAGCGTATTTTGTTTTGTACATAACCAATGAGAAAATGAATAACCAAACCAGAAAAGCTATTGCTAAAAAGCCGATAATATTAAGGAACTTTCCGATAAGGAACATAGAAATAATAAATAAAACGGAAGAAAGGATTATACAAGCTAAAAAGAATTTAGCACTTAAAAGAAATTTTTTATAGTGTTTTGTAGTGGTTGCTTTTTTTCTTTCGAATATTATTTCAAATGACTTTGATGCGGCGGCCTCAATATATTCCTTTACTGCTTCGTCATCATCACAAGGTGTATATACTTTGATCATCCTTGTCTGGTTATATAAAACGAGCTTTACGGGAGCTTTTAAAAGTTTACTGAAACCTGCAACAGATAAAGTACCTCTTTCTGTTTCTAATTCAGGTGTTTTATCACAGTTTTTACCGTTTTTTATATAAGAATCTGCGATATTTTCCTGGCTTGATCCGTCATTTGAGGAATGAATCTGATAAATAGTTGTGAAGTCTACTTTGGCTATATAGTCCACCCATTTTTTCATAGCTTCCCAGCCGTAGCATTGTGTAGCAAGTAAAACGTCATAGCAGCGCCATTTGCCTGATTTGGAGTATTGAATTTCTTCAATATAAGATAATTGGTCTGTTTTTGCTTTAGTCTTATTTTTAAGCATTGTATTTACTCCCGAAATAAGTTTACTAAAATGATTATACTACTGTAATAAAACAAATTGCAACTGTTTTTAATTGTTCTATAACCTTCAAGGAGAATATATTGTTAATAAAACATAATTCTCGGGTGTTATTTTGCCTTGGTTTTTATATATAATAATTATACATTATATATTGACATTGGTGTTTCCCTGTGTTATATTTATAGCAACCGATAGAGGTGCATTTTGCTATCAGTAATCGTAACTTTGTGGTTTGCCAAAACCGTTGCGGTGAAAGGGGCAGGTGCCGAAGACGACTTGTGGTGAAAGGTCGGTCTGGCAATAAGGAATAATATCTTTGTTGTTGTCACCCTTTGGGTGGAGAGCTATCTTACATATTACTATACCTGTGCTTTGCGGTATTATGTGTGGATAGTTGCTTTTTCGGCAGCTATTATTTTTTTGAAAGCAGGAGATTTATTATGAAGAAATCAATTTTTAAAGGCGTTGGTACTGCACTTGTTACACCTATGAACGAAAATGGTGTTGATTACGAGGCTTTTGAGCGTATTATCGAGTGGCAGATAGCCGAGGGTGTAAATGCACTTGTAATTGCAGGTACAAGCGGTGAAGCTTCTACACTTACTGATGAAGAGCATAAAGAGGTGCTTCGTTTTGCAGTCGAGAAGGTTAATAAACGTGTTCCTGTTATTGCAGGCACAGGCTCTAACGATACTGCATACGCTATTGCTCTTACAAAATTTGCTGAGGAAATCGGTTGTGACGGTTGCCTCCTTGTTACACCTTACTACAATAAGGCTACACAGAACGGTCTTATAAAATCATTTACTGCTATTGCAGATTCTGTTGATATGCCTTGCATCCTTTACAACGTTCCTTCAAGAACAGGTTGTAATTTAACCCCTGCATCCATCGCTGTTCTTTCAGAGCATAAGAACATTGTTGCTATTAAGGAAGCAAGCGGTAATATTTCTCAGATTGCAGAAATTGCTGCACTTACAAAGGGTAAATTAGATATTTATTCAGGTAACGATGATCAGATTGTTCCTCTTTTATCACTTGGCGGTAAGGGTGTTATCTCTGTTGTTTCAAACGTTCTTCCCAAGAAGACTGTTGAGCTTTGCGATAAATTCTTTAGCGGAGATGTTGCAGGCAGCTGCGATATCCAGCTTGACCTTTTACCCCTTATTAATTCACTTTTCTGCGAGGTTAACCCTATTCCTGTTAAGGCTGCTACAGCTGCAATGGGTTATGGTGAAAATTATGTTCGTCTTCCTCTTACACCTATGGAAGCAGAGCATGAAGCAACCATGCGTACACTTATGAGGGAACAGGGCCTTGATGTTTAATATGATTGCAGATAATTTATTAATTAAAGATAATGTTTTGTTTTTCGGCGGTAGAAGTACAGTTGAGCTTGCCGAAAAATACGGCTCACCCATATATGTTATGGATGAGCAGAAAATTCGTGCGAATTGCCGTAAATATGTTGAAGCAATGTCAAAGTATTTTGATGGCAAATTCAAGGTGTTTTATGCAAGTAAAGCCTGCTCCTTCAAGCGTATGTATAATATTGTCGGCTCTGAGGGAATGTGTGCGGATGTTGTTTCCGTAGGTGAAATTTATACTGCGAAATGTGCAGGATTCGATATGTCAAAGCTTTGCTTTCATTCCAACAGCAAAAATGATTATGATATTGAGTTTGCTATACAAAATGGTGTTGGTTGCTTTGTTATTGATAACCTTGAAGAGCTTGAAGCGATTGACAAAATTGCCGGCGCTTATGGTATAAAGCAGGACGCTCTTTTGAGAATTACTCCGGGTATTGATACCCATACCTATGAGGCGGTAAATACCGGTAAGGTTGATTCTAAATTCGGTTTTCCTATCGAAACGGGCGATGCCTTGAAAATCACTCGTATTGCACTTGAAAAAAAGAATGTTCATCTTCTCGGATTTCATTGTCACGTAGGCTCTCAGCTTTTTGAGTCAAGCGTTTTCACACGCTCTGCCGATATTATGCTTGAGTTTATTTCGAGTGTTAAAAATGAATTCGGGTTTGAGGCAAAGGTACTCGATTTAGGTGGAGGTTATGGTGTCAGATATTTGGGAAGTGATCCTGAAATCGATATCGAGGATAATATCCGTCAGGTTGCCGAATTTATTAAAAACAAGTGCGATTCACTTGATCTTAAAGTGCCCGAAATACATATGGAGCCGGGCAGAAGCATTGTTGCAGATGCGGGTATTACACTTTATCGTGTATCTAATGTTAAGGTTATTGAGGGCTATAAAAACTACGTTGCTATTGATGGTGGTATGACTGATAATCCGAGGTACGCACTATACGAATCGGAGTATACTGTCGTTGCGGCAGATAAAGCCGACGAAACTTGTGATTTCATTTGTGATCTTGTTGGCAGATGCTGCGAAAGTGGTGACATTATTCAGCCTAAGATTTCTTTACCTTCTTCGATTTGTCGTGGTGATCTTGTAGCTGTTCTTACAACGGGTGCATATAACTATTCCATGGCTTCCAATTATAACAGAAATCCACATTTACCCGTTATTATGGTTGATGGAGATAAGGATTATGTTGCAGTCAAAGGTCAGACACTTGAGGATTTAGTAAGGAACGATATTTAAGAGGTGCTTTTATGAATGAACCTTTGTCTTTAGTTATAACTGAAAATGACAAGGAAAAAGCGCAGTCACTCGTCCGTGCATTTGAAAATTATAATTTTGATGTGACCGTATGTAACAAAAACGGATCGGAGTTATTGAGTTTATACGAAATCGATAAGTTTGATGTAATTATTATGGATGCGGTTCTTTCGCATATTGATGCAATCGGTGTAATTTCACGTATTAATGAGATTAATCCGGCGATTCATCCTTTGATTGTTGTCCTTTCTGATTTTGAATCTACATATTTGCAGAGAATGTTTACAAGTGTCGGTGTGGATTATTATTTCCGTAAGCCTGTTGAGGATTCTCTTGTTGTTCAGCGTGTTGTGCAGATTGTTTCATGGCGTGGTTTCGGTCATAGGTTGGTTGTAGGGGACAGTAGTTCTGATATTGCATCGTATTTGCAGGATATCGGTATGGTGCCTACAAATATAGGTTTTAAATATTTTGTTGAAGCGATTATGATTTGCTTGAACAATCCTGTTGCTGTTCATCATATTACCCGTGATATTTATCCCGTGATTGCCGAAAACAATAATGCCAATACATCGGCTGTTGAACGTGCCATGCGGTATTCGCTGAATTCTTTGTGGCAGAATTACAGTAATGATATTGAGCTTTATTTACAGTTTGGCGTTAAGTTTCAAAAACGTCCTACCACATCCCGTTTTATTTCTTTTGTTGCAGACAGATTCAGGTATAAAATTAGTGATTTAACACAGCTCCTTTGAGCTGTGTTTTTTCTTTTTACTTTTATTTATATATATTATATAAATTTAATTTATAAATTTATAATATTTCACACTTTACAACTTTGGTTAATTATTGTAAAATATAAAAGAAAATTTATGCCGTATAATAAGGCGAAAGGGGATATTTTTATGGAACCCGTTTACAAAAGACTTCTTCTTAAACTCAGTGGCGAAGTGCTTGCAGGTGAAGCAGGTCACGGCTTTGATTTTAATGTTATAAATGAAGTTTGTAACGCAGTTAAAAAAGTTACCGATAAGGGTGTTCAGGTTGGTATAGTTGTTGGTGGCGGAAATTTCTGGCGCGGTCGTTCAAGCGGTGATATGGACCGAACAAGAGCCGACAGCATCGGTATGCTTGCAACGGTTATGAATTCACTTGCTTTACAGCAGGGTTTTCTTGATATAGGTGTTGAAGCAAGGGTTATGTCAGCTGTTCAGATAGTTGGTGTTGTTGAAACATTTATGCGTGACGAGGCTGTTCGTCATCTTGAAAACGGCAGAGTAGTTATCTTTGCAGGTGGCACCGGTAACCCGTTCTTCTCAACTGATTCAGGTGCAGCACTCAGAGCGGCACAGATAAACGCTGACGTATTCCTTAAAGCAACTAATGTTGATGGAGTTTATGACAAAGACCCCAACAAATTTAGTGATGCTGTTAAGTTCGATACAATCTCACATGATGAGCTTCTTGAAAGACATCTTGCAGTTATGGATACTGCAGCTGCAGCAATTTGCCGTGAAAACAATATTCCTATTCTTGTTTTCAACCTTAATGACACAGAAAATATTAACAGAGCTGTTAGCGGTGAAAATGCCGGTACAGTTGTTTCATAATTAAATTTTGGAGGTTATTTTATGAATACAGTTTATGCAAAAGCAAGAGAAAAAATGGAAAAAAGCATTTCTTCACTTAAGTATGAGTATAACTCAATAAGAGCAGGTAGAGCAAATGCTGCTATCCTTGATAAGGTTCAGGTTGACTATTATGGTGTTCCTACACCTGTTAACCAGATGGCTGCTATTTCTGTTCCTGAAGCAAGAATACTTGCTATCCAGCCTTGGGATGTTTCATCCGTAAGCCTTATCGAAAAAGCAATTCTTGCATCTGATATCGGCATTAATCCTTCAAATGATGGCAGAGTTATTCGTCTTGTTTTCCCTGCACTTACAGAGGAACGCAGAAAACAGCTTTCAAAGGATGTTTCACAGTTGGCTGAAGAAGCAAAGGTTGGTGTTCGTAACATCAGACGTGATTGCATCGAAAAAATTAAAACAATGAAAAAGAATTCTGAGATTACTGAAGATGACCAGAAAGATGGCGAGGATAAAATCCAGAAGATTACTGACGAATTCATCAAAAAAATTGATGAGATTGCTCAGGCAAAAACAAAAGAGATTATGGAAATCTGATTATGAATAATAATATACCCGAGTTTGATGTTCTGCCTCAGCACATAGGTTTTATAATGGATGGTAACGGCAGATGGGCTAAGCAAAGGGGTCTCGAGCGTACTAAAGGTCATAAAGAAGGTGCAAAGACGTTTAAAAAAATCGGTGAATATTGTGCTGATGTTGGCATTAAATATATGACCTTTTACGCCTTTTCAACAGAAAATTGGAACAGACCTAAGAAAGAAGTTCTTGGTCTTATGGAACTTTTTAAAGAATATCTTCGTGATGGTGACACCCGTACAGACGAAAATACTGTAAGACAAATGCGACTTCGATTTATTGGTGAACGTGAAGGTTTGCCCAAAGATTTACTTGCTCTTATTAACAAGGCAGAAAAATCAACAGAAAAATATGATAAGGTTACCGTTAATATTGCTCTTAACTATGGCGGCAGGGCAGAGCTTGTTCATGCAGCTAAAGAGATTGCTCGTAAAGTCCAGAATAAAGAAATCTCTGTTGATGATATTAATGAGCAGCTTATTAGTGACAATATTTATACTTCAGGTCAGCCTGACCCTGATATTATTGTAAGACCAAGCGGTGAGTATCGTTTATCAAACTTCTTACCGTGGCAGTCTGCATATTCGGAGTTTTGGTTTTCTGATGTGCTATGGCCTGATTTTAATGAAGGGCACGTTAACGAAATTCTTTTCGATTATCAAAAACGTAACCGTCGCTTCGGCGGTGTATAATCTTATTCCGGAAAATCCGTATGCTTTAGGCGTTCGGATTTTAACGGCTTTATACGGATATTTTTGGTTATTGACCAATGTATTTCAAGAGGAGATTTTATGAAACAAAGAGTTATTACGGCATTGATTTTCGGCATAGTATTTATTGGTGCAATGCTTTTGATGAATACAATTGTTTTTCCTGTATTCATTTCTGCCATTTCTGCAATTGCAGTTTGGGAGATTGAAAAAGCCGTAGGTCTGAAAAACAAACTTATAATTGCTGCTTCATTAACGTTTACTGCTATTCAACCATTTTTGACACACCTTGGAATAAAACTTCCTTTTGCAGCTATCGGATGTGTGTACGTTGTTCTTACGATGATATTTATGCTTGTTAAATTTGAATCAACACGCTTTGAACAAGCGATTACCGCGATATTTGCTTCAGTTTGTGTTCCTTTTTCATTTTCTCTGATGATTGTTTTCAGAGATATTGACAAACATTTTGATGGTTATACAAAGATCGATGGTATTTATTTCCTTGTATTTGCTTTCTTCTCTGCATGGATGACCGATATATTTGCATACTTTGTTGGTAGTAAATTAGGTAAGCATAAACTTTGCCCTAAAATTAGTCCAAAGAAGAGTGTTGAAGGTGCCATCGGAGGGGTTTTGGGTGCAGTTCTCCTTAATGCTTTGCTTCTTTTGGTGTTCAACAAATTTTTCTTTGAAGGCACCAGCAAGATTTCTTATGTAGTTGTGGTAATTCTTAGCATTGTTTTGTCAATAATAAGTATGTTCGGTGACCTTGCCGCTTCAACTATCAAGCGTAATTTCGGTATAAAGGATTTCGGTAATCTTTTACCGGGGCACGGCGGAATTATGGATAGATTCGATAGTGCATTGTTCGTTTTACCTGTTTTGTATTCAGCAATTTATTTTACTAATAATTTTTAAAGTAGCGGATTTGATATGAAAAGTATAAATTTGTTAGGGTCAACCGGCTCAATCGGTGTACAGACTCTTGATGTTGCCCGTAAGCACGGGTATGAAATAAAATCTCTTACTGCACATTCTAATGTCGATATTATTGAAAATCAGATAAGAGAGTTTAAACCACATTACGTTGCTCTTGTTGATGAAAAAGCGGCGGCAGATCTTAAAGTGAGGGTTGCTGATTTACCTGTTAAGGTCTTAAGTGGTCTTGAAGGTGTTTCTTTTTGTGCAGCAGAGGCAGAGGGTAATATAACACTTAATGCTGTTGTTGGTATGGCAGGTCTTAAGCCTACTATTGATGCAATCAATGCAGGAAAAACAATCGCTCTTGCTAATAAAGAAACGCTTGTTGCAGGCGGTAAGCTTGTTACAGAAGCGGCTTCAAAAAACAGAGTTGATATTTTACCCGTTGATAGTGAGCATTCTGCTATCTTTCAGTGTCTTTTAGGCGCTCCGCCCGAAAAATCCTTAAAGCGTATTATTCTTACCGCTTCCGGAGGACCTTTCTTCGGCAAAACTAAGGATGAACTTCAGAAGGTTACCTTACAGGATGCCTTAAAGCATCCTAACTGGAGTATGGGTCAGAAAATAACAATTGACTCCGCAACAATGTTTAATAAAGGTCTTGAGCTTATTGAAGCCGTATGGCTTTTTGATGTATCACCTGATATGGTTGATATTGTTGTTCACAGAGAAAGTATAGTTCATTCCCTTGTTGAATATGATGATAATTCCGTTATTGCACAGCTCGGTCATCCGGATATGCGTTTACCCATTCAGTTTGCAATAACGTATCCTCACAGATATCCTTCACCTGAAAAACAGCTTGATCTGTGGGAGGTTGGCAATCTTACCTTCTATAAGCCTGATTATGAAACCTTTCCTTGTATGGATATATGTCGCGATGCAATAAAAAAAGGTGGCTTATATCCTGCGGCAGTAAACTGCGCTAATGAAGAGGCTAACCTTTTATTTAGACAGGGAAAAATTTCTTTCTGTCAGATTCCCGAGCTTATAGATAAAGCGGCAGAATGTGTTGATAAAAAAGATAATTATTCCTTGCAAGATGTTTATGATACCGATTCATTTATGCGTGAAAAGGTTCGTCAGCTTGCAGGTTTCTGATTAATATATTTTTGGTGGTGTTTCTGATTAACGGTTTAGATATTGGAGCAATTTGGAGTTCTGTATGGCCTTATTTACTTGCCATTCTTTTGTTTGGTATCCTTATTGCTATTCACGAGTTTGGTCACTTTGCTTTTGCAAAGCTTTTTAAGGTTAAGGTTAATGAATTTTCTTTGGGTATGGGTCCTAAACTTTTTAGTAAAAAAAAGGGTGAAACGACCTATGCATTAAGACTCTTTCCTATTGGCGGTTTTGTCAGTATGGAGGGTGAGGATGAAGAAAGCGACGATGATCGTGCTTTCGGTACAAAACCTGCATGGCAAAGATTTATTATTGTTGCCGCAGGTGCCATTCTTAATTTAATTCTCGGTGTTATTGTTGTTGGTATAACTCTTTCTTGCGGAGACCTTGTCGGTACAAGACAGATTCATAGCTTCGAAAAGAACGCTATGAGTGAGAAGTCGGGCCTTCGTGTTGGTGACGAAATCGTTAAGATCAATGGTACAAGAATTTATTCCTACAAGGGTATAGCCTTTAATCTGGTTCGTGATACAGATAATAAAATAGATATTACCGTTAAACGTGATAATAAAAAAGTTGAACTTAAGGGTGTAGAATTTAATCAGTTTGAGCTTGACGGCAGACAGTATATTGAGCAAGATTTTATAATTATCGGTGAAAAACCGGGATTTGTGAATGTTGTTTCAAATGCATTTCTTGATTCTGCATCTATTGTTCAGATGGTAAGGCTTAGTCTTGTCGATATGGTTTCGGGCAAATACGGTCTTAAGGATATTTCGGGCCCCGTCGGAACAATTGATGCAATTGCTAAATCAACAGCAGAACCTGAAGCATTTTCAGAAAAAATTCTTACAGCACTTATGTTTTTATCAATAATTACCATTAACGTGGGTATGTTTAATTTGCTTCCTATTCCTGCATTGGATGGTGGTAGACTCTTCTTTATTTTAATTGAAATGATTAGAAGAAAGCCCATTCCTGCAAAGAAAGAGGGTATTGTTCATACCGTTGGTATGGTTCTTCTGTTAGCATTTATGGCTATAATTATGGTAAGCGATATTATAAAGGTGATTTAAATGTTTAGACGAGCTTCGAGACAAATTCAGGTTGGCAACATAAAAATAGGCGGGGATGCACCTATAGCTATTCAATCAATGCTTAATGCTCCTGCATCTGATTTTCAGAAGAATCTTGATCAGCTTAAAGCATTAGAAAATGCAGGCTGTGAGATAGTTCGTATGGCTGTGCCCGATATGGATGCAGTAAGTGTGCTCGGTAAATTGAAAGAGCATTCCAATGTGCCGCTTGTTGCCGATATTCATTTTGATTATAAGCTTGCACTTGCAAGTCTTGATGCAGGTGTTGATAAAATTCGTATTAACCCGGGTAATATCGGCTCTCAGGATCGTGTTGCCGCAGTTGCCGATGCTTGTGCTTTAAAAAATGTTCCTATCCGTATAGGTGTAAATTCAGGCTCAGTTGAAAAGGATTTGCTTGAAAAATTCGGCGGTGCAACACCCGAAGCCATGGTGGAAAGTGCCTTCCGTCATATTGAAATGTTAGAAAAATGCGATTTTTATAATACTGTTATTTCTATTAAATCATCTGATGTTGAAAATATGGTTAAAGCCTATAGTCTTGTTGCTGAAAGATGTGATTATCCCTTGCACTTAGGTGTTACAGAGGCAGGTACAGAGCGCAGCTCACTTATTAAATCATCAATTGGTATAGGCTCACTTCTTCTTAATGGTATCGGTGATACAATACGAGTTTCAATAACCGATTCTCCCGTTAAGGAGGTTTATGCCGCACGAGATATTATGAATGCAATTAATCTTCGTGTGGAAACACCGCAGATAGTTGCTTGTCCTACTTGCGGCAGAACAAAAATTGACCTTGTAGGACTTGCCAATAAGGTTGAACAAGCAGTTAAAAACATTAAAAAACCCGTTAAAATTGCAGTTATGGGTTGTGTTGTTAACGGACCCGGAGAAGCTCGCGAGGCAGATATAGGAATTGCGGGTGGTGATGGTTGTGCCGTTTTATTCAAAAAAGGTGAAATTTTAAGAAAGGTATCCGAAGAGGATATAGTTAAGGAATTACTTGACGAACTGGATAAAATATGAAGTTGTATAATTTCCCGGAAATATTCGGTGAATATATTTCTACCGAAAAATACAGAGATATGCTAAAGAATACTCTGTTTTCTGATTTACATATTAATAAAGAAGATATGACTCTTAAAGCACTTCTGCACATAGATACATTTAATAATATTATGTGCCTTAAGGCTGTTGCTAACGAAATAAAAGCAGCACTGAAGATGCGAAGTGTTGAGTTTGAATATACCTTGCCGCCTGAAGCCCTCACTGCAGATTGCTTTCCTATGCTTTTGAGAGTTGTCAGAAAGAATGTTCCGCAGACAAATGGCTTTTTAGAAAATAATATTTCTACTGATTTTTCCAATGATACGTTTACAGTGAATTTCTTGAAGCATGGTAGGGATATCTGCAAAAATGCAGGAATGGACACATTCCTTGAGGAATATGTTTTCAATCATTTTAATAGAAAAATAAACGTTGTTCTCGAGGGTGAGGATACAGATGCGGATGATTTCATTAATGCACAAAAGGAAATTGACAGAGCAAATCAACCTGTAAAACCACCTGAAACTAATCCCAACTTTGAAGGTGTACCGCTTGATTTTAACTCTGTTAAAACAATCTACGGTGCTTTTAAATACGCAAAACCCAAGCCTATGTCGGAAGTTTCCTTTGATGATGGTGAAATTATCGTCTGGGGTGACGTGTTTAAATATGAAAAACGCGAAACAAAGGACGGAAAGCGATATATCATTGATTTTAATATTACCGATAACACAGGCTCATTTGCTTGTAAATTTTTTGATGTTAAAGAGCAGTTAGAGTATCTTGATTCCAAAATCAAAGATGGTGTTACCGTTATTGTACGCGGTGTAATTACATACGATGATTATAAGAAAGACCATATAATCAAAGCACACTCTATTTCAACAATCAACAAAATCGAGGTTGGTGACGAAGCAGAGGAAAAACGTGTTGAACTTCATCTTCATACAAATATGTCTGCAATGGATGCTATGAGCAGTGCAAAATCCATTGTAAAGAAGGCTATGAAGTGGGGGCATAAAGCTATTGCGATTACTGACCATGGCTGTGTACAAGCCTTCCCTGAGGCGTGTAATACAGCACGTGGAAGTGATTTTAAGATTATTTATGGTTGTGAATGCTATCTTGTTAATGATATTAACGAGGACGGTTCAAAAAAATCACTTGAGGAAATTAAGGCTGACAGATATTTCCATTGCATATTGCTTGTTAAAAATAAGGTCGGTCTTAAAAATCTTTATAAATTGGTTTCTCGTTCAAATATTGATTATTTCCACAAGAAACCGAGAATGCCGAAAAGCCTTGTTGATGAGATGCGTGAGGGACTTATTATCGGTAGTGCTTGCTCTGAGGGTGAGCTTTATCATGCATTTTTGAAGGGTGAAAGTCACGAGAAATTAGTTGAAATTGCTTCGTTTTATGATTATCTTGAGATTCAGCCTGTAGGCAATAATGAGTATATGATTTTAAGTCAGCGTGATGGTTGCGAGAATATTAATTCTTTCGATGACATTCAAAGAATTAATAAGGCTATTATTACACTCGGTGACGAACTTGGTAAAAAGACCGTTGCAACCGGTGACGTTCACTTCCTTAATAAGACCGATTCGAAATTCAGAGCGATTCTTCAAGCGGGACAAGGCTTCCAGGATGCTGATAATCAGCCGCCCCTTTACCTTAAAACTACCGAAGAGATGCTTGCTGAATTTGAATATCTCGGTGAAGAAACTGCAAAAGAGGTTGTTGTTACTAACACGAACTATATTGCGGATATGATAGAGCCGGGTATTTTGCCTATTCCTGATGGTACCTTTAACCCTGTTATTGAAGGGGCTGAGGAGGATTTGACAAAGCATTGCTGGGACAGAGCAAAGGAATGGTATGGCGACCCGGTACCCGAGGTTGTTGCTAAACGACTTGAAAAAGAGCTTAAATCTATTATAGAGAACGGCTTTGCAGGTCTTTATATGATTGCACGACTTCTTGTTAAACATTCTGAGGAATGCGGTTATTACGTCGGTTCACGAGGCTCCGTCGGATCATCATTTGTTGCAATTATGGCGGGTATTTCTGAGGTTAACCCGTTACAACCTCATTATCGTTGTCCTAAGTGTCGGTATTCCGAATTTTTCTTGCACAATGAGGTTGGTTCAGGCTTCGATTTACCTGTTAAAGCCTGTCCCGAATGCGGTACTCAGTTAATTCGTGACGGACACGAAATACCGTTTGAAACATTCCTCGGCTTCTTTGGTGATAAATCACCTGATATCGACCTTAACTTTGCAGGTGAGTATCAGGCGCAGTCACATAAATATACTGAAGAGCTTTTCGGTAAGGCATACGTTTTCAAAGCAGGAACAATCTCAGGTGTTGCTGATAAAACTGCTTACGGTTTCGTTAAGAAATATCTTGATGAACGTAATCTTACTATGACAAAAGCTGAAATTGACCGACTTACAATTGGTTGTACCGGTGTTAAGCGTACTACAGGTCAGCATCCCGGTGGTATGGTTGTTGTTCCCAATACTTATGAAGTAGAGGATTTCACACCCGTTCAACGTCCTGCAGATGATGCTACGAAGGATATAATTACTACTCACTTCGATTTTAACTCAATGCACGATACTCTTCTTAAGTTAGATGAACTCGGCCACGATGTGCCCACAATTTACAGGCACCTTACAGACCTTACGGGCATAGATGTTCTTGATATTGATATTAGTGACCGTAAATTATATGAGCTTTGTACTTCTCCTGAGCCGTTAGGTATCACTGCAGATGAGTTGGGTTGGCCTACCGGTACACTTTCTATTCCTGAGATGGGTACCGAGTTTACAAAAGGAATGCTTCTTGAAGCAAGACCGCAGACCTTTGCAGACCTTATTCAGATTGCAGGTTTGTCTCATGGTACAGATGTATGGCTCGGCAATGCTCAGGATCTTATTAAAGACGGTATTTGTACAATTTCCGAGGTTATAGGTACACGTGACAGTATCATGGTTTACCTGATGCACTGCGGACTTGAGCCGAAGCAGGCATTTGATATTATGGAAACTGTAAGAAAGAAAAATAAGTACCTTACACCCGAAATGATCGAGATTATGAAATCTCATAATGTTCCGGCATGGTATATCGAATCCTGCGATAAAATTCAGTATATGTTCCCGAAGGCTCATGCTGCTGCATATATTATTGCTTCCTTGCGTCTTGCCTGGTTTAAAATATATAAACCTCTTGAATACTACTGTGCATATCTTACTGTTCGAGGTGATGATGTTGATGCAGAGTCTATGTCAAAGGGGAAGGCTGCGGTGAAAACTCTTTTACAAATGATTAAAGCAAAGGGAAAAGAGGCTTCTTCTGCCGAAAAATCAAAGGAAACAATTATGATGATTGTTTATGAAGCTATGGTTCGCGGAATTGAATTTTTGCCCATAGATATTTACAAGTCAACCGCAAGCTCATATGAACCTGAGGACGGAAAAATCCGTATGCCGTTTTCTGCACTTGCAGGTGTTGGTGGAGCTGCTGCCGAGCAACTTGCAAAAGCTCATAATGATGGCGGTGCAGAATTCTCATCTATTGAGGATTTTGCTATACGCTCAGGTGCAGGTAAATCTACAGTTGAGTTACTTAAATCTTGCGGTGCTTTCGGTGATTTACCCGATAGCGATCAAATGTCATTGTTTTAAATAAGGAGGTTTTCTTATGAAAAAAATTATAAAGGGTCTTGGTCTTGTTGCGGCTGCAGGTGTTGGAGTAAGTATGGTTAGAGCAGCAACTACATATAAAGCAAAACCCGTAGAAGCAGGGGAGCAGCTTGCTCCCGAAAACGTTGATCTTCAGCGTTATATCAACAATCTTTCAAAGGCTATTCAGATTCCTACAATCTGCAATGTTGATGAAAGTCTTGTTGATTGGTCAAAATTTGATGAATTCCACGCTTTTCTTAAAGAAGCATATCCTCTTATTCACGAAAATCTTGAACTTCAGATTATTTCTACACGTAGCCTTATGTACCATTGGAAGAGTGCCCACCCTGAAAAGGAGCCTATTGCAATGCTTGCTCATCAGGATGTTGTGCCCGTAACACCCGGTACAGAGGATGATTGGGAATATCCTGCATTCAGCGGTCAGGTTGCTGATGGTTTTTTGTGGGGTAGAGGTGCTCTTGATATTAAGAATCACCTTATCGGTGTTATGGAAGCAGTTGAAACCTTGCTTGAAGAAGGTTACGTGCCCGAAAGAGACGTTTACCTTTGCTTCGGTCATAATGAAGAGGTTATGGCAGAGGGCGATGCTTGTGGTGCTTCTTGTATGATGCAATGGTTTAAAGATCATAATATTAAGCTCGACAGCGTTATTGACGAAGGCGGCGCTATATTAGATGTTAAGGTTGATAAGGTTATTGACGGTCATCTTGCAGGTGTCGGTATTGCCGAAAAGGGTCATGTTGACTTTGAAATCTCTGTAAATGCAAAGGGTGGTCATTCATCACAACCTCCGAAGCATAGTGCTTTAGGTCAGCTTTCGAAAATTGTTTGCAACCTTGAAAATCATCAGTTTAAAGCAGAGCTTACCCCTCAGCTTTCATCATTATTTAATGAAATCGGTAAAAGCACAACTTACCCCGTAAGATGTGTTATGTCAAATCTTCCTATTCTTAAGCCTGCGGTTACAAAGATTTGCTCTGCAATTCCTCCTGTTGCTTCAATGATGCGTACAACAACCGCTATTACTATGGCAAATGGTAGCCCCGCCCCTAACGTATTACCTCAGAAGGCATCTGTTGTTGCTAACTTCCGTATTATGCCGGGTCAGACTATTGAGGATGTTGAGGCTCATATCAAGAAATATGCAGGTCCTAAAGCGGAAGTTAAGCTTCTTGCAGGTAAAAACCCTTCAAAGATTTCTCCCACAGATTCAAGAGCATTTAAGGTTATTGAAAAAATCTGTAAATCAATGGATCCCAAAGCAATTGTTGCACCTTATCTTGTTATGGGTGGTACAGATGCACGTCAGTATGAGGATGTTTGTGATAACATTTACCGTTATTCACCATTCCTTATGAATACAGGCCTTCTTCTTACAACTCACGGTACTAACGAGAGAATTCCTCTTGCTTCACTTGAAGATGGTGTTGCATTCTTTAAGCGTTATATCAGAATGCTTACAGCTGATTAATAGTTATAAAAAACACCGTAAGGAAGCCTTACGGTGTTTTTTATATAGATTCAATTGTCTTTTTGAATTCGCTAAAAAAGTTTTCAAGTACTTCTTTATCATCCTTGTTACCGCGTAAGCACATTGATGCACTTAAGCTTCCGTTTACCGTTAATGCAGTCATTACGGCGCAGGGCTTGTTTTTAGCCGCACCTGCTACAAATGCTGATATGGGTGAGTTGTTTGATAAATCAAAGCCCATTCTGTCAACAGCACCTACGTTGCTTACTGAAAAAACAGGATTGTTATAAAATAACTTCACAATATTTTCTGCTTGTATGTAAAACATTGATTTATATGCAAAGTTTAATAGGGGAAGACCATGTAAGCCCATAAAGGGGTCATCTTTTATTTTTCGCATCTCATTGGATACTTTGGATAATATCTTATCAAAGCTGCCCTCTGTGCCATTAATAGAGCAATGGGCAAAGGAAACGTGGTTGGTATACCCTAATGGTGATAAATCCTTTATATGACGTCTTAAATCCGTCGCACAAGCAATGCTAACTCTTTCATCGGCAGGCATTTCGGTTATTTTACTTAATGCATTAATAAATGATGCTATAAGTAAATCTGTAACCGTTGCATTTTTGCTTTTTGCATAGCTTACGGCTTTATTGAATTTTTCTGCTTCAATGTTTCTTGAAACAATAATAATTTCATCGGTTTTTGACAATGTCTTGAAAGGCATTGTTCTTTTTATTTTCGGTGAAATATTTGCAAGCTGTTTTTTTGCCTGCTTTTTTATTTCGGGTGACATATCCTTGTAAACGAGCTTGTAATTACGTAACCCGCTTGAGAAAGCGATAGGGGAAACGCCATTTAAATCATATTTTGTGTAATTCTTGCAGAAATCATACCAAAAAGCTTTGTATCCGCCGCCGTCGAAAAGCATATGATTCCATATGAACAATACATAGGTGTTACCCTTACAGTAAAACAAGCCTATTTTTATCTGAACATTGCTTTTTAAAGGAATCTGAATTTTGAAAAATTCCTCACGTGCCGAGTCGATATCATCGGTATGCTTTACTATAACAATATCATTAACGTTATAGTCTGCAACCTTCCAATATGGTGCAATAGGGTTATTTATGACGTATGAATGCATAAAAGGGGCACATTCAAGACAACAAATCAAGGTGTTTTTAAATTTTTCTTCATTAATCTCAAAGCCGTAGTCAACCTCAAATCTTGCAAGTCTGTCCATATATTTTCGGCACATAAGATTTACTCTGTCGTACATTTCGGTAGGGTATATCTTTTTTTGCATATACGGAGTATTCAGCTTGTGTTTTATAAGGTCAGCTATAACATTTTCATCAGTTAAGCCTTTTTGTCTTAATGACGTAGCCTCTGATTTTACATCTAATTTTTTCATTATTTTTCCTCAAGATGTGCGAAGAAGAATTCCTTTTTCTCATCTGTATCAATAACCTTAAGCGGTTTAACCTGATTGAGATTTGCACCACGCTGACGTAACAGCTCGCGGTAGTCATCATAAGTGCCTTTTTTTAGGAATAAAACCTGAGGATGACCTAAAGCACCGCTTTTTATAAGTGGTTCAACGCTTACGTTACCCTTACAAAGATATTTTTCGAATTCTTCAGAATATTTTGCCTTTTTCTCATCGCTGATATCTTCGCTAAGTTCTAAGAAAAGCTTGTAGTGACCGGGGGAGGTGCTTCTGTCGGCATAAATACTGTAACCGATATATAAATCACCCATTGCTTCCGAAAGATTAGCAACCATCTCGTCAAATGCAAGGGAGCTTACCTTTTCACCGCTGATATTTGCTATCTGGTTAAGTCTGTATTGGAAAGTGATCATAGGTGACTGGTTATAATAGCCTGTAACCTTGATAACATCCATAATTCTGTAACGGTAGAAGCCGCTCATATTAGTAAGAATAATTTCGTATTCCTTACCAACCTCAAGATCTTTGATTGTAAGAAGATTATCGTATCCTTCTTGTTCAATAGGTCTGAATTCATAAAATCCGTTTTGGGGAAGAAGTACATAATCGAAGGAGTTTAATTCGATAGGAACTGCCATAAATGCCTCTGTTGCAGTATAGCCAAGATAATGCATCGGTAAATCTTCACCAATATATCTTCTCAGTTTTTTTGCATAAAAACTCAATGAACCTGTACCCATACCATACATCCAACCAACTTTCGGCCAGATTCTCGGAATAATAGGTGAATTGTCGAAGCCTTTTTTAAATTCTTCACGAAGCTCATTTGCTCTTTTGGGGTTTGGTTTTAATTTTTTGTTGAACTTCTGTCTGAGTTCCTCGGGCATCTTAATACTGTCATTAATAATGCCTTTTTCAATATCATCACAAAGCATTTCCCAGTTTTCTTCCATATAAAAGAACATTGATTCAAGTGTTGTGATGAATATTGTACCAAGGTAGCTTATTTTTCTGTTTGGTAAAGCATAACGGAGTTTAAGATAATTCATATCCATATTGCTTTCGGGATCAGGGAAAAGAACTTCCTTAGGTGAAGTTGTAAATAATGTAATTATCGGTTTAACGTTAAGAAGAGGGATAGAGGAAAGGCAGCTTATGGTACCGCCTTTAACTTTTCTGCAACCAATTTCTGCAGTTAAAAGGCCATTCTGAGCAGGAAGGGGTCTTCCTTTGCGTGCAAACCATTTTACTGCACAACCGATGGGTGCACTGAAGCTGAAGCACTGACAAACCCATTCTGCCCAATAGGAAAGGGGAACAAGCTTCTGTTTTCCTGTGCTTCCTGAACTTTCGGTAAAACGACGTACATACATATTGGTAATAAGACCTTTTTCTCCGTTAGCCATACGCCATACGTATTCATCATAGTCATCGTATACGGAAAGCGGAACAATTCGTTGATAATCTTCGATTGATTTAACATCCTTAAAGTTATTTAATTTACCGTAAACTGTGGATTTGTTTTTTCTCATAAGCCTCTTAACACAAGTTCTTTGCATTTTGTTGGCTCTTTTTGAATATATGAAAAGCTTAATATGCTCACAAATTCCAACAAATCCGCCCCAGCCGGAAAGCATAGCGTCAAACATGAAAACACCTCGTAAATATAATAATTATCTCATATAAAGATGAGAAAGAAATCTAAATAGTTTGTTATTATGTGGACTATATCTTACAGGGAAGTCAAACCAGGTAACCTTTTTGTGAATGCTTTTTTTATGCGAAAAAGCATTGAATCCTGCTTCTCCGTGATAACTACCCATACCGCTTTTGCCTACACCGCCAAAACCAAAGCTATTAATCGCAATCTGCATAATTGTATCATTGATGCATCCGCCACCAAACGAGCAACGCTCAATTGTTTCCTTGATAGCTTTTTTATTTTCCGAGAAAATGTAAAGTGCGAGTGGCTCGGGCTTTTCTGCAAACAAAGAATAAAGCTCTTCATACGAATCGAATGTGAGAATAGGTAAAATAGGACCAAATATCTCCTCTTGCATTACAGGGTCGTTCCAAGTAACATTATCCATAACTGTAGGTGCAATTTTCAGACTTTCTTCGGAAGTCTCACCACCAAATATAACCTTATTTTTATCAATTAAATTACAAATTCTGTTAAAATGCTTTGTGTTAATAATTTTGCCGTATTCGGGATTCTCTAAAGCATTTTCACCGTATTGGATTTTGATTTGGTTGCAGATTTCTTTTACTAATTCGTCTTTTATACTGTTTTGACAAATTATATAATCCGGAACAACGCAGGTTTGTCCGCAATTAAGGAATTTACCATAAACTATTCTTCGTGCGGCTAATTTGATTTTAGCACTCGAATCGACGATGCAAGGACTTTTACCACCAAGCTCAAGTACAACGGGGGTTATACTGTCTGCCGCTTTTCGCAGTATTTCTTTACCAACAGTCTGACTTCCGGTGAAGAAAATCATATCAAATTTCTGATTAAGTAATTCTTGGTTTTCTTCGCGTCCTCCCGTAACAACCGCTACGTATTCGGGCGGGAAGCATTCTCTAATAATTTTTGTGATTATTTCACTTGTTGCAGGTGCATATGCGCTTGGTTTCAAAATAATTGTATTACCTGCCGCAATAGCGTCTGAAATCGGCTCCATTGACAAAAGAAAAGGGTAGTTCCAGGGACTCATTATAAGCACGTTGCCATAGGGTGAAGCTTTTGTGAAACCACTTCCTACACATTGACCTATGGGTGTGTATATACGATGCTTTTTAGCATAGGAGCGTGTATGACGAATCATATAGTTAAGCTCCATAAGAACAAGACCCGTTTCACAAACGAAGCCGTCAAAATTGTTTTTACCTAAATCCTTATATAAAGCAGTGTTGATATCATCTTTGTATTTTTGTATGCATTTATAAAGTTTTATAAGCATTTTGATTCGAAAATTGACAGAAAGAGTAGCGCCGCTTCTAAAAAAATCTTTCTGTTTATTCAATAAAACCTCAATACTCAAAAAATCACATCCCCTAAAGTGATAAATAAATATTGCAAATTTGCCACATTTATAATAATTATACTATATATCCTAATTAAATTCAAGATACAACAAATCTTTGTAAATGTAAAAGAACAGATTCTGCATAATACAGAATCTGTTCTTAAAAATTAATAAAAATTATTTCATAAGCTCGTTAGCTACGCACCAATCATGGAATGCTCTGATTGAACGAAGTCTTGCAGAGTCAAGGTGGTGTGTACCTCTTGTAATCCAATTGAAGCCTTCAATACCCTGAAGTCTGATTAATTCCTTTGCACTTGCACAGAAACCGCTGTCAATAGCGTTGTCGAGAAGAATAATCTCGTTATATCTCTGCTCTGCAAGAGCCATATCACCATCAACAAACGCCTGGTGGAATCTCTGGAAGAAGGCACCGCCACAGCTTGTAGGTGTAGCCATAACACCTCTTGCACCTGCAACGTAAGAGTCGAAAAGGTAAGGCATATTTGCCTGAATGATTGTTGAATCACCCTTGTTTGCAATTTTATCTTTAATTAATTCAAGTGAACAGGTTGTGTCCTTAATACCCCAGATGAGGCCGTCTTTTGTAAGCTCACCATAGGCTTTACCACTCATAAGGTGAGGCTGAAAGCCGGGGAATTCATAAAGGAAAACGGGGAGAGATGTGCTTGATGCAAGCATTCTTATGTACTCAACAAGTTTGTCGTCATCTTTACCAAGACCTTTTGTTGTAAGTACAAGTCCATCTACACCGGTCTGCTCCATTTTTTTGATTTCTTCAAGGTTTTCTTCAGGTGTTGCTTCAATGTTAGCTGTTGCAACTACTGTTGTTTCGCCTTTGTGTTTAACTGTAAGCTCTGCGAGTTTAAGTCTTTCTTCAAGAGTAAGCTCTTTCATTTCAGAACTTCCGCAAACAGCAAAAAGGTGTGCAACTCCCTGAGAAACCTGCCAATCGGCATATTCTTCATAGGTTTTATAATCAATGCTTTTATCCTGATTAAAAGGAGTAAGCATAAGTGAATAAATACCGTCTTTTGTTTCTTTTGTAAGCTTTGCCATCAAAAAAATCTTCTTTCTTAATAAAGTTTTATATATTTTTTATATGCACTTAAGGGCTGTGCATGGCACAGCCCTGATAAGTTTATTACTGAACGTTTTTCTTAAGTGTATCAAGCTCTTTAGCAAGTACGGGAGGAATCTTATCGCCAAATTTAGCGTAGAATTCTTCTACACCCTTTGCATCTTCCTGCCAAAGCTCTTTTTCAACTTCAAGGATGCTTTCAAGAGATTCAAGAGTAACTTCACCTTCAAGACCTTCAATGTTGATGTCTTTAGCATAGGGAATGTAACCGATTTCTGTCTCTTTAGCGTCTACCTTGCCTTCGCAACGGTTGATAATCCATTCAAGAACGCGAAGGTTATCACCGAAGCCGGGCCACATAAAGTTACCTTCATCGTCCTTACGGAACCAGTTAACGTTGAAGATTTTGGGAGCCTTATCAGCATCAAGTGTTTCACCGATGTTGATCCAGTGCTGCCAATAATCTGCCATATTATAACCGCAGAAGGGAAGCATAGCCATTGGGTCACGACGAACAACACCAACTGCACCTGAAGCAGCCGCTGTTGTTTCGGAAGCCATAATTGAACCAACGAATACACCGTGATTCCAGTCACGTGACTGATATACAAGTGGAGCAAGCTTTGCACGTCTGCCGCCGAATACGATAGCTGAAATCGGAACACCATTGGGGTTCTCAAATTCGGGGCTGAGGCAAGGACAGTTCTTTGCAGGAGCTGTGAAACGGCTGTTGGGATGAGCGCCTTTTTCTTCGCTTTCCTGACCGTTCCATTGGCTGCCCTTCCACTCAATAGCGTTTGTAGGAGGATTCTTATCGAGACCTTCCCACCAAACTGTATTGTTGTCGAGATTGTGAGCAACGTTTGTAAAGATTGTGCCTTCCATTGTTGATGCAAGAGCATTGGGGTTAGATTTAACGTTTGTACCGGGTGCTACACCGAAGAAACCGTTTTCGGGGTTGATAGCATAAAGTCTTCCATCGGGACCTTTACGGATCCATGAAATATCGTCACCAACGCACCATACTTTGTAGCCTTTTTCTTTGTAAAGCTCCGGAGGGATAAGCATAGCAAGGTTAGTTTTACCGCAAGCTGAGGGGAAAGCAGCACAAATATACTTAACTTCGCCCTGAGGATTCTCAATACCAAGAATGAGCATGTGCTCAGCCTGCCAACCTTCCTTCCAGCCCTGGTATGAAGCGATACGAAGTGCAAAGCACTTTTTACCAAGAAGAACGTTTCCGCCGTAACCTGAGTTAACAGAGATAATTGTGTTGTCCTGAGGGAACTGGCAGATATATCTCTTTTCTTCGTCGATCTGGCATTTGCAGTGAAGACCACGAACCCAGTCATTGCTGTCGCCAAGAACTTCTAATACGTCCTTGCCGACTCTTGTCATGATAACCATGTTAAGAACAACATAAATTGAGTCAGTAAGCTCGATACCAACCTTTGCAAAGGGTGATCCAACGGGACCCATTGAATAGGGGATAACATACATTGTTCTGCCCTTATAGCTGTCACGAGCAATATCATAAAGCATTTTGTATGCTTCTGAAGGCTCCATCCAGTTGTTTGTGGGGCCTGCTTCTTCTTTTGTGGGGGCACAGATAAAGGTTCTGCCTTCAACACGTGCAACGTCATTTACTGCAGTTCTGTGAAGATAGCAATCGGGAAGAAGTTCCTGATTAAGTTTGTGGAGCTCACCTGTAGAACAAGCAATTGCTCTTAACTCCTCGATCTGTTCTTTTGAACCGTCAATCCAAACGATATTGTCGGGCTTTACAAGCTCAACTTTTTCGTCAATCCAGGAAAGTACGCTTTTGTTTGTAGTTAATGCTGACATTAGTAAACCTCCTGTAAAATTATCCAAAATTACCTATTATGTAATCATATGTATTTTACACCAAAATACACATAAAAAGCAAGTGAATTTTAAAATATTATCGATTAAATTATATTTTAATCTGTTTTTTCTAATAAAAACTTAGTGAATTGGTGTTTTGTCGACAGTTTATTAGTATTTAAATTTGGTTTATATAAAAAACATTGCAGGATAACTCCTGCAATGTATCAGCTTCTTATTTGTCAATGTATTTATCTATAAACTTAAATGTTTCGGGCCAATAGATTTCGGGATGGAAAAGGTGAGCATTGGCGTGGTCTGCATCGGGGATGGAAAGTTTCTCCTTTTCACATGCAGCTGCATTATAGTTAGCATAAAGCATTCTGTAAGGAACAAACTCATCTTCTTCACCGTGAATAAATAAAGTAGGTGTTTTTGACTTTTGAATTTGTTTAACGCAGGATGCCTCCTTGTATGTATAACCGCCAAAGATTTTGCAGATTACACTTGAAACATAAATAAGAGGGAATGGGGGAAGGTGATAAGAAACACGAAGCTCGTTTTTAAGTTCGCTGAAAACATCTGTATAACCGCAGTCGGCAATACAGCATTTAACGTTTTCGGGTAATTCTTCACCTGTAGTCATCATAACCGTTGCGGCACCCATTGATGCACCGTGTAATACAATTTTGATGTCTCCGTAAAGATTAATTAAATAATCAATCCAGTCGATAATATCGAATCTGTCCTTCCATCCCATGGAGATGTATTTATGTTCACTGTCACCGTGTGCTCTGAGTGATGGGAATAAGACATTATATCCTCTTGCGTGGTGGTGTAAACCATATCCGCCCATACCTTTAGGTGAGCTTGTATAACCGTGTATGCATATTACCCATTTATCGGATGGCTCAAGTGCTTTAACAACAATACCGTGCAACGGTTGATTTTTACGATTTTTTATAACAATGTTATCGAATTTCTGTGAGTCAACCCAAGCATCACCCTCAGCTTTTAATATTTCGTGGGGTGCAGTAGTATCTATGGGGTTTTTCTTCTGGTCGTTCTCTTTGATTTTATCAGTTATTTTTTTAGATAAACGTGTGTGAAAGCAACTGTTAAGAAAACCGATAACCCCAACTGTTGCTACTGATGAGGCTAATAAAAATTTCGTCGATTTTTTCATCACAAAACAACCTTTCCTTCAATAGGTTTAATTTTAATTAATTATACAACTTATTTAAAGAAAAATAAATAGAAAATATAAATTTTTTGTTGTTTTATAAAAAATCATCTGCTATAATTGTTTTTATATAATTGGTTACTATACGTAATTTTTGAGAGTTGACGGAGGTTTGACCATGGCAAACGATGTTGTTTTTAAAACAAAAGCCTTTGGCGGCTTTAATAAAGATGAGGTTATGGACTTTGTTAACAAGGTTCTTGAAGAAAAAAGCAGTTTGCAGAAATCTGCATCAGAAGCAAATGCAAAGTGCGTTCAGGCAAACGCTTTGGCAGAGGAGTATAAGCAACAAGCGGAGGAAGCAATTCAGTTAAAAAACGAACTTGACGAGCTTAAAACTAAGCTTTCGCAATTGGAGGAAACTATTGCTTCAAAGGATGAGGAAATCAACTCATTGAAGATTTCTGCTGAAGCTAAGGAAAATGAAATATCTGAATTGAAAATTCAGGCAGAAAATGCACAATTGTCAGAGGAAGCACAGAATGAAATTGATGCACTTAAATCAGAGGTTTCCCGTCTTAAAATAGAATGCGAGAAGAAACGTGATATTGAGCGTCAGGTCGGTGCGGCAATGCTTGATGCACGTGTACATTCCGAGGAGCTTGTTGAAGCTGCAAAGGAAAGAGCAAATACTGTTACGAAGTCAGTTTATTCCGCTATAGGTGAAACTGCACTTAAAATAGATGATTTATCTACAGGTATCGGAGAAATTGCCCGTAGCTTTACAAAATCTGTAGAAGAGGTTGAGCTCCGTATAAAAGCTCTTACAGGTGATATGAGCAAAACGGCACAACTTTTAATTGCCGACAGTGGCATCATCAATGACTTATCCGAAAATACCACACCTGAGGTTGAATATGATTTTTTAGATGAAGCTTCAGGTAATTCACATATTGATTATGGTGTAAACGAATAATGGCAGAATATTATTTACATACTTCGAATATTATTGATTGGGTAACTACCCTTAATGCAGGTGACAGAGTTTTTCTTTCAGGTGTAATCTATACAGCTCGTGATGCAGCACACAAAAGAATCAAAGAGCTCATTGAAAAAGGTGAATCTACACCTTTTGAAATTAATAATTCTGTTGTTTATTTTGCAGGACCTACACCTGCAAAGGATGAACTTGCCATCGGTAGCATAGGGCCTACAACATCTTCACGTATGGATTGTTTTTCTCCTTTGATGCTTGATTTAGGTCAGAAAGCAATGATCGGGAAGGGCAACAGGAGCGAGGAGGTTTGTGCTGCAATTATTCGTAATAAGGCGGTGTATTTTGCGGCAATCGGCGGTGCAGGTGCTCTTTATTCAAAATGTATCAGTGATTGTCAGGTTGTGGGCTTTCCTGAGCTTGGTTGTGAATCTGTAAAAAAGCTTGTTATTAAAGATTTTCCCTTGTTGGTTGCTATTGATTCAAAGGGTAATTCTTTATACAAAAAGTAATTTGAGGTGCTCTTGAAAAATTATTTTGATTATTTCAAGACGTTAAAAGAAATGTCCCGTTGTGTTTATGATTCTTTCAGCAATCTTCCCGACGGGAATCAGGAAAATAAAATTGATGTGAGGTTTCTCGGCCTTAGATGGGAGATTTCCTCAAATCTTATTGATGAGTTCGTTGCGCCTGTTGAGCGCAACGATATTTATAATTTGTTGCGTTGTGTTGATACAGAAATGTGGCAAATCGGTAAACTTCAACGGATAACACATAATTTTACTTCACCGCAGAAGGAAGATATTTTAAACTTGCTTTCCTTTCAGTCGGATTTAATGGGGAAGTTAAGTGAATTAAAGCTTTACCATAAATATATTAATGATGTTAAAAGCTGTAGTAATAATGTTTACAAAACAAAGATAGACCTTTGTAAAAAAATAAATCTATCCTTCGAAAGTAACTCAAAGCCACTTTTAAAATATGTTTACTACAGTTATCATTTAGAGTTTGTTGAATTAATAGGTCAGACCTTTTCTTCTATTGAAAATGTTCTGGTTAATAATACATAAATTAAGGATGTTAAAATGGATTTTTTAAACTTAAGGAAACAGATTATTGAAAAAGATTTTGCAAGAATGAACGATATGCAGAAAAAAGCGGTTTATAATGTTAATGGTGCTGTTCTTATTCTTGCAGGTGCAGGTTCAGGCAAAACAACAGTTCTTGTAAATAGAATTGCATATCTTATTAAATATGGAAATGCCTACCATTCTGATTTTTCATACCGTGTTCCTACAGAAGAGGATTGTGAAATCTTAGAAAACTTTATTAATAATGGCGGCGAATTATCTCGCAGTGTTGAAGGTCTTTTAAGTGTCGATGCTCCTCAGCCTTGGCAGATTCTTGCAATTACTTTTACCAATAAAGCTGCTAATGAGCTTAAATCAAGGCTCGAAAGTATGCTTGGTGAAAAAGGTAATGATGTATGGGCAAGCACATTCCATTCTTGTTGTGTCCGTATTCTCAGACGTGATAGCGACAGAGTAGGTTATTCAAAGCACTTCACAATTTATGATACAGACGATTCAAGACGTATTATGAAAGAGGTGTTACGTGTTCTTGATATTGATGAAAAACGCTTACCTGTTAAATATGTTCTTTCCGAAATCAGCAGAGCGAAGGATTCTTTGATTTCTCCTGCAGAATATCAGTCGTCAGCACAATTTGATATGAATAAAAAATTTATCGGTCAGGCTTACGCAAAGTATGAGGAGATGCTAAAAAAAGCTGATGCAATGGATTTTGATGATATCATTGTAAACACTGTAAAGCTATTAAAAGAGAATCCTGATGTGCTGGAATATTATCAGCGCAGATTCAGATATGTTATGGTTGACGAGTATCAGGATACAAACCACGCTCAATATGTGCTTACTTCATTACTTGCAGGTGGTTACCGTAACATTTGTGTTGTTGGTGATGATGACCAGAGTATATACAAATTCCGTGGTGCTACTATTGAGAATATTTTGTCATTTGAAAATCAGTATGATGAATGTTCTGTTATAAGACTTGAACAAAATTACCGCTCAACATCCGTTATTCTTGATGCCGCAAACGCAGTTATTAAGAATAATGCAGGAAGAAAAGGTAAAACCTTATGGACTGAAAAGGATGGTGGCGATAAAATTACAATACGAGTGCTAACAGATGAGCGTGATGAGGGCAGATATGTTGCTGATGAAATACTTAATGCAGTAGCAACAGGCAGAAGCTTCTCCGATTTTGCAATTCTTTACAGAACAAATGCTCAATCAAGCAGTATTGAACGTGCACTTGTTTATAATGCAGTTCCGTATAAGGTTGTAGGCGGTCACAGATTCTATGAACGTAAAGAGGTAAAGGATGTTCTTGCATACCTTTCAGTTATTGCTAATCCATCCGATACGGTGAGGATGCGACGAATCATCAATGAACCGAAAAGGGGCATCGGTGATACAACTATCAATAATGCGGCTTCCATTGCTGATGGTCTTGGTACAACCTTTTATGATGTCATTTCTCATGCATATGATTATCCTATGCTTTCAAGAGCAGCAGCAAAATTAACTGATTTTACAAATCTTATAAATTCACTTGCTGAATCACTTGAAAATAAAGATATCCAGGATTTTTTTGAGGATGTAATAAATAAAACAGGCTATATGGTTTCCCTTGATGCTGATAAGGAAACGGCAGATGAGCGTAAGCAAAACATTATGGAGCTTCTTGCCAACCTTTTGAGGTATATGGAAGAAAATGAGGATGGTACTTTAACGGGCTTCCTCGAGGAAATTGCTTTGCTTTCCGATATCGATAGCTTTAATGCTGATTCTGAAAGTGCAGTAATGATGACTCTTCATTCTGCAAAGGGACTTGAATTTCCTGTTGTATTTATTGTTGGTATTGAAGAGGGTCTTTTCCCCGGAAATCAGGTTATGTATGATCCCACGGAGCTTGAGGAAGAGCGTAGACTATGTTATGTCGGTATTACACGTGCAAAGGAAAAACTGTATCTTACTAATGCTCATTCACGAATGCTTTTCGGTAATACAAGCATTACACGTCCGTCAAGGTTTATTAATGAAATACCCGAGGAATTAGTTGAATCTAATATGAATCAGCCGCAACAAAGCTTTTATGGCGGCGTATCACGTGTTGGTTTCAGTGGCGGATTTGGCGGATCAACCTATAGTCGTGATAAGCAAACAGGCTTTGGTACTCAGCAGTCTAAAAAGCCGCAGACAACCGCAAGCGGTTTCTCACGCGGAGGTTTCAGTAATGCCTCTGCCAATAAAGGTGCAACAATTAGTCTTGACTTTAAAGTTGGTGACAGAGTCAATCACAAAACCTTTGGTGATGGTTTGATAATTTCCGCTAAATCTGTTGGCGGTGATATGGTACTTGAAATTGCTTTTGATGATGTAGGTACCAAAAAGATTATGGCAAAAATGGCAAAGCTAACAAAATTATAAAAAATTACCCACCTTGTCTAAGGTGGGTAAAAATTTTAGAATTCACTGAATGGCGTGGAAATCCGACTGACTCTGAAGTTAACGGCTTTGCGGGACAGGTTGAATCTGTAAATGCTGAATACAAGTCCAACGCCGACGTAAAGGCAGAGGGTACTTGAGCCACCTGCACTGAAGAAGGGGAGCGTAATGCCGATAACGGGTAAAAGCATAAGGCAAACACCAACGTTGATTACTACTTGGGCTGCAATCATAGCTGCAATACCGTAACAAGCAATCTGTGATGAGAAATCACGGGAGTTTTTACCTATCTGTACCATTTTGTAGCAGGTAAGGAATAATAATGCCAATGCAACCAAACAACCGAAGAATCCGGTTTCTTCACCAATGGCGGTGAAAATCATATCGTTTTCACTTTCGGGAACTATGCCGTTTTGGGTGTATGCACCCTTGAAAATACCTTGTCCGAAAAATCCGCCTGAACCGAGAGCGTTAAGTCCTTTTAATTGCTGGTAGCTTTCTGCAGGAAATTCGTCAGGTTTTAAAAGCGCAAGAAATCTGTTTTTCTGGAAATCATTTAAACCATACATCCAAATCAACGGTGAAGCGGCAACAATCAATGCCCCGCCGCATAAGAAATAGCCTATGTGAAGCCCTGCGAAATATAGCATAGCAACTGTCATAAGCATAAATACAAGTGCAGAGCCCATATCACCCGTAAGGATAACAAGACCTATAGGTACTAAGGCATGTATGCCTAACATTATAATTGATTTTGGCTTATTGATTGTATCGCGTAATAACTCAAGATGCATAGAAAAACTTATTACATAACCGATTTTAACAAGCTCCGAGGATTGAAAGAAAACGTTACCGAATTTAAGCCAGGACTTAGCATCAGGTCTTGATTCAGGAGCAACACCGAAAACAAGTGTAATCAGCATCAACAGAACACAAGCACCTGCAACAATAGGCCATAGCTTCATAATCAGTTCGTAATCAATAGCCGAGATAATCAGTGTGATAATAAGACCGAGAACAGCGGCTATAATCATAACCCTTGCATCTCGCGATATTATTTGACCATCTTCAAGCGAACATCTTGTTGTGCTATATACCATCATAACGCCGAATATAGAAGCGGCGGTAATTAACGATAACAGAATTTTATCAGTTTCATCAATGAAACGTTTTAAATAAGGAAATAATTTTTTCAAGGCATTGCCCCCTTGATTTTATGTTTCAATATTGTTATTATACATATATTAAAGTTTTATTTCAAGTCTTTTACTTGTTTTGAGGTTCATATATGGTTGAAGTTATTTCAAAATCTCCCGAACAAACAGAAGAGTTTGCTTCTAGTTTGGGTAAAGCACTTTCGGGTGGTGAAACAATAGCCTTTTTCGGAGGTCTCGGTATGGGTAAAACCCGTTTTACTGCAGGTCTTGCAAAAGGTATGGGTATAAGTCAGGATGTTTCAAGCCCTACTTTTTCCCTTGTCCATGAGTATAGGGGAGGGATACCACTTTATCACTTCGATATGTACAGAATTAATACTTACGATGATTTGTGTTCTACGGGTTTTTTTGACTATCTTGATTGGGGCGGTGTTCTTGCTGTTGAATGGAGTGAGAATATCGAAAACGCCTTGCCCGAGGATAAATTAATAAAGATCGAAATTCTTCGCGGTGAAAATGACGATTTCCGTATTTTACGAATGAGTGGTGACAGTGTTTATGAAGATTCTTGGCGTTGACAGTACTGCAACTGCTGCAAGTGCGGCAGTTTATAGTGACGGCAGAATTTTATCATTAAATTTTTCAAATACAGGCCTAACTCATAGCCAAACTCTAATGCCTATGATTAAAAGTGCTATTGAGTCCGCTGGTCTTTCTGTTAAGGATATTGATGTTTTTGCAGTTTCTTCAGGTCCCGGTTCATTTACCGGTGTCCGCATTGGTGTTTCTGCAGTTAAAGGAATTGCTCAACCTTTAGGTAAGCAATGTATCTCCCTTTCTACAACCGAGGTTATTGCAAAGCCTCTTGAAAATAGCGGATGCTATGCGGTTGCGGTTATGGATGCGAGATGTAATCAGGTTTATACCGCTCAGTTTGATTGCTCCGACGGATTTAAACGTGTTACCGAAGATGAAGCAATTACAATCGATCAGTTGGGTGAACAGCTTAAAAATGTTGATGCACCGATTGTTTTAATCGGTGACGGTACTATGGTAGCATATAATAAGCTTAAATCTATTATAAGTAATATTAGGTGTGCCCCTGTATCCATAAGGTATCAGTCGGCACAGAATGTGGCACTTATTGCTGCCGAAAAGTATAATGAAAGCTCTGAGTGTGTTCAATCCGCACATCAGGTTTTACCAAATTATTTAAGACTTTCTCAGGCAGAAAGAGAATTAAAAAAGAAAAACGAAAAGAAAGGTTGAATTTTATGTTAGTATTAGCTTCTGACCATGCTGGATTCCCTCTTAAGGAGGAAATCAAGGTTTATCTCGATAGCAAGGGTATTGAATATATAGATTGCGGTACCAATTCTCCTGATTCTGTTGATTATGCAAAGTTCGCACAGACCGCTTGCCTTAAGGTTACATCAGGCGAGGCAGATTTGGGTATACTTTGCTGCGGAACAGGTATAGGAATTTCTATGGCTGCAAATAAGGTTAAAGGTATAAGAGCTGCTTGCTGTTCGGATTATTTCAGTGCAAAATTCACAAGATTACATAATGATGCAAACGTACTTTGTATGGGTGCACGTGTTATCGGTGGTGGTACTGCTTGTGAGCTCGTTGATGTGTTTATTAATACAAAGTTTGAGGGTGGTAGACATCAACGCAGAGTAGACCAGATTTCTGCCATTGAAAACGGTGAAATTTTATAATGGATAATATTTCTAAAAATAAATCAAGAATATCAAAAATCTTCAAAAAGTTGATATGCATTTTTCTTTGCCTTTCATTAATTTTGGGTGTGTATACTGCTATTGAAAATTTTACATTGGATATAGATTTTTATGATATTGCCGATGATAAAATCCCTGAAAGCTTTGAAGGATATAAAATTGCACAGATTTCTGATTTTCATAACAGAGAATCAAAGATTATTTCAGATGCAATCATTAATTCATTAAAAGAAGAAAAGCCGGATGTGATTTTTCTTACGGGTGATTTTGTTGATGGTAATAAAACTATTCCTGAGATTTCATACGCCTTCCTTAAAAGACTTGTGAAAATTGCGAAATGCTATTATGTTCTTGGCAATCACGAATGTAATTTTTCAATATTTTATCAGAAAGAATTTGATAAAATGCTTTCCGATTACAGGGCGTTAGGTGTTGAAATATTACGTCAGGATTATACAAAGCTTGTTTCATCCGAGAAAGAAAGTATAAATCTTTATGGAATAGATGATCCTTATTTCCACTGTGCAAATCCGCTTGATATCGCAGATGCTACTACAGGGCTTTGTGATGAGCTTGAAATAAAGGATGGTTATAATATTCTTCTTGCACATCATCCCGAACAGCTTGATATTTACTCTAAATACGGATTTGACCTTGTTTTTTCGGGTCATGCTCATGGCGGTCAGATAACCTTCTTTGGTTTACCGCTTGTTGTTCCTGATCAAGATTTTTATCCCGATTATATTGACGGATTATATTATTCGGGTGATACAACTCTTGTGCTTAGCAGGGGAATAGGCTACAGTACAATTAAAGCAAGATTTTTCGCACAGCCTAACTTAATCTATGTTACTTTAAAAACCAAATAAAAATTCAGACCTGTCAGTTGCTTCTGACAGGTCTGTTTTTAATATTTATCCTTGCATGTGATTCCTGCGGAATCATAACTGCTTGTAATTGAGCCGTTATAAGCCCTTACTGTGTATGTATATGTAACACCTTTTTTGGCAGTTTTATCTATGTAGGTAAACTGTGTGGGATTAGCCGATCCGATTCGTTTCCAACCGCTTTTTGAAGTTTTTCTAAAAATGTAGTAGCCGTCTGCACCCGCTGATTCTTCCCATTTAATCTTGATGCCGTTCTTTTGACTTGTGGCGTTGTTTAAGACGGGTGCAACTAATCTTATAACAGAGTAGCCGTCAGCATTAAAACCGCTTAAAACACCATTCTCGGCACGGATAACATAAAGGTATGTTACTCCGCCAAATTTTTGGGTTTGCTTATCCAGATATGATGTTTCTTTTGTTGTTGTAATAAGTTTCCAAGAAGTAGCACCAAAACGTTTTCTGTAAACTCTGTAGGAGGAAGCACCTTTAATATTATTCCATTTAATATTAATTCCATCGGGAGTGTTTGTAAAACCTTTAATTACAGGTGTTTTTATAAATTTAATTGATTTTGTAGGTGATGCTTCGCTCAGTCCTGCTTCATTTTTAACACGGATCAAATACTGGTATTTTATGCTGTTTTTAACATTCGCATCAACAAAAGAAAGTCTGTTTGTTGTGTTTACCAATGTCCATTTTTTCGTGTTTGCTTCACGTCTGTATATATTGTAGGTGTCAGCACCGTTAACAGATCTCCAGGTTAATTTGATGCCATTGGGCTTGTTGTTAATGGTCATAATAGAAGATGCCTGTGTTTTTAATTGAGCTAATTCCTTCGATTTGATAATATCACTACAAACTGTACATTTTTTTACCTTTAAACCAGGGGCATAAACTGTGGGTAAAAACTCAGTTTTCCAATCACCTACAACGTGACCTACAGCTTTTTCTGTAATGTCCGAGATGCTTTCGCCACATTCACATATATGCTCAATGTAGCCATCAGATGTGCAGGTTGTTATGTGGTTGTTAGTATACAAATAATTATGAACGTGAGCAGAAGGTACTGTGTTTTCCCAAATCTGGATAAAACTTATATCATTGGTTTTTAAACCTGAGTTCTCAGCACCCATATATCCAAATGAGAAGTCTATATCATTACACCAGGAAAGATTCTCACCCTGATATATGCCGTTTATGTAATGTGAGGTGAGGGGAGCAATTAGCTTCCCGTCAACATATAGATTAATAACATTGTTTTTTAAAGGTGTATAAACATTACTTAATCTGTATGTATGTGGTTTTGATGTATCTATTTCGTGTTTTGATACGTCTACTCCATATTGAAGAATATCACCATTGATACGTTGTGCAAAATAAAGTCTGCTTTGTTTTGCGTTATATACAATTGAAAAATTCCGTTCTTTTTTCGTGTTTCTGTATGCAGATAAAATTACGTTTGTGCTATTTTTACCATTTGTTTTCCAAACAACAGACCAAGGGGCGTTGGAGTTTAGTTTTATGGGTGTTGTAGCTGTATAGTATGCTGCATTTTCCGTTGATGTGACACTTATATTATTTTCTGTGTTTTCATCGTCTGCAATATTTAATAAATTATTATTATCTGTTTCATATCTATAAGCAGATTTGTGTGTGCTTCTTTTGATTTGCTTAGCGGATATAGTAATATTTTTGGTAACGTCAGGGATATCAATATGACCGTTTTTGTAACAGGATGAAGTTATATCATCGTCACCGGATGTTACTGTTACCTCAAATGGAGTGTAGTTATAGGTTGATAATGTGATGTGGAAATCTTCACCATCGGGAATAATCTTCTGGGTTCCTGAATCAGCAAGAACTCCTTCAAGATTGTATGTAATATTATGGAATTTAGTATCTGAATGAATGTATCTGCTGTTTTTATAAAATGTATTAAGACAAGCAGCTGTTAATGCATCCATACCATTTATGTTAGGATGAACATAATCAGCATTAAAGTTATAAACAGTTGTAGCATCAGTCGGATAACCTGATTCTGCAAATGTGTCAACGTATATAAATCCTGCTTTTGCAACAATTTTCTTTAAACTGCAGTTGTAGGATTTAATGCGCTCTTCGTAAGCCGCATTGAGGTTTCCGCGATAAGGTAAGTTTAAGCAGTATACCTCTGCATCAGGGTATGAATACTTAATTTTATTAAGCATTATAGCATAAGCCTCGCAGGTTGTTTTGGGTTCTGAATAAACTATTGTTGAGCCATTATTTTCGATAAGTGTATTGTAGTTGATGCTTTGATAGTCACCGATTGTGTTAGCGCCTCTTGAATGGTCGTTGTAACCGAGGTACACCATTATTACATCGGGTTTCTGTCCGGCATTTTCACCTGTATTATCGTGAAGATTAATACAACGTTTGTAATAGGATGAGCTTGATGTGTGAGGAGCATCGGGATTATAAACTCTGGAAGCGGAGTAGGAGTTGTTTACAAGTAATGTACCGCCAAGCTCATTTATAAACTGCATCCACCAGGTATCTTCAAGATATACACCGTTCTTTCCTTTTGTAAAAAATACGGCATTGTTTTTTATTGTTGAGTTGCTTGTTTCTGCAGCGGTACCCGAAGAAACGTTCTCGTATGAAGATATACTGTCGCCTAAAATGGAAACTGTTTTGCCGCTGAGAGGCTTGTATGGCTCAAAATCAGTTGCAAATACAGTAGGTGAGAACACACCGGATGCGATTGCACACAGTGAAATACAGATTATTAAATTTTGAAAGAAAGTTAAAAATTTTGACTTCATATTAACACCTCTCAAAAATTTCCATAGTATTATATCACCTTTAACTATATAAATCAAGATTAATGGTAAATATAAAAATGGTGTTGTACTAAAAAGTACAACACCATTGAAGATTAGCCTTTTAAGGCTCTTTCTAACCAGATTGATGCAATATCTATTGCTGCCCATAAGCCATTTTTTTCTGTTCTTTTAACAATAGCTTCAAGGGGATTTATTGTTGGATCTGTGTTAAGTAACTGAACAATAACCTTGTCAGCAATTTTAACACCATGAACCTCGTGTGTTGATGCAATAGAAAGCATAATTACAAATGCGTCACTCATATTGCCGTAATAGATTGTGTTACCTTTACGAACAATAGGTTTGCCCTTGTAGGTAAGAAAACTTGTCTGAGTATCAGCCAAACTAAACACTCCTTAACTGTATTGCCTCAGTTTGAAAGGTATGATTTAAGAAGAACCTGTAAAAGCTCATCTCTGTCAATCTTTCTAATAAGGCTTCTTGCGTTGTTATGCGTGGTGATGTAGGTGGGGTCTTCAGACAGTATATAACCTACAAGCTGACTAGTAGGATTATAACCCTTTTCAACTAAAGAATTATAAACTGAAACAAGTATCTCACGCATTTCCTTCTCGTGGTCATCACTAATTGTGAATTGGATTGTTTTATCTGTCATTCAAAACACCTCCTATATAACTTTGGATTCCATTATAAACCATTTAGTTTAAAAATACAATAACTAAATGTTAAGATTTGATTAATTATCCGCGTAATTCTATGCCGATTTTCTTGAGATTTTCGAGAATTGTGTCGATATATCCCTGAACCTCATCCATACCGAGAGTTCTGTCCTTAGAAGAGAATATCAAACGAATTGTAATGCTTCTCATTTCAGCAGTATCATACTTATCGATTACTTTGTATGATTCAAGATCTTTGATATCTTCACATTCCCAGGCGTTTACAATCTGTGCAAATGTAACACCATCCTTGAGAACAAGTGATAAATCATAGTATGTTGACTGTTGTGTTGAAGGCTCAAAGAAGTCGATGTTGTTTCCGCCAATTGTGATGAAATCATCAATATCAATTTCGATACAAACTACTTTTGCAACCTTGTCAATTTTCGAAGCATTTGAGGGGTGTAATGTGTTGAGTGTACCAACATTTACACCATCACATATAATTTCTGCAGTATTCTTAGGATGTTGCCATGCATGAAGGGGTGCACATTTATTAAGCAGAGGCTGTTTGTGCTTGATTTGTGTGAAGAGGTTATTAACAATTGTTATTGCTTTGAAGAAAAGATCTTTTTCGCTGACTGTTTTATCATAAAGCACAATACCTAATCTGCGACGTTCATTTGCAGTTCCGTCTTCCTTTACACCGGCTGCAACTCGTCCGATCTCAAATATACCATAACTGTCAGCGTAATCCTTGTTTTCAGATGCAGCAAGAAGAAGCGTGGGAATCATTGAGTTACGGATTGTTCCGTTATCCGAGCTTTCAATGTTAAGTACCTTAACGTTTTCTTCAACCTCAATACCAAGCTTTTTATATTTTCTTACATCACCCCAGATGTAAGAGTGTACCTCGTGAAGATTATAATGCTTAACAAGAATATCCTTGATTTCATTGCTCTGTGCACGAACAGGTGAGCTCTTTACGGGCTTTAATGGGCTTTTGGTTGTTATAATGCTGAAGTTATCATAGCCGTAAATACGTGTGATTTCTTCAATAATATCGGCTTTGATTGTAACGTCTTTTGTTGCTCTGAAGCTTGGAACCTTTGTTTTAAACCCATTTTCAGTTTTTTCAATTCCAAAGCCTAATGCAGTAAGTGTTTTAAGGATTCTTTCTTCAGAAATATCAATACCTGTGTATTTATCAACGTAAGCTTTATCAAATGTGATTTCAATTTCAGGATATTTTTTAACATATTCGTCAGTAAGATGTGAAGCAACACATGCACCGTTATCAATTGATTTAAGTAAGTATGCGAAACGTTTTGCCGCTGTTACTGTCATTTCGGGGTCAAGCATTTTTTCGTATCTTGCAGATGCATCTGTACGAAGACCAAGTCTTGAAGATGTCTTTCTTACGCAAACGCCATCGAAGTTAGCACTTTCAAGAACAACGGAGTTTGTATCGCCGACAATTTCAGAATCAAGACCGCCCATAATACCTGCAATAGCAACGGGTGTTGAGCCGTTCTGAATAAGAAGTGTATCTGTAGTGATATCACGCTCTGCATTATCAAGTGTTGTGAATTTGCAATTTTCTTCGGGTGTTCCAACGATGATTTCGTCAATTTTGTTGCCGTCAAACGCGTGTGTAGGTTGACCCATTTCAAGCATAATGTAGTTTGTAAGGTCAGCAAGAAGGTTGATTCCTCTCATACCGCAGTAGTAAAGACGAATCTGCATTGACATTGGACTTGTGTTTTTAGTGATGTTATCCATCTTAACACAAGAATATCTGTAAACAAGATCAGGTCTGCTAACAGAAACGTTGATTTTATCATTTCCGTCATATTTAAGGTCATCAAGAGGCATACACTTTAATTCTCTGTCGGCAAGAGCAGCGAATTCACGTGCTATACCGTAATGACCCCAAAGGTCAGGTCTATTTGTAAGTGATTTATTATCAACCTCAAAAATTATATCATCAATAGGATAAATTTCTTTAAGATCCGTACCATTTGCAACGTCAACGTCGATTTCCATAAGACCTGATTTATCATCAGATAATCCAAGTTCAAATGCGCTGCAACACATACCCTCTGATTCGTAGCCTGCAACCTTAGCCTTTGTAATTTCACCTGCAGGTACTCTGCCTCCGGCTTTTACAAAAGCGATTTTCATATTCTCGCGTACGTTAGGTGCACCGCAAACTACATCATAGATTCTGTCACCGCCATCAACTTTAAGAAGATGCAGCTTTTTAGAATCGGGATGGTTTTCGATAGATAAAATTTCACCTACAACTACATCACGGATATCTTCACCTTTGACGATTATATCTTCAACTTCTGCGGTTGCAAGAGTGAAGCTGTTTATAAGTTTTTTGATATCAAGACCTTCAAGGTCAACATATTCTTTAATCCAATTAATTGAAACAAACATTTATTTGACCTCCTTTTCAGGTTCAACGAAGGTTGTGTTTTCGAATTGAGAAAGTGATTTAAGGTTACAGGAATTGAATACACGGATATCCTTGATTCCGTAACGCATCATAGCAAGTCTTGTTAGACCAAGACCAAATGCAAATCCGGTGTACTTTTCAGGATCAAGACCTGCAGCAGTTAAAACATTAGGATGAATCATACCACAGGGACAAAGCTCGAGCCAACCGGAATCTTTACAAGATGGGCATCCTTTACCACCGCAGATTGCACATTGAATATCAAGCTCAAAACCAGGTTCAACAAAGGGGAAGAAGCCGGGACGAAGTCTTACGGTGATATCACGTTGGAATACTTCTGAAAGCATTGTTTTCATAAAGTAGATGAGGTTAGAAATAGATATATCCTTGTCAACCATAACACCTTCCATCTGGAAGAAAGTATTTTCGTGACAAGCATCAATTTTTTCATTTCTGAAGCATCTGCCGGGGAAAATTACTCTTATTGGCCTATCTGCCTCAAGCTCTTTTGTATACTTAATTAAGATAGCATTCTGTGCAGCTGATGTATGTGTTTTTAAAAGCTGATTTGTACTTAAGTAATATGTATCCTGCATATCACGAGCTGGGTGATGTTTAGGAATATTAAGTGCTTCAAAGCAATGGTAGTCATCAACTATTTCGTCATAATCTTCAATGGAGAAGCCCATACCTGCAAAGATATCCTCAACTTCACGTTGAATAAGTGTGATGGGGTGATAGGAACCTTTATCTTCTTCAACAGGGAAGGTTACATCATAATCTTCTGCACTGTTTATAAGACGCTCTTCTTCAATTTTGATAAGCTCTTCACGTTTTTCTGAAATGGTAGCCTCAATGAATTGTTTAACCTCATTGATAATCTGACCTGCTTCTTTTTTCTGTTCATTAGGGATATTTCTTAATTCTCCCATAAGTGAGGAGATAGGACCCTTTTTACCGAGAAATTCGATCCTTAACTGTTCAAGTTCTGCAGTTGCCGAAGCGTTTGTTGCTTTTTCAAGAAACTGTTCTTTCAATGCTTGTGCCTTTTCCAGCATTTTTTTCATCCTTTCAAAATGATTATATTAGTTGCGGAATAAATATAAAAAGCCTTCATCCCACAAAGGGACGAAGACATAACTCCGCGGTACCACCCTTATTTTTGCATCAGAGCAAACACTCAATGGTGATGTAACGGTCACACCCGTCGCAGCCTACTTAAGTTCAACCACGATGCTCACAAGTGAACTTCAAAGTAAACCGTTGTAATGTGCTTACAGCCGGGGGCACATCTCTCTGTAACAGTAGTTGACTTCTACTCTCTTGTTCAACGCATTTTTAAAATAATAACACACTTCTTTTGAAATTTCAAGATAAAATTTCAATAAAAAAATCACCTTTAAGTAAATTAAAGGTGACTTTTATAATTAGCCTTTAAGCTTTCCGCCCTTCATCTGTATAAGCTCACGGTAGCTGATTAACTCAACGTCGTGATCCTTAAGGTACTGATGAACGTAAGGGTCTTTCATAAGTTGGTATTCCCATACTCTGTCAAGCCAGCGTGCAGTAATTCCCTTGAGCTCATCATTTTCAATTGAAGGATGAACAAAGGTTTCTGTTACACCGTTTTCAGGAATGTTAGTCCATATTTTAAGGATAGTGTCACGATAAACCTCGTAACTTACACGCATATCATCATTCCAATCCGGGAAAAGAAGATAATCAGGAATAACAACGTTGTATTTTTTACCCCATCTTTTTGAAAGGAGGGGGACTGCACTATATAATATGTATGGTGTGCCATTGGGACAGATTCTTTTATCGCTCTTTGTGTATAAACGGTAAGCATATCCGTATTCACCGCAAATTTTCAATGTAAGTTTCGCAAGACCTAATCTGCCGGTGTAATGACCGTAGAGTGAACCCATATGATTATCAATGTGAGAAGGTTTCATACCCATACTGTGAGCAAGGTCAATCTGTGCACGAATTTCTCTGTCAAGGTCTTCGTATGTAGCATTCTTTTCAACCTGATCACTTTCATGCCACATATATCCATCCTCGTCAAAAAGGGAAACACCGTGTGTAAGGGGCTTCCATCTGTATTGACCCCATTCACTTGTCATTGTAAGATGAACACCGATAGCGTATTCGGGATGGTCGATTGAGAAGTTAACTGCATGTTCAGCACCGGGACATGGCATCATAACAGTTGCAGATTTTAACCAACCACCAAGGAATAATTCTTCAACCGCTTCATTGGCTGCGGTACACATTCCGTAATCGTCGGCATTAACAATAAGATATTTTGGCATAAATAACCTTCCTCATATTAAACAAATATTTCCACTACCTTATTATTTTATACATTTTTGAAATAAAATCAATAGATTTTTTAAATATTTTGTATAATAAACAAAAATTTCTTTACTTTAAAAAAATATGTGATAAAATAAAAACATAATATTTGTGGAGGTGTAGTATGAACGATATTAAACTTGGTGTTCAGCTTTTTACCTTGCGTGATAAGTGCCAGAATGCAAATGATTTTGAAACTACATTGAAGTTTCTTGATAGTATCGGATGTAATTTAATTCAGATTTCTGCAATTGGTGATATTCATCCTGAAATTGTTGCAGAGCTTGTTAATAAATATAAAATGGAGGTCTGTGTTACACACAAGCCTTATGACAGAATGAAAAATGATCTTGATGCACTTATACACGAGCACGATCTTATTAATTGTAAAAATATTGGTATAGGTGCCATGCCCGGTACCATTCATGAATCTTACGAGGGTGTTACCGGTTTTATTGCTAAGTGTAATGAAATTTCTCAAAAAATGAAGCTTAAGGGTAAACAGTTATGTTATCATAATCATGCCTTGGAGTTTGAGGTTTATGATGGTGAGCGTACTTTTGAACGTCTTATTAATGAAGCTCCGGATCTTCATTTTATACCTGATACATATTGGATGCAGGTTGGTGGTGTTAACCCTGCCGACTACCTCAAAAAACTAAAGGGTAGAGTAGAGGTTTGCCATTTTAAAGATATGAAAATTATAAATAATACACAGCGTTTTGCAGAATGTGGCACAGGTAACCTCGATCTTGATGCTTGTTATCAGTCTTGTAAAGAAATCGGTGTTAAGTATATTGTTATTGAACAGGATAATTGCTACGATTTAGATCCTTATGACAGTGTTGAAATCGGTTTTAAGGGTCTTCAGAAAATTGCTGAGAGAAATAAATAATCGGAGGCTTGTTATGAGTAAATTAAAAAAATTATTATTAGTTGCGGCTTTTGTTGTTGTTACATTGTTTTTGCCTGCAGTCGTGCTTTTGCTTATGTTTGATGCAGCGGATCATTTTGGTACGTTTGTTTTAACCTTTGTCGGAATTTTGTTTGCAATTTTAGGTTACCTCGTTGTTTCGATGATGAGCTTATCAAAGGAACTCAAGGATGCTGTCGAAGAAATGAAAAAGCAAAATGCCGCTATTGCTTATAAGCTTCTCGGTTATAGTGAGGGTGCAGATGCTGATACGGATGAAAAGATCGCTGAAGAAAAAGAAAAAAAAGACGAACCCAAGATTGATACTTCTTCTGTTAATCTTAATCCTGCAGAGCCACTTCCTACCGATATAAAAAAATCTTCAGATGATTTTGATGATTTTAATTAATTTTTATAAAAATACCTCAAAGCAATTCGCTTTGAGGTGTTTTTTTATATTATCTCAATAGATATGTTAGAAAGAGGATATGTGTTTTTGAGGTAAGCTATATTCCGCTTTTTTTCTGCGGATTTTCTAAAATCTTTATCCTCGGGAATAAAAATTTCTCCATCTGTAATCAAAAACATAAACTCAGTATTATCAAAGTTTTTGATTATACCCTCTTTTTCAAAAGAAGTATAAAGTGATTCCGATGATGAGCAGGGTACTGTAGCTACGTATTCTTTGTTTTTATACACTTTGCATAAGAATATTAGATCTGCTTTTTCACGTGGGAAATCACCGTATGCGGTTACATTGAATTCACTGCATTGCGGACCGAGTCTTAATGCTCCGGGTTTTAAGTTCAGGTCATTTATTTGAGGAATAATTTTACTGTATAATTCATAATCGCCATTAATAAAAAGTGAAAACTTATTATTAGGCTTATGCTTTTCAATTAATGATTTTGTTATAAAACCACGCTCAGATTTGAATACGTGCTCATCGCTGAATACATATACAACTTTAAATCGTTTGCAGTTTTGTGATAACTCGTTTAAATGGTCAAACATAGCTATATCACGTTGCTTTCTTGCGGAATATAGCAGGGTAAGATCTGCTTTAAGAGTCCCGTCACAAATTGCTTCAGCCATTGCAAGGAATGGTGTAATACCGCTATTGTTGCATATACCCATTATATGGAACGGGTCACGTAAAGCCTGATGATAAAAATATCCCTTTGGTGATGATGCGTTAACTGATGTTCCCGGCTTCCAATTGTTGATAATGTACTTGATTATTTTATCCTCAGTCTTGCCGTTTACAATTATTACGTATTCATCATTTGAAGCTCTTGCGGGTGAAGAACATATAGTGAATTCTCTTGTATATACATCATCATTAATGGTTATGATTATTTCTAATTGCTGACCTGCCTTAAATTGGGAAAGCTTTGCGGTACCTTGTTCTATGTCAGGAATAAGCACAAAAGCCGCAAGATCCTTTGATAATGTTTCGGCTTGCTTTATTTTCAGGTGCTGCACCTGAGGGTGCATAAGGTTCGCAAGTGCATTTTCAGCATAGTTTGCCATAATGGGTGTTTCGGGTGCCTGCTCAATAACACCGCGTCTGAGTTCAGGTATTTCTGCGAAGTTTTTGTTATCCTTATAAGCGGTGCGTATAATTACTTTGTCACTCATAAATTAACCTCGCTTTCCTTTATATCCTCAAGTGTTGCATATAAAGCGTTGCGTGCAGATGCTATACAAGCACTGTAGCTTGAAAGCTGTGTTCCCCATGAGCCACAGAATCTTAAGCCTTTTGTGTCGCAATCGGTAGCTTCTGTCATTATTCTCGGGAGGATACTATCCCAATCGTGTGCATAATAACCATGTGTAACCCCTTGAGGAGCACCTGTATATCGAGCAAATGTTACAGGTGTTGCAACCTCCAATTCTTCTATAGAATTATGTATTGTGATTCCTGTTGCGGTTTCGTAATTCGCAATAAGACGTGCTGCAAGTAAATCTTTTTCATCATAATATTTTTCTGCAGTCACTTCAGACCAGCAACTGTCCGTATATATTGTAGAAAGACAAAGAATACTTGTACCTTTTGGGGAACAATCGGGATTGGCAATGTTAACACAGGTAGCCTTTAAAGCGTTGTTTGTCTCAATAGATTTCATTAAAGCGTACTGATCGGTAGAATCTGCTTCGTCTGTAATTATAACGGAATAATCCTCAATACCAAGCTCTTTACTGGATTTATTCAAGCCTAAAAATACGCAGGCACTTCTTGCACCAAATGTACGTGCATTTGTTCTTTTTAAAGCACTTGAAGGAACGTCACGTGTATCCATCATTTTCGAATAAACGATGTTAGGTGAAATGGTGGAAATGATGTGTTTACAAGGAATGATTTCTTCTGTTTTTAAAACAACACCCGAAGCCATTGAATCATTGAAAAGTATTTTTGAAACAGGGCTATTGTATCTGATTTCACCACCGTTACACCTTAATTCATTAACAAGTGCTGAATTAATGTCAGAGCTTGAGTCTGCAGGAATAAATGAACCGTATTTAATATATGTATATAAGTAACCGATATAGTGGGTAAAGCTTAACTTGTCACAGTCAACACCGAAGTTGAACCATAAGGCATTAATTATGTCAATTGCCTTTGGAGAAAGCTTAAGTGCATTAAGAACCTCGTTTACAGAATAGGGTGCAGTTCTTGTGAAGTTGCCTTGCTCTTTAATAACAGCTTTCACGAATTTACGGTCTATATCATCACTTGTGTTTTCGAATTTAATTTTAACCTGCTCTATTTCTTCACCGATAGAAAATAGAGTCTGCATTGCGTTTCTGCTACCCGGAACGTAATGCTCCATAGCATCAATGTAGTTATCAATACCAAAAGGCATAATAATGTCAATATCTGATCCGTCACGATTTTTAGATATAAATCTATAGGCCTCGGGAATTTCCTTCCACGAAACCTTATCTGATATATTAATTTCTTCAAAAAGACGGTTTAATTCAACCTGATTATCTTCACCTAAGCCTAAGGGATAAATGACAGATGTATCAAATTCAAATCTACCCCTTACAAAACTTGTGTTAAATCCACCGGGGTAGTTGTTTTTTTCAAGTAAAAGAACTTTTTTACATTCTTTTGCAGCACAAACTGCGGCGGTTAAACCGCCGCAACCTGCACCAATAACTATAATATCATAGTTCTTATCTGACATTTTTTATTTAATCTCCGCGAGTTTAACTGGTCTGCCTTCATTAGCTGATTTTTCAGCAGCAAGAGCGATTTTAACAGACTGAAGACCTGCATGGAAACCAACAGGTGTTTCTTTG
>JAZRLZ010000040.1:0-13274 GCA_045647125.1 Acutalibacteraceae bacterium | reverse complement strand
AAAATCACCGTAAGGCGTCAGCCTTGCGGTGATTTTATCATTTCGTCTAAACGAAAACTATTTAAATTAAAACTGCTTTGCACCTTAAATCTTTTAAATTCAGATGCAGAGCAAGACACAAATGTGCAGAAACCCTGACGGGTTTCAAGCATTTTAACATAGCTATGCGCCAAATTTAATGATTTAAGGCTATTAAATCCCTAATTTACACTCCCTAAGCCCGATTTGTTATTTATTATTCACTTTTTTATACGCACTGTTAAGAGTCTGAAAAATAAAATTGTTAAGGTCATCTGTTGTAAGGGGGTCAGGGTAGCTCATTAATTTGAGTGGTACTCCCTCACCGCCGTGGTAGGATGGCTGTGTGTAATCATAATTGTTGAATATGAAACCCGATTTTTCATAAAAATGCACCCTCTTTTTCTGCGTAGGTGTTTCGGGGTTTTCTACCTCTAAAATAACGGGCTTACGGTATGTGGTCTTAACAAGCTCAAGTGCCAGTGAGCCATAGCCCTTACCCCTGCAGTCATCGTTAATTGCAAGGTGCTCAACATACACAAAGCCGTCTAACAGCCAGAGGGTAATAAAGCCAACCATAATGTTGTTTTCATTAAGCTTAAGGTATCTGAAGCGGTCATCACCGAAGCATTGCAGCTGGTCATAGGAATCACGCCTTTCCTCGTAAGGAAAGGCGCTTATCATTTTTGTAAAAACCGTTTCAAATTCCTTTTCGGTAACAGGTGAAAAGGTTAACATAATTATTTAATCTGTGTGCCTGCAGGTACGCAATCGGGTAAGAATACTACCTGACAACCGCAAGCGCCGTTTGTAGCGGCAAGAAGCATACCCTGGCTTTCAACACCGGTAAGTCTTGCGGGCTCAAGGTTTGCAATAACAATAATCTTTTTGCCTACAAGCTGCTCGCAGGTGTATTCGCTCTTGATTGATGAAACGATAACGCGGGGCTTATCGCTACCATCGTTAAGTGTAAGCTTAAGGCAGCTGTGAGATTTTCTGATTTCCTGTGCTTTAACAATTTCGCATACTCTTAAATCAAGCTTTTCAAAATAATCGATGGAAATAAGCTCTTCCTTAAAGGGAGTGAAGGGGTCAGCCTCACCGTAAACGTGCTTATCCTCGTTTTCTTCAACAACCTGATTTTTTGCTTCTTCCTCTGCTTTTGCTTCCTCTTCTGTTTTCTCGTAAGAGAAGTCAAGAAGACCAACGTATTTTGCAGGGTCGATAGCGTAGAGGAAAAGATAAAGACGGGGACCTTTTTCCTTGTCTATAAGGAGCTTGTAGATGTTTTTGAAGAATGTGCCCTGAACACCCTTAAGTGCCTTTTCATCAAGGTCTTCACCGAAAATCTCCTTCGGTATAGCGTAAAGCTTTTTGTTAAGCTGGTCAAGATCGTAGCCGCCCTCCTTGATGAAATTGAAAAGGATTTCAACCTCTTTCTTTTCATCATCGTTAAGGGTGTTGTAAACTTCCCAGTTACGGAGTGAGCGAAGACGGTTAACCTGGTCGGGTGCACAGTTTTCAAGCCAATATTTGGCTCTGCCCAATCTTTCGTTGAATTCCTCCTGCTTGTATGGTGTGCCGATTTTTTCAAAAACGGTTTCAAGCATGGGAATATTGAAGTCAACAACGCTGCCAAGCTGAACAAGAAGGCTCATAGGTACTGTGTTAAGAACTCTGTCACCAACTGTGGTGTTGTACATTATATCCTTCTGTGCGTCGGTAGCTGTACCTTCCTTTATTGCTGTGTACATCTTGTCAAACTCGAAGTACTGACGAAGAATACCATCATCAAAGCAGAAGTCAAATGCCTTAAGAGGCTCTGTTTTGGAGTAAAGCCAAAGTATAACCTCGGGCTCATAAATCTTGAGAAGAGTTTCGGGTGTAAGGTTAAGACCTGATGAACCTGACATTTTACCCGTTGTGCCCTTGATGCCGATAAATTCGTAGCCCTGGAAGAGGGGAGGCTCATAGCCGAAAATCTTTTTGGCAATATCCTTACTTGTATCGTAGCTTCCGTGGGGACTTGCGTGGTCTTTTCCGCCCGGCTCGAAGTCAACACCTTCATACATCCAACGCATAGGCCAGTCAATTTTCCATGCGAGCTTGCAGTTGAAGTCTGTTGTGAAATCGAAGGAGCCCTTGTGACCGCATTGGCAGGTGTATTCTGCTTTTGTGCAGTCATCACTTAAGGATATGATTTTTGTTGTGTCCTTGCCGCATTCGGAGCAATAGATGCTTACGGGGTAGTAGTTTTCACGCTCACCCTCCTGAACGGGCTGTGTGCGGTGACTTGCGAGTATATCGAAAATTTCACCACGTTTTTTAAGTGAATGAAGGATATGCTCGGTATATTTACCGCTTCTGTACATCTCTGCCTGATGGCGGTAATCCATATCAATGCCGAATTTTACAATTGAACGCTCAAATTCGTGCTCAAAATATTCTGCATAGGTGCTTTCTTCTGTATCGAAGGGGTTTTTAACGTCAACGTAAGGGCAACCGATATATTTTTCCATATCGCTGTCGATAGCGGCAACGTTAACGGGAACCTTTCTCATACGGTCAAATTCATCCCAAGAGAAAAGGAGCTTTGCCTTTTTACCTTTTTTTCTGAGGGCGCGTACAACAAAGTAGCTTGTTGCAATATCACGGAAGTTACCGATGTGTATAGAGCCGGAGGGGCTTATACCTGCGGCACAAACGTATTCCTCCTTATCGGGATTACGTCTGATGATACGGTCTGCGATCATTTCGGACCAATGCATATAATCACACTCGTTTCTTGATTAGATTTAAAAAAACATAAATTTACAATTTAACATTTTACATTAACGTTCACTTTATGTCAAGTTAAACATTACAATAAAACATATATATTTTTGTGCAAAATGTTGATTATTAAAAAATTTTATGTTATAATCCCGTATTGATATTCAGAAATTTCTTTCAGTTGAAAGGGGATAAATATGAAGAATACAGAAAAATCTATGGAAAAGCTTGTTGCACTTTGCAAGGGCAGAGGCTTCGTATATGCAGGCAGCGAAATCTACGGCGGTCTTGCAAATACATGGGATTACGGCCCTCTCGGTGTTGAGCTTAAAACAAATATCAAAAATGCATGGCGTAAGAAATTTATTCAGGAAAATCCCTACAACGTAGGACTTGACAGTGCAATTCTTATGAATCCCCAGACATGGGTTGCATCAGGTCACCTCGGTGGCTTCTCTGACCCGCTTATGGATTGCCGTGAGTGTAAAACACGCCACAGAGCAGATAACCTTATTGAAGATTTTGACGGTACAAACGTTGCAGGCTGGACAAATGAACAGATGATGGATTACATCAAGGAAAAGGCTATTGCCTGCCCCCAGTGCGGTAAGCATAACTTTACCGATATCCGTCAGTTCAACCTTATGTTCAAAACCTTCCAGGGCGTTACTGAGGATAGCAAAAACGAGCTTTATCTTCGTCCCGAAACAGCTCAGGGTATCTTTGTAAACTTTGCAAATATCCAGCGTACAACAAGAAAGAAGGTTCCCTTCGGTGTTGCACAGATCGGTAAATCCTTCCGTAACGAAACCACACCCGGTAACTTTATTTTCCGCGTAAGAGAATTTGAACAGATGGAGCTTGAATTCTTCTGCAAGCCCGGTACAGACCTTGAATGGTTCGAGTATTGGCGTGGCTTCTGTCGTGACTGGGTCTATTCATTAGGCATTAAGGAAGAAAATCTTCGTCTTCGTGACCACGATCCCGAGGAGCTTTGCTTCTATTCAAAGGCTACAACAGACTTTGAATACCTTTTCCCCTTCGGTTGGGGTGAGCTTTGGGGCGTTGCTGACAGAACAGACTACGACCTTACACAGCACATAAACACATCAGGCAAGAGTCTTGATTATTTTGATCCCGAAACAAACGAAAGATATATTCCTTACGTTATCGAGCCTTCACTTGGTGTTGAAAGACTTTTCCTCACAATACTTACTGAGGCTTATGATGAAGAGGTTGTTGATGCAGAAAAGAACGATACACGTGTTGTTCTTCGTTTCCATCCTACACTTGCACCCTTCAAATGTGCAGTTCTTCCTCTTTCCAAAAAGCTTAACGATAACGCTACTGAGGTTTTTGCAAGCCTTTCCAAAAAATTCAATGTTGATTATGATGATGCAGGCTCAATCGGTAAAAGATACCGCCGTCAGGACGAAATCGGTACACCCTTCTGCGTTACATACGACTTTGAAAGCCTTGAAGATGGTTGCGTAACAGTACGTGACAGAGATACAATGGAGCAGGTAAGACTCCCCATTGCAGAGCTTGAAAGCTATATTGAAGAAAAAATAGCATTCTAAAAACCAAGAAATCGCAATTCCTTTTACGGAGTTGCGATTTTTGTTGAATTTTGTTTCATAACATATTATAATGGTTACATATTGTTTTAGTGAACAGGAGGCGTATATATGTTTTGTCCTTTTTGTGGCAGTACAATTCCCGATGACAGTGAAAAATGTAGCGTCTGCAATAAAGAATTCGGCGGTAAAATAATTCCTCAGCCGGTGGAGGTACAGCCTTCGGTTGTGGTTAACATTCCCGAAAAGCCTGCCGAGAATAATTTTGAAGCAGAGCCTGCAAAGGAAAAGAAAAATTACACCCCCCTGATTATTGTTGCAGTTATTGTTGCAACGGCAATAATCGTAGGTGCGCTTATCCTTGCCTTCGGCAATAGGGTGAAGAAGAATTTACCCGATCAGGAGGCTGAAAGCACAACCTTGATACAGCAGGAATCTGCAGTTGTTCTGGAAAATAACGAGCCATCGTTACAGCAGACAACACAGCCTGAAACAAAGCCCCTTGAAAGGTTATCATCCATTACCGTTGATGGCGATTACTACAAGATAACTATGGATGGCTACCTTAATATGCGAACAGGTCCTGCATTGGATTACGATGTTGTTGTCCGTGTTCCCTACGGTGAGCTTGTAAGATTTATTAAGTATAATTCCAACGGCAAATGGGCTTACGTTGAATATGGTCCTTATGTAGGATGGGTAAGCTCACCCTATATTAAGTATGAGGGTACATATATTTCCGAGCAGGAAACTGAAAAGCAGCTTCAGACCACCGAAACAACAGTTCCGTATAATTCCAACGGTATCGTAGAGTTTAATTCGAATTTTAATGAGTGGCTCTATCTTGACCAGCGTGTTACTATGGACGGCTACCTTAACGTAAGAACAGGCCCCGGTCTTGATTATGACGTTGTCAGCAGGGTTGACTACTTGACCAAAGTTGAGGTTCATTATTATCATACCAAAACCAACTGGGCAAAAATATCTGTTGGCGGAACAGAAGGTTGGGTGGATGCAGATTATCTTGAATCTTATTCTACCGACGTTGCGGCATATTATGAAGTTACCGCAACCGACGGCGTTGATATGTACGAAGACCCCGGCGATTTTGACAGTGTGCTTACAACTATAGAGGGTGGGGAGAAAATCGGCGTTGTTGTTATTAACCCCATTAACGGAATGGCACTTGCAGAATACGATGGTAACACCGGTTGGGTAGATTACGCTGTTTTGGAATTTGATAAGGTTAAATAAAGTCTTGCTTGTATAAGAAATTATTAACGCTTGATTTTAAGTTATTACAAAAAATTTTTAAAAAGGTGATATTATGTTTTGTCCTAAATGCGGAAACAGAATTCCTGATAATGAAAGGGCTTGCTCTATATGCGGTGCAGTTCCCCAGCAGTATCAGCAGCCACAGCCTCAGGTTCAGCCACAGCCACAGCCACAGCCTCAGGTTCAGCCACAACCTCAGGTAAGACCTCAGCCTCAACCTCAGGGTCAGCCACAGGTAAGACCTCAGGGTCAGCCCGTAAATGCTCCTGCACCTCAGGGCGGCGGCTCAAAGAAAATTGTTATTCCCATTGCCATTATAGGCGGTGTGATTGTTACACTTCTTATCATAATCGTGGCAATTATCGGAATGGATAGCGGTGATTCTTATACAGATCCTTACGATCCCGGTGAATATACAGACGTTACCGAGGGTGAGATAACCGATCCCGAAGAGGTTAACGCAAACGTTCAGAAGCAGGATTACGATAACTATGAGCCTCCTGTAAGTGACGACGTTACAAACTTCGGCTATGCCGATTACTATAAGGTTTCCGCAAATGGCGGCCTTTATATCCGTTCACTTCCAAGCACCGAGGCAAATGCAATTATCTGCATTCCTCAGTATGCAATGGTTTCCGTTGTAGGTTATTCTACATCAGAGCCCCATTGGTATTACGTAAGATATAACGATTACGAGGGCTTCGTTAACTCAAAATATCTGTATCAGCCAAGCGGAGCAAACTACAGAATCACAATGAGCGATGGCCTTAACCTTCGTACAGAGCCGTCACTTAACAGTGAAATTATACTTGAAATACCCTATGATGATGTTGTTCAGTTTATCAGATACAACGGTCGTGCAACATGGGCATACGTTGCCTATGGTCAGTATTACGGCTGGGTAAGCACACCTTACCTTGCCGCTACAAACAGGAGTGCACCTTCCTATGTTGATATCTATGAAGAACCAACTACAGAAGAGACAACCACCGAGGAATATTTTTACGAGGAGCAGGTAGGTGGAGAGCTTGCCTTTGTTGTTACAGATGGTGAAGGACTTAATCTTCGTGAAGGTCCGTCATTAAGTGATGGAGTTATCACAACTATGCCGTACAGCTCCATTGTAACAGTTCATCGTTTTGATAAATCAGGTAAATGGGCATATCTTAGCTATCAAGGTCAGGAAGGTTGGGCAAGTGCCAACTATCTTGAACAAGTGACAGGTCCCAACGCACCGGCTTATGTTACTTTTACTGTGGTAATGACAGAAGGTACTGAGTTACGCGAAGGTGAATATGATTACGATGACGTTATTATGGATCTTTCGTATAGAACCGAAGGCTATGTTGAAGATATAAATATCGCAGGAACATGGTTGTATGTTGATGTAGATGGCACAAAAGGCTGGGTAAGTATAGAGGACATAGCAATAAACAGAGTTGGTTAAACGAAACTGTCTTGAACAGTTATGTTGTAAACAGTATATATGTAAATACGAGGTCACCCGCCAAGTGACCTCGTATTTTTGATGTGTGTTATTGCAGATACTTTTAAAATTCACAAATTTATTTTACTGCAAATGTAAACAGGCTTTTTGGAATTTAGGAATCATTTTTTCTTATAGAATCAAAAAATCCGTTATATTTTTCCACCCATTTCTGCACGTCCTTACGGTCGTATTTTGTGGGGAAGGAGGCTTCTATAACTGCTAATCTGCCAATCCATACGGCAACGTTTGATAATATATCCTTGATGGTTGCATTATCACTTGCAAGCTTTATTTTATTCTTAAGGCTTGTAAGATTTGCTTTATTAAGCAGGGCATCCGTTTTGCTTGTCATTATGGCGGATAACTCCTCCGTAGTGATTATGTTAAGCCTGAATAATTCGTTTACCTGCTCTGCTGTAAGGTAGGGCAGAAGGTTTTTAAATACTGCAAGTCTTCCTGCGCCAAAGCCGATTTCCTTGAAAAATCTGCGTTGGTATTCCCATAAGGATTCCGTATCGTAAAAGCCGTCGGAATCGTTGATTACACAGTCTGCAAGCATAGAGCCTGCCTTTATGCTGTAGGTAATGCCCGAGCCTTTAACGGGTATGGTCATAAAAGCACTGTCACCAACGGCAGCATAGCCGTCTGCAACAAGGAGCGCAAGGGGCTGACATACGGGTATAACCGAGTGTGTGCCGCCGTAAATAAGCTCTGTACCCATCTGTGGATTTTCTTCACTCATTTTGTGAAGAATTTCAAGTATTTCACTATCCTCGGGCTTATAAAAACGGCATATAAGAGCGTCTGTGCGGTCTATTTCCGTTATTAGCCAGGAAAAGCCGACTTCACCGTCATCACGCAGATAAAGGTTGTAGGTTGTGCGTGGCTCGGGGGCATTTTCAACTCTGTTGAAATATGCTCGGTAGGAGTACACAATATCGTATTTTTTAATCTCTCTGTTTACAAGCAGTGGTGAAGGAAGCTGAGTTCTTACGGGGGAATTCACACCGCAGGAATCAATGACAAGGTCGCAGTAATATTCACCCTTTTCAGTCTTAAGCCCTGCAATACGGTTACCCAGAATAATGGGTGAAACAACCCTTTCCCCGAAGTGTATTTCCGCACCCGCTTCCTCCGCAAGCTTTATAAGGTATTCTATAAGCTCACGCCTGTCTACAATGTAGGAATCCTGATCAAATGCAGGTATTGTAAGGGGCTTCAGAGTATTGTCCGATGGCACGAAGGTTATAACGTTTCTGCCACGCTTAAAGTAAGGCGCAGGAGGTATATCGGCATAGCTGAAGGTGTCAATATCAAAGGCATCTGACTGGGGAAGCCCCGTTTTGCCTTTTTCTGTTTGCTCAAGCACAGTAACACTGTGACCTGCTTTTGCTAATTTTATGGCTGCAGCAAGACCACCGTGTCCGCAACCTGCTATAAGTATTTTCGACATACAACCACCTCTTTTGTGAATATATCTCTAATAGGACTATAACATAATTTTACCACGTTTACAAACCAAAGTATGCCTGAAAAAGTAAATTTTATTAAAAATATATATTATAAGGTAATATTTTTAATGTATTTTTTTTAAAAAGTGTTGCAAAATTATTTTTGTTATGGTATAGTCTTGACTGTAAGAATATGAACTTGAGTGAGAGCAGGGCAACCTGCTCTCATATTTATTACTTTAAATTAGTGAAAAGAGGTGTTTTCTATGGCAAAAAACACAGTATCAATCGTTTGGGAAATTGCAGAGCCTATAGCTGAGGAATTAGGTCTCATTTTATGGGATGTTGTTTTTGAAAAGGAAGGCGCAAACTATTATCTTAAAATTTTTATTGATAAAGAGGACGGCATTGGTATTGAGGATTGTGTGAATATGAGTCATGCTTTGGATAAGCCTCTGGATGATGCTGATCCCGTAGACCGTCAGTACAATCTTCAGGTATCATCACCGGGTATTGAAAGAAAGCTTACCCGTCCTTTCCACTTTGATTACGCAATGGGTGAGAATGTTATTTTAAGACTCATAAGACCTTTTGAAGGTCAGCGTGAGTTTAAAGGTCAGCTTATTGACTATACTGATGACGGCTCGGTTACAATAGCCTTTGATGAGGAAAACTCAATGACAGCCGAGAAAAAAGAGATAGCTTTTGTTAAGCTTGATGATTTCAGTTTATAATTTTTGAATATATATCGAAAGGAATGGTTGGAAAAATGGCACGCAAAGCGGCAAAGCCCACAAACAAAAACAAAGAATTTTTTGAAGCAATTGCTTTACTTGAACAGGAAAGAGGAATTCCTGCAGATTACCTTCTTGAAAAGGTTTGCGCAGCAATCGTTACCTCTGTAAGAAAAGAATACGGTGGCGAGGACGTTGTATTTGTTGACTGCAATCCTGAAAAGAGCGAGTTAAGAGTTTATCTCAGAAAAGCAGTTGTTGAGGAAATCGAGAACGAATTTACAGAAATTCTTCCCGAGGAAGCAAAGAAGTATAACAAAAATGCCCTTGTTGGTGATTTTGTTGAAATTCCTCTTGAAACAAAGCAGTTCGGCAGAATTGCCGCAACAACAGCAAAGAACGTTATCCGCGGTGATATCCACGATGCTGAAAGAGGTCTTATGCTCAAGGAATTTGAGTCAAAGCAGAAGGAGCTTGTTACCGGTAAGGTACAGAGCGTTGATCCCCAGACAGGCAATGCTACTCTTGAAATCGGCAAGGCGGTAGTTGTTCTTCCCAAATCAAGACAGCTTCCTGATGAAGAGCTTAAGGAAGGTCAGCTTATCAAGGTTTATATCGAAGGTGTTAAGGATACACCTAAGGGACCAAAGGCTATGATCTCCAGAACACACTCAGGTCTTGTAAAAAGACTTTTCGAAACAGAAGTGCCTGAGATTTATGACGGCGTTGTTGAGATTAAGTCTGTTGCCCGTGAAGCAGGCTCAAGAACAAAAATTGCAGTTTGCTCAAAGGATGAAAATGTTGATCCCATCGGTGCTTGTATCGGCCCCAAGGGAACTCGTGTCGGCACTATTGTTGAGTCATTAGGCGGCGAGAAAATCGATATTGTTGTTTATGATGAGGATCCCAAGAAGTTTATCGGTGCAGCACTTGCTCCCGCAGATGTTCTTGAGGTTGAAATTGATGAAGAAAAAGAAAATGCCTGCCATGTAACAGTTCCCGATACACAGCTTTCACTTGCTATCGGTAACAAGGGTCAGAATGCCCGTCTTGCAGCAAGACTCACCGGCTGGAAAATAGATATTAAGCCTGAAAGCGGTTTCTATATTCCCCAGAATTCGTGAGGTCGGTATGGCAGAAAAGAAAATTCCAATGAGAAAGTGCCTGGGCTGTAACGAGATGAAGCCGAAAAAGGAGCTTATCCGTGCAGTTAAAAGTCCCGAGGGGGAAATAAGCCTCGACTTAACAGGCAAAAAATCAGGTAGAGGCGCATATATATGCCCCAATAAAGATTGCTTCGACAAGGCCCGTAAGGGTAAACGCTTCGAAAGGGCTTTAGAGGTTAAAATCCCTGACAGCGTTTACGATGCAATGGCTGAGGAGCTTAACTGACGCCTTACGCGAAAGGACTGGACCGATGAATCAGAACGATATTATGGGATTCCTTGGTATATGCCGCAAAGCAGGTCAGCTTTTATGCGGCCACGACGTTGTTAAGGAATCTGTTGTTTCGTCAAAAGCACAGCTTGTTTTCTTGTCGGCGGATGCTTCAGAGCGTCTTGAACGGGAAATGCGACACGCTTGTACCTACGGAGGCAAAAATATAAGGGTTTTGCGTACACCGTACACTATGGAGGAATTCGGCTTCAGTCTTGGGAAAAAATCAGCAGTTTTTTCCGTAACGGATACCGGATTTGCTAATAAATTACTTCAAAAATTCGGGGAGGAATTACATGATAACTAAATATAAAGTTAGCGAAGTTGCAAAAGACTTTGGTTTACATGGTAAAGATATAACAGATATTCTCGGTAAATATTTTGAGGAACCAAAAAAATCCTCAACAGCACTTGATTCAAAGGAGCTTGATGTTCTTTTTGACGTGCTTACACAGAATAATGCTGTAGCATCCTTTGATGCATACTTTGCTATGCAGAAAAAAGAAGAAAAGAAGCCTGAAAAGGCAGAGAAAAAGCCTGAACAGAAAAAGCAGGAAAATAAGCCTGAGCAGAAAAAGCAGGAAAACAAGCCTGCACAGAAAAAACAGGAGAATAAGCCCGCTGAAAAGGTTCAGGATAATAAGAAAGCTGATAAAAAAGCGGATAAGAAGCCTGAAACAAAGCCCGTGGAGAAGAAGCACGGCGAAAGCTCACTTAATCCCTTCAAAAAGCACGAAAAGAAAAACGATGGTCCTATGCAGTCCAGAACAAAGGGCGAAAAAAGAACTATCGATACACGTGCAGAGGACGTTCAGCTTGATAAGTATAATGAAAGATATGAAAATATCGCTCCCGTACATTCAATAAACGATAATGTTCAGACTAAACAGAAGCTTAAGCAGAAGAGTCAGCAGTACAGAAAGCAGCAGGGTATGCGTTCAAAACGCAAAGAAAGTGAAGCAGAAAGATTAAAGAGAATCGAAGCAGAACGTGCAAAGAAAACTCTTGTAATTACTGTTCCCGAGGAGATTACCGTAGGTGACCTTGCCGCTATGCTTAAAAGAACTGCCGCAGAGGTTATCAAAAAGCTCTTCAGTCTTGGTATGATGGTTAACGTTAACCAGGTTATTGACTTTGATACTGCAGAAATCGTTGCTACCGAGCTTGGTGCAAAGGTCAAAAAAGAGGTTGTTATTACCATCGAGGACAGAATTATTGATGACCACGAGGATAACGATGAGGATCTTCTTCCCAGAAGCCCCGTTGTTTGCGTAATGGGTCACGTTGACCACGGTAAAACATCACTTCTTGATGCTATCAAAAACACATCTGTTACCGAAACCGAGGCAGGCGGTATTACACAGCACCTCGGTGCTTACAGAGTACAGATTAACGGTCAGGATATCACATTCCTTGATACACCCGGTCACGCTGCATTTACAGCTATGCGTGCACGTGGTGCAATGGCAACGGATATTGCTATTCTTGTTGTTGCTGCCGACGACGGTATTATGCCCCAGACCATTGAGGCTATCAACCACGCTAAAGCAGCGGGTGTTTCCATTGTTGTTGCAATCAATAAGATGGATAAGATGGATGCTTCTCCCGACAAGATTATGCAGCAGCTTACAGAGCACGAGCTTATTCCCGAGGAGTGGGGCGGTGACGTAATCTGTGTACCCGTTTCCGCAAAAACAAGAATGAATATTGATACACTCCTTGAATCAGTTCTTCTTGTTGCAGAAATGAAGGAGCTCAAGGCTAACCCCAACCGTGCAGGTAAGGGTATTGTTATCGAAGCAAGAATGGATAAGGGTCGTGGCCCCGTTGCTACACTTCTTGTTCAGAACGGTACACTGCGTGTAGGTGATATCGTTGTTGCAGGTCAGAGTGTAGGTAGAGTAAGAGTTATGCAGACTGAAAGAGGCACCCGTATCAAAGAAGCAGGTCCCTCAGTACCCGTTGAGGTAACTGGTCTTAGCACTACTCCCGGTGCAGGCGACACATTTGACGTTGCATCAGACGAAAAGCTCGCTCGTGAGCTCGTTGAAAGAAAGATTCACGAAGCTAAGCAGGCTGAATGGGGTGCACAGCAGAAGGTTACACTTGATAACCTCTTCTCATCACTTCAGGACGGTAATATGAAAGAGCTTGCTATCATCGTTAAGGCTGACGTTCAGGGTTCCGTTGAAGCTGTTAAGCAGAATCTTGAAAAGCTTACAAATGAAGAAGTACGTGTACGCGTTATTCACGGCGGTGTTGGTGCTATCAACGAAAGCGACGTTCAGCTTGCAGCTGTTTCAAACGCTATTATCGTTGGCTTTAACGTACGTCCCGACACAAATGCTCAGACACTTTCAGAGCGTGACGGCGTTGAAATGAGAATGTACAGAGTTATCTATGACTGTATCGAAGAAATCGAAGCAGCTATGAAGGGTATGCTTGCTCCCAAGCAGAGAGAGGTTGCTCTCGGACGTATCGAAGTTCGTACAGTTATGAACCTTTCATCAGCAGGTAAGAT
>JAZRLZ010000039.1:0-1469 GCA_045647125.1 Acutalibacteraceae bacterium | reverse complement strand
CAAAGGTTCCCGATGGCTTTACCTTCCGTCAGTTATATGTTGACGGAGTAAAAATGACAAGAGCAAGAAGCAACACAGATTTTTCGACAAGAATTGTGGGAGCTTCAAGATTCAAAGCAAACGGAACAATGATTCCCGAACACCTGAACTATTGGGGTGAGGATTCTCTCGAGGCTGCCGATTACGGCGAAATCTATCTTAAGGAAAATGAGTTCCAGAATTTCAACAACCTTACAGATGTTGAGCTTCCCGTTCAGACAGCCTGGGTTAAGAATGTTATTCGTGTAAAATCAGCCGACACAAAAGACGGTATTACCACCATAAGAATTCAGGATAACGAAAACAGACTGATATTCAACCGTCTGCATCCCAATATAGACGGCTACTCACATATGAGTACATATCATTTTGTTTATTACATTGAAAATGCTTACGAGCTTATTGACACCGATAATGAGTGGTATCTGGATGAAAGCACCGATACGGTTTACATCAAAGTTCCTGAAAATGCAGATATAAAATCCTCATCTGTAATCGCACCGAGGCTTGAAAATCTTGTTACAGTTAAGCCGAATAACGACAACAAGATTCAAAATCTCTCATTTGAGGGAATAACCTTCCGTTACAGCACATGGAATTTGCCGAGTGAGAAAGGTCTTGTTGATGTGCAGGCAGGTATGTATGCAAATTACTGCATTTTCAAAACCAATGATATGGGTGTTTTAAGACCGTCAGCTGCTGTATATGTTGCCGGTACAGAGAATTTCACAATGAAAAACTGCACGGTAGAAAATATGGGAGCTGCAGGCATTGATTTGCATTACGGCACAAAAAATTCTGTTATTCAGGATAACCTTATTCAGAATATCAGCGGTAACGGAATAATGGTAGGCAAATTTGTTGTTGATGAAAATACGGATATTCACGTTGTATATAACCCCGAGGATGAGTCTGATATTTGCACAGGTGACAGAATAGTAAACAACCGTGTTATGCATATAGGTACCGATTATGAAAGCTCTGTGGGCATTTGTGCAGGTTATCCCAGAGATATTCTTATTGCAAACAATGAAATAGCCTATGCACCGTACACAGGCATATCAGTAGGCTTCGGCTGGTCAAATGCAGATAACGCAATGAAAAACAACCGTATACTTAACAATGAAATTCATCACACAAGTCAGATTCTTTGTGATGCCGGCGGTATTTACACTCTTTCAAAACAGCCCGGTTCTGAAATGAGCGGAAACTACATTCACGATATTGTGCTTCCCGAGTGGGCAGACTACGGTACAAGCGGTATTTATATGGACGAAAACACCGAAGGCTATACAGTAAAGTATAATGTACTTGAAAATGCTTACGGTGTAAACATGCACCGTGTGGGAACCAATAACTACAAAGAAAAGACTATCTATATCGATAAGAAACAGACACCCACAATCAAGGCTATTATTAATAATGCAGGT
>JAZRLZ010000038.1:0-44633 GCA_045647125.1 Acutalibacteraceae bacterium | reverse complement strand
TAAACTTTTACACCTGTAGCAACGTTAGTTACCTTTGTAAGTGTAACTGCACCGCATTTAAGTTGTTTAATTGTTGCAGTTTCAAGGATTTCGCCACAAACAGTACATTCCTTGTGCTTTTCACCTGCAGCGTTAACTGTAGCTTTTTTATCTGTTATCCAATCCGATGGAGTATGGTCAGCAAGAGGAATTTCAGCAGTTTCCACGACCTGATCACAAATCAAGCAAACCTTATACTTAGTACCAACCTCAGCACACGTAGCTGCTTTACCTACAATCCAATCACTTTCCACATGACTTTCGGAGCCAATATGTACACCCAATTTCAAAAGAGGCGCATTATAATTTCCGATTTCAACCTTATCCCATTCCTCTTGTGTACCTGCAAAATAAACATAAACAAGAGAAATGCAATCATTAAATGCGAAATCGCGAATCTGGGTCAAAGCTTTACCAAATCTTACACTTTCAAGTGCAGTACAACCGAAAAAAGCGTTTTCACCTATAGTCTCTAAAGAATAAGGCGCATTAAAGGATTTAATGCTTTTCGCATTAAAGAAAGCATGGCTATTGATTTTAGAAACACCTTTAGGAACAGATATTTCAGTCACAAGCTTATCATTATGATACAATTTTGTAGCATAGCACAAAGGATTTGCGGTTTGATCATCAAATGAAATATTAAACCATCTATCCAAAAATTCTGTATGAACAGCTTTAAGACCTGTGCAACCATAAAATGCCTGATAACCAAATGATGATACTGAATAAGGAACCTTGAATTCCTCCAATGAAATGCACTCATAAAAAGCATTTTTTCCTATAGAATCAATACCATCAGGTAAAACCACACTCTTAAGATTTGAACAGCCATAGAAAGTGCCGTCATTAATAGTTGTTATACCTTCAGGAACAACAATTTCACCAAGACTTGAGCATCCGCTGAATGCCTCTGCCCCCAAACTTGCCAGACAAAGCGGCAATTGAACTGATTTCAACTTGCGGTTATTACAGAATGCTCCCTGACCAAGCTCTGAAACGCTATCAGGAATCACAACATTTTCAAGCGCCCAACAATTTCCGAAACCATTTTGATCAATCATTGTCAAACCATCATTCAAGCTGACAGTTTTAAGTGAAATACAATCGTTAAAGGCAAACATTCCTATAACTTCAACATTATTAACAAGTTTTACTGTTTCAAGTTCACTACAACCCTGAAAAGCCCATTGACCAACTTTCTTTACACAATCGGAAACAAACAAGGATTTAAGGCTTTTACAATTAATGAAAGCATTATTTTTTATTGTTTCCACACCTTCAGCTATCACTAAATCAGTAACAAGCTCACCGTCGAAATACAAATTATTGCCATAGCACACAGGGTTTGATGTACTATTTGCAAAAATAGTATTGCACCATGACCTCACATCATCTGCATAGACAGCCTTGAGAGCCTCATCCCCGCCGAAAGCATCTAATCCGCACTTTGTAACGCTGAAAGGAATGGTAACAGATTCAAGAGTTGTAAGCCCTCTGAATGCATTATTACCTATAACAGAAATCTCGTCCCCGATAACAAGCGACTTAATCTGATCGCGCAAACCGTACCATGGTGTTTCTGTTGCAGCTGAAAAGTTAGGAATTTCACCCGCACCAAACACATTAAGAACACCGTCGTCACCAAGTTCCCACACGATAGCGTCATCTATATAACCGGTTGTTGCAGCTTTTGAATCAACCACAAAATTGATCTCAGCAAGACTGCTATACACGGCACTGAAAACAAATGCAAATGCAAGAACAATTGATAAAATACTTTTTAATATTCTTTTCACATCAAAAACCTCCTATTAATCCAAGTATCTGCAAATCCATATTACCATATATGACCATTACTTTCAATCACTTAAATACGCAATAGTACCCAAAATTACAAACTCATTTTTGTACACAAAGCAACCACACTCGTTTAAGCTATCATACATATATTACAATTTATAGCATTAATTTTTGGTATATTTTAACCCTATAACTTTCGATTCTTTCCTTGTAGAACAACTCCTTGTTATGGTATCATAAACTATATAGGATTATCAGGAGTGATATTATGAGAACACCTAAATTACACGTTTTACACGATATGATAGGTCAGCTTAAAAAGTATTGTGAAGTTGACCACGTAGATATACCTGTATGGGAAACATACGACGGTGAATATCTCGGCGATGGGAAATACTCTTTTAAAGAAGATGAAAAAACACAGATAAAAATCGGTGAGCATTGGTTTGCCCGTTATGACTGTGCTCGAATCTTTAAAGCAAACGTTACCCTTCCCAGCTTTTACCAATACTCAAAGGTATATCTGAACCTTGATTTCGGTGGCGAGATCATGGTTAAAATAGACGGCAAAACCGCAAACTCTGTTTCATCACGTGAGCATAGCGGATGGGTTGCCCGTGAAACCGTTGTTATAAACGAAAAATATCTTAAGTACGGCGACCCTATGGAAATTGAGCTCGAGGCCGTTGTTGACTCCGCCTCTTTCTGTGACGATGCCATGGCAGGCAAAACGGAGCGTGAATACAAGCTCAAGTTTGCAAATTTTGCTTCCATAGACGAAAAATGCGAAAAATTTTATCTCAACTGTGAGTTTGCCCGTCAGGCACTTGAGCACATCAAGGATGAGTACATTTACGAAGCTGTTTACAAGGTGCTTGACGACTCAATCCACATGGTTGATTTCGATTTCGACGAAGAAAGAGTACGTTCATCTATATATGATGCCTGTGATTATTTCGATATAAAAATCGCGGAAATTCCACACACACCTCAATTTGAAGTTATTATGGATGGACACAGTCATCTTGATATTGCATGGTTATGGCGTGTTCAGGAAACACAACGTAAAACTGCCCGTACATTTGCTAACAACCTTGCTCTTATGGATCAATACCCCGACTTTAAATTTACACAAAGCCAGGCTATTGTTTACCATTGGATGAAAAACAACAATCCCGATTTATACAAACGTATAAAGGAAAAGGTACAAAACGGACAATGGTACGTAGTAGGTAATACCTGGGTAGAATGTGATACAAACATCGCCTCGGGTGAAAGTATGATTCGTCAGCTTCTTTACGGCAGGGATTTCTTTATGAAGGAATTTGGTGTTTCATCAGATACATACTGGCTCCCTGATTGTTTTGGTTTTTCACACGCATTACCACAGATTATCAAAAAAAGCGGTATGGAGTATTTCATAACATCAAAGCTCCGCAATCAGGATACAAACCGATTCCCCCACACACTATTCAAATGGCGTGGTCACGATGGCTCCGAAATTCTTGCCTTCAACCAGCGTACACATTATCAAGGTGACTATGACCCTGCATATATTGTTGAAGCTGCAGAAAAAACAGACCTTAAGGGCACTGTTAAATCTGCTTTCGGTATGTTTGGCTACGGTGATGGCGGTGGCGGAAGCACATACAGAATGATAGAAAACGCAAAACGTCTCGAAAACTTCCCCGGTCTTCCCTCTGCAAGAATGGGACATCCCAATGAATTTTTTGCTGATGCAGAAAAAATCCGCGATGAGCTTCCCGTATATAATGATGAGCTTTATTATGAAAATCATCGTGGCACATACACAAGCCAAGGCTTTATAAAAAACAATAACCGTCGCAACGAGTTCCGCCTTAGCAGAATTGAAATGGCAGGTACTTTCGGCAAAGGTTACGATAAAGATAAGCTCTACGATTTATGGCTTCTTTTCCTTAAAAATCAGTTCCACGATATTCTTCCCGGCACATCTATACACGAGGCAATGGAGGATTGCCGACCTGATTATAAACATCTTGAAACAGAAGGCAACAAAATGCTTAACAATGCCCTAAAAGATATTGCATCAAAGGTTACAATTACAGAAAAGGGCGTTATTGTATGGAATCTTCTTTCACATTGTGTTACCGCACCAGTTACTGTTGAGGGTAGCAAGACAGTAAATGCAAAATGCCGAATTTTCACTGAAAACGGCAAGGAATACACACAATTTATTGCAGAAAACGTTCCGCCTATGGGTTATAAATTTTTCCCCTATGCAGAGCCTGTAGATTCACCCGATGTAAAAATCACAGATGGTGTCATCGAAAACGAAATACTCAAGGTTACTTATGATAATGATGGTCACATCACATCTGTTTTCGACAAGGAAAACAACCGCGAATCACTTACAGGCAAAGGTAACGAGATTACAATATTCATCGATAAATGTCTTCACGAAACCGCCTGGAACCTTGAGCAGAATTATGAAAAGAAAAAATGGGTGCTTTCATCTGCCGAAAGTATTGAAATTGCAGAAAGCAACTCAGTAAGAGCAGTGCTTAAGGTTATAAAAAAATTCAACAAATCAACAATTACGCAGAACATTATCCTTTACGCAGGAAGCCGTCAGCTTATGTTTGAAACCGAGGTTGACTGGCAGGAGCGTGACAAGGTTATGAAAGCTGCTTTCCCCGTTAACGTGCTTAACACCGAGGCTACTTTTGAAGCGGCACACGGTGCAATAAAACGTCCCACTCACCGCAACTCCCCCTTTGATGCGGCACGCTTTGAGCAATGTGCACACAAATGGGCTGACCTTTCTGAAGGTGATTATGGCGTAAGTATCCTTAACGACTGTAAATATGGTTATGATATTTTGGATAGCCGTATGCGTATAACACTTTTACGTGCACCCACCTGCCCCGACCCCAAGGGGGATCTTGGCTACCACAAATTCACTTATTCATTCTATCCCCATAGCGGTACATGGCAGACAGGCAGAACTGTTCAGGAAGCATTTGCACTTAACCTTCCGCTTTATGCTGCACCCATTACGGAAAACAAGGGTGAATTACCATCTGAGTACAGCTTCATCACCTGCGATAACGATGATATTGTCATAGATGCTGTTAAATCAGCACAAAACGGAAACGGCACAATAGTACGTCTTTATCAAAGCAGAAGAGTACGAGGTGAGCGTACACTTACAATTAATTTACCCTTCACAAAGGCATATGAATGCAACCTTATGGAAGAAAATGACACACCATATCCCACAGAAAACAATAAATTAACCTTTAATATTACACCATTTGAGGTTAAAACCTTCAGACTTGTATAAGGAGAGATCAATTTGAATAAAGTATCAAATCCATATGCCATAGGAACCGCAAACAGCAGTCTTTTTCGCATACCGGCACTTTACACATTAAAAAGCGGCAGAATACTAGCCTGCTCCGACATTCGCTACGGTAATGGCACAGATGACCCCGCAAATATAGAAACCGCCTTACGTTACTCTGACGACAACGGAGCAACTTGGTCACCGGTCCTTTTTGTTAATCATTTTGACGATATGGAGGATTGCGACCACGATGATGCCATTCCTACAAGTGCATCTTTTGTTGATTCTGCCATCGCGGAAGGTAATGATAATCAGGTTTTCCATATGTGTGATGCCTGCCCTGCATATATGGGCTTATGGTCAAAAGGCACCTATGGTAAGGGCAACGGATTCATCGACGGTAAACTTGCTTTGTGCGATAACGCTACACCTCACAAAGCTGCAAGTACAACTCTTGACAAAGACCATTACCCCTACTACGCCGATGATTTCGCAGAAGATGGATTCGCTCCCGTAAAAAAATTCAGCGACAACACTGTATACAACAATTACTACATCGACAGGTCATACAATCTTTACGAAAACAAAAATGGCGAATACGTATCGGTTATGATAAAACAGATGAAAAAAGACGGAAGTTTATCAGATATCGACGTACAAGCAAACACATTCTATGCTTACTCCCCTATAAAAATGTATCCCACCTATTACTTATGGGCAAAAATAAGCGCTGATGGTGGTGAAACCTGGGGAAACGGCACAATACTTAACCTTCAGATAAATTCAAGAGGCTTCACGGGTTTTGCTCCGGGCAGAGGTATTACTATTGATGCCAACGGAACACAAAGAACACTCTTCGCAATCTACGACAATAACGACGGCAAAGAGTACACAAGTGTAATATACACCGATGATGGCGGTAAAACCTGGAATCGTTCCGAAAAAGCCAACAAGCTCGGAGGAATGGGAAAAAGCTCCGAAACTCAATTCGTGTTAATGAACAACAACGTCTTGAGAATGTATTCCCGAAATACCGCAAACTGTATAGGCTACTGTGATTCCACGGATTATGGTAAAACCTGGAGTAAATACACTATTGATAAAGAGCTTGAATATTGCGGAAATTGCCAATTCTCTGTTATAAATTACAGTAAAAAAATTGACGGACAGGATGCAATAGTTATCTCATACCCCACAAGAAAGGTTCGTAAATGCGGTGTTATCAGAATTGGTCTTTACGGCAATGATAACATCGTTGAATGGAAGTACCAAAAGAAAATATCACAGAATCTTTTCCCCTTCAATTTTATTTACTCATGTCTTACAGAGGATAAAAACGGAAGAATCATCGACCTTTACGAAAGCGACAAAGCAAAGCTTTCCGTAGCCGATTTTGATTTGGATGAGCTTAAGGTTTTTGAATCAAACAAGCTGAGCTTTATCGAAAGAATCAAATCAAAATATTATAACGCTACAATGAAATAACAAACACTTTATATAAAAACGCTTTACACATTTCTGGTAAAGCGTTTTTATTTTTTCTGTTGACAAACGGAAAACAATGTGTTAATCTAAAACTGTAATAGCTGTGATATCACAGTTAACATCAGGAGGTGATGAATTGATTATAATCGACCAACGTAGCAGAACACCTATTTTTGAACAAATAAAAGAGCAAATACTCAACCTGATTAATACGGGTATATTAAAGCCTGACGACAAGCTGCCCTCAATTCGTCAACTGGCATCGGAGCTTGATCTTAACGTAAATACGGTTAAGCGTGCTTTTCAAGAGCTTGAAACCGAACGGGTTACCTATTCCGTTCCCGGAAAAGGCGTTTTTATAAGCCAGACTGCCGTTGCCAACAAAATTGTTATTGAAAATGCCGAGACCGAGCTAAGCCGTATATTAAGCTCATCCAAAGCAAAGGGCATATCCCTCGACAGAGTTATTGAATTAGCTTCAGAAATTTACAAAGCAGGTGAAAGTAATGATTAAGATTAAATCCGTTACCAAATCATACGGTGATTATACCGCAATAGAAAACATCAACCTTACTGTAGAGGACTCCTCCGTTCTCGGTATTGTAGGATTCAACGGAAGCGGTAAAACTACCCTTCTTAATATTTGTGCAGGCGTGTACAAAGCAGACAATGGCGGTGCGTACCTTGACGGCACAAACGCTTTTGATAACGATAACGAAAGGCAGTTATTATTCTATCTTTCGGAAAGCCTTTATTTCCCTCCCGGATCTACAATAAAGAGTGCGGCAAAATATTATGCATCATATTACCCGTTGTTCGATATGTCTGTTTTATTGTCGGTCTGCGAAATTTTCGGTTTAAAGCCCACTAAATCAATACGCAGTCTTTCAAAGGGTATGAAAAAGCAGGCATCCCTTGCCATTGCCTTTGCAACAAATCCCAAATATCTGCTTATTGATGAAACCTTTGACGGACTCGATCCCCACAAAAAAGAGCTATTAAAAAATCTTTTGCTTGAATACATAAACGACACCAATGCTTCGGTTATAATCGCATCTCACGACCTTGCAGAAATATCGGGTGTTTGTGACCAAGTAGCAATACTTAACGGCAAAAACATTGTTCTTAACTGCCCCATCGAAGATATAAGTGAGCATTACCGTCGCGTTACTCTTACCTTTAAGGATGCGGTAACCCCTGAAGCTTTTGCCCACATAAACCACCGCAAGCTTAAAATTGCAGGTCAGCAGGTATCTATGACAATTATGGGAGATATTGTTGCCGAAACCGAAAAGCTTGAAAAATTAGGTGCACAAAGCATTGAAAGTGTTCGTCTTACCTTAGAAGAAGTATTTATTGAGGAAACGGAGGCGGAAAGTGTAAATGAAAAAATCAAATCAGTTTTCAAAAAATCAAATAAATAAAGAAAACCTGAAGCACATTTTAAGGGGAAACCAATACTCAAGCCTTATCATTCTCGGAATATACGTGCTTATATATATAGCGATTATTTTTCTTCCGTCAAACTCTACACTATCCCCTTCATTCGCAACCACCTTTTCTTCTGAATTGGAGTATTATTCGCAGGTTGACGGAAACATAATTCAAAACTATATTTTCAGCCGTAATGACAGCGAAAATATTTTCTCATTTGTAATGGGTGCCTTTTTTGCTTACACAAACTTCTATTTCCTTTTCAGCAAAAGCAACCTTACCGGCAGAATGAGTATTGCTATATCAAGAAAAAAACAATATTTCAACTGTGTTTTTTATCACCTTGTTATACTTACCGCCGTAATAACATCGGTGAAGCTTATTACACTATATTTCAACTACAGTATTGTCGGTCCAAGTGAATATCTTTTTCCCGTATTTTTTGCAAACCTTACACAGATGCTGACCATTATGATTTTCGGCTTCTTTGTTGTAAGCACGGGTGCAATACTTTCGGGAAGCTACGTGGAATGGGGCGTTACAGCCTTTGTTCTTACATTTATAATCAAACTGATTCTTAAAGCAATAAACGTTATTTTTGACTTTACACTCCACGGATTTGACGGAAACAAGTACGTTGTGAGTGAGGGCGCTAACGAAATAACAAGGATAATCCGTTTCTTTGACCCCTCCCTCGCATTATCAGATAGTTTGGATAACTTTTCACGATTTTGGTGTTTTGGTGATACTACATATCCTGCAAATGCTTTGATAATCAGAAATATCATTATGTTAGTTGTGCTTATACTCGGCTTTATGGCTTCAGGCAACTATTTCAGCAAACACTACAAGCCCGAGAACTGCCGTATGCGAGGCACAAACAAGCTTACCACTACCCTTTCAGGTGTGTTTGTAACCCTGGGAGTTGTTGTTTCAGCCTTGTTTATTCTGCGTCAAAACGAAGCTGCAATTTCGCCAAACTCCCCTAAAGGAGCATTTATTATCGTCTGCATAATCACCATTATTGCAGGTGCAACAGCAAGTTATATCTTTTCTCTTGCTGTTACCCTTAAGCCAAAAAAAGCGTTACATACCCTTAAGGGTGCAGGTATCGGTGTGGCTATCACAATTACAATAGTAATAATAGGATATTGCGGTTGCTTCGGCTTCAGTAACAGAGTACCCGATTTAAAGGAAATTGATTATGTAGAAGTTTCTCCTCATTTTGAATTCATCAATAATGATACTGAAAACCGTTATTTCCACGCTAACGAATACCACGAGGGAACATACATCAACCTCAAAACCGACAGTGACATCAAATACGCCTATGACCTTAACAAACAACTTTCAGAGGAAACCGAAAAGGGTTCTAACATATCCACAGAAATCATTTTCCGACTGAAAAACGGAACACAAATTTCACGAACATACAGAAACGTGACCGATAATAGTCTGAACACCCTTATGAAGCTTTGGGAAACCGATGAGGTAAGGACCACCTACGAATATGCACTCTGTACGGAAATAATAAGTGAAGATTCGACACAGATTCCCACTGATTACCAATTGGAAAAGGGCGAAATAATCACAGAAAATGAAAACGACGGCATTCAGACTCATTTGTATGAAGAAAACGGAAAGGTATATTCCTTCACAACAACGGAGGAAATCGACCTTGCCATAACACCCCTTTGCACTAAGGATATATACCTTCTTTCAAAGGATAACAGACTAGCTCATTGCAACAAAAGTACAGACACATTCCATAAAGAGCTTCGTCACGCACTTTACAAGGATATATGCAATATGAGTGCCGAGGAGCGGTTTTATCCCGAAGACCAGCTTGGAGTTATAGGCTTCTCTAACCCCGGTATTACTCAGGCTGATTTTGAAAGAACATCCGACACGTACTGTGGCTCTGTATTTTACTCAAAGTTTTATATAACGTCCGAAATGACTAACACTATCAAGGTACTGAAGCAATATGATTACTACGAGCACCTTGATTGCACACGAAAAATCGAAAAGGCATACACCGTTGACGCTCCATGTGTTGCAGAGTGGTATATGCTGAGTTCGGACTATGCCAAAGGGTTAATAAGCGGTGAAATGCTTCACTCATCATACGCAGAATGGGATGCTCCGGAGCTTCGCGAATACGTTGACTTTTGTATTACAAAGAACACCTCCGCAGATCATCTTTTCTATTTTGAAAATGATATACCTTTCCCCGAAGAAACAGAAATAAGCTACGAAAAAGCCCTTAAGCTAACTGATGAAGCAGTTTTTGCTTATAATATGGGTAATAGTGGCAAATTCCTTATAACAACCTTTGAAGACGGTACATACAACATTTTGTTACTACCGCAAAAATAACCTTTTCCAAGGAGGTTTTTATATGGCACAAGAAATAAAATCAAAAAACCTTAAGCTACGGGATTTTGCAAATGCAATAAACGGCGGAACGCTCATTTTACTTCTGCTGTTTTTTCTGACATTCATATTAATTATACTTTCCCCTACCGAATCAGACGGCAAACTCTGTACGGAATTATCAAACATAGTAAAACGGGAAAATGATGAATTAGTATATATGTTTTCCACACTTTGTTCTGAAACTGTATTGATGGCATTCGGCGGTATGGTTACAGGTATAATATCCTTCTGGTATTTAAGCAACAAGGATAAATGCACCGCACTTTTAAGCACCGCAGTTAAGAGGAAAACAATTTATACAAACCGATTTCTTCCTCCCCTTGTAGGCTTACTTTTAGCAGGATTCATACCCAAATTTATTGCTTACGGAATAAACGTTGCACATTTCGGCTTTTCAAAAGAGTTAATTCTGTGCATTGTAGCAGATGCACTTTGCCTTCTTGTTTCAGGCATTTTCCCCTACACCTGCTGTGCGGTGGGTTTCACATTTACAAAAACACGATTTGAAGCAATAGCCTTCTCACTCGCTATTGTATCTGCAGGCTCTGTAATTAGTTACGTAGCTGCCACATATGTTGATGTTTTTGTTTACGGATTCGCATACGGTACTGCAACTTCGTCAGACTTCCCCGGAGTTTTAAGTAACCCTATTCTTATTCCGCCTATTGAGGTTATGGATTATATGCTTAAAGAAAAATACTACAACAATTACATTCCTGCATATATCATTTACGTTACCGCCTCTGTATTAACTTTAGCTTTAGCAAAAAGATTTTTCACAAAAAAATTCAAGCCCGAAGACATAGGAAAAGCAGGAAAAAGCAGAACAATTACAATAATTACTGTTATAGCAGCATGCTTTACGGCAATCGCTTTCATCTGTTCATTCATCTACGGTTACTCGTACATCACAACAGATACAGAGCGTGTAATTTTGTTAGCTTCCTCATTTGCAACAATCATCGTTGTTTCATTTTTGGCAAATGCCATACTTACAAAAAAAATAAAGAAACTCAAAAACGCAGTTATAAGCATTATAATTTGTTGTGCAGTGATAGGCATCTTCACAATCTGGTGTTTAAGTGGCGGAACAAAATATATCAACACACCGCCCGAAGCGGAAAAGGTAGAGTCGGTATTTGTTTCGGCACCGTTTTACGAATTTCTGCCCGAGGGGCATGATTATTACAGCTTCAGCGATTTCCATCCCTCGGAGCATACTATAATAGAATTCAGTAACCCCGAAAGCATAAAAAAGGTAATTGACATTCAGGAGGAAATCAGCAGTACCCAAAAACTTGAAGTGGCTGTAATTACCGAAATAAGCTACTTTTTAAAAGACGGCTCCGCAAAAACAAACCGATATGAGTACATAAGCTGTGAGGGCTGTGATAAAATGCTTACACTCTGGGATACTCCGGAGGTTAAGGAAGAATTCAAATGGCTTTTATTTTCTGCAAAGGAGGAGTCCGAAAACACTTCGGCAGATAAGGGGTACAAAACAAGTTATTGGGTTGATACCGAAAGCCCCATAACCTTAACCTCCAAGCATCAGCAGAAACATGATATTTCCAAAGACCTTGACGACAAAGCAAAGCATCGACTTTGCGAGGCTATATATGAAGATATATCTGCAATGACGTGGAAAGAATACTTCACACCACAAAGCACTCAGGTCGGCTATATCACCTTCATATATAACGGCTCTCCCGATGACGGAAGCTTCAACTTCTGCATAAACGAAAGCACACCGAAAACTGCGAAGTTTTTGAAGGATGAAGGCTTGTGGGATAAGCTTACCGAAAAAAGCGAAATAGTTGATATGTATTACATTGATGCGGATGAATACCACAAATATTATGTAGATTCAATAGGTGATTACGGCATTTATGCCGACAAGCGTTATATACATTCACCGATATTCTCTATAGATGAATTAATAAGTGAACCGGAGTATATAGGATTTACACCCTACCACGTAGCTGACCCCAAGGAACAGACCCGACTTCTTGACAAGGCATATTTCTGGTATTATGCAGTTAACGAAGGCAAACTTTTAAGGGTAACGTTCAAAAACGGCAGTTTTGCCGATTACTACATTCCCGAATAAACACAGGAATGACAAAAAGGCTTCTTGCAGATTTTCATCTCTGCAGGAAGCCTTTTTTACTTATTTATGTTACACGGTCTGCAATTTTTAACAGCTCCTTACTCCGCCTTTGCGAACAAGAATCATATCTTCCCCTATTACAACGATGTCACGCCAGGGTATGCAGATTTCTTCACCTCTGCCTAAAAATCCGCACACACCTTTCCCGCAAAAAACAGTTATGCTTACAAGACAACCTGTACAGGTTTCTATTTCCACATCGGTAACACAACCAAGACGGCAACCGTTATCTGCATTGACAACCTCTTTTGCACGTAAATCAGTTACTGTACACTTCATCCTTACACCCCTGACAATTCAAGCTATAGTATCATACCAAGAAGCATAAGTGCTTCCGTTTTTTCATAAATTTCGTCAAGCTGTGACAAAGGCAAGGGATTTTCTCCTTTGCCTATTTCGATTGTAAAAGCCGGTTTTTTGAATTCCTCAATAAACCAATCCTTAAGACCTCCGCTCATATAATGACCTTTATTTTCCACAAGGGTATAACCGCTTACGGCACTCAAAACCTTTGCTATCATATAAGCTCTTTCCGCTGTATTTTTGCCGTATTCATAATAGATTTCCTCACCTTGAGAGTGGTAAGACATAAGCACATCCACATTCACCCCTCGTAAAAGTCGGGTGATGGCTTTTGTTTCAGGCTCACTTTCGGGGAAATAACCCCCGAAACGTCTTGGTGCAGGCTCGTTGATTCCCCCTGCTCTTTCAAAATCCCTCAGCTTATACCAATCCGCATTAAAATTATGGTTGATATCAACACCCGCTGCATTAGCATTCCAGCCCGAAAAATCTCCATTGCACATATTAAAATTATCCCTTTTGAATTGTCCGCAGGCGGATGCACCCCTTATGGCAATTTCGATGCCGTCGGGATTGATTTCAGGCACAACAATAAGCTTGACGTTTTTAAAAAGGGTTGTAATATCATAGCCGAAAATGGTCTGACTGTATTCCTTTGCCAATAGATTTTCACAAAACCTTAAAAGCACAAGAGTTGTAATCCATTCTGTGCCATGGGTGCCGCCGGTATAAACCACCTTTCTTTCTCCCTGACCGAGAATGAGTGAATATATCTTTTTTCCGAGATGAGACTTACCGCAGGTGGTCACCTTAAGATTAGGATACTGTTTTTTCAACGCCATAATATAGCCCTCATAAACTGAATATGTAAGGGCCTGGGGATTGACTATTCTTTCCATATAAAATCCTCACTTTTTTTAAAAATTTTATCCCCTTAAATATATGCTTCCTTACGATGAATTATTTACAAATGCGGTGTTTTGTGGTTTAATATTCATTGTATTAATTTTTTGGAGAATGTTATGGTAGCCATTTGTTTTATAATAGCCTTGTTATTTACGGCATCTGCCTTTTTGCTATATAAAAAAAGCAAGAAAATAAAGAATTTTACCAAAAGCTTACTTGTTGCGGTGCTTTCAATAATCATATTTTGTGTAGGTCTTGAAATCTCCGTTTTCAACTACAATTTTTATTCAACAAGAGGCAACACACCCGTAAGGGTAGATAACCTTGTAAAAGAATACAAAAAAGATGGTGTTTATGTTTTCCCAAGCGGTAAGGAAATTGAATTCCTTGACGTTAACGAGGAAATAAAAAACATACACATAGAGCTTGATGAGGACAACAAAAGCACTGTTAATGTTGTGGTTTGCCTTACTGATGAGGCTAACGAATTCTATTTTGTCACTCCTGCAAGGACTATGTACAGGGACGTTGAAAAAAGCCAACACCTTAACATACACACCGCAGGTAACACTCAGAATTTCGAGTTCGTTTTCGGCGGTATAAACGAAGATTTAAGAAAAACCGATAAAATCACCTCTGTGGTTGACGTTGACGTTAAAGTAAAAAGCATAACAGTTAATGCAAAGCGTGATTTTGACTTTATGCCCATAAGAATACTTGTTCTTGCGGCGGCACTTTTATTTATATATATATTCCGTCCGAAATCACCCATTTACAGTCAGAAGCTTCTTGAAAACGGTGATTTAAAGAACGATATCACGCTCGGTTTTATAGCCCTGCAATGTATCATTATTGCCTTTGTGGGCACCACAAACCCTGCTTTTTTAGGCATCACCGCCACCGACGAGGGCTTTGAGTTTGAAGAGCTGTATATGCAAAACCACAATCAATATGACCAATTGGCTCAGGCATTGTTGCAGGGCAGAACTTATATTGATAATAATGACATTCCCCAATCACTTAAGGATATGAAAAACCCTTATGACACAACGGCACGTCACTATAACGAGGTGTTGACTGAGGATGAATACCGCTGGGATGTTGCATATTTCAACGAGCATTATTACGTTTATTTCGGCATTGTTCCCGCATTGCTAATGTACGTACCCTTCAGAGCAATATTTGATTCCCCATTCCCTACAACCTTAGGTGTTGTAGGCTTCGGCATAATATTCGCAATAGGTGTATTTTTACTTTTGGGTGTTATATGCCGTAAGTATTTCCAAAAAACCTCGGTAGGTGTATATCTGCTTTCAGCCCTTGCACTCACCAACTGTTGCGGTGCAATGTTCCTTATAAAAAGGCCTGATTTCTACGCTATACCTATAATAACCTCAATGACGTTTATCGTCTGGGGCTTATACTTCTGGCTTACGGGCAGAGATGAAGAGAAAAGGCGTAACCTGAAGCTTTTTGCAGGTTCATTGCTTTGTGCTTTATCAGTTGGTTGCAGACCTCAAAGCATATTGATACTTGCACTTGCAATTCCGCTTTTTGCAAAGTATTTTATCAAAGACGGCAGAATAAAAGAGAAATCCGGATTAATCAACCTTACGGTTATGGCAATACCCTTTATTGTAGTAGCTTCGGGGCTTATGTATTACAACTACATCCGCTTCGGTTCTCCCTTTGATTTCGGATCAAGCTACAACCTTACAACAAATGATGTTACCCGTCGCGGCTTCGATTTCGGCAGAACAGGTTTGGGTATATTCACATACCTTTTCCAATTACCCAAGGTCACCTCTGTTTTCCCTTATATTTCATACGTGGATATGCATTCCAACTACATCGGTAAAACAATCGCAGAAAACTGTTACGGCGGTCTTATTACTTCAACACCTGTGCTGTGGTCATTATTCCTTTTGCCCAAGGCATCACAGAAGCTTAAGGAAAAAGGCTTCCTTGCCTTTACCGTAACGGCGGTACTCGTAGGAATCGCACTTGTTATTACAGATACCCAGGCAGGCGGACTTCTGCAAAGATATTTCAGTGATTTCGGTTACGTATTCTTTTTTGCCGCCGCACTTATCATTTTTGCGTTGTCGGAAAGCATCAAGGATGCTTCACAAAGGCAAAATTTTATTACTATTTTGTTAATTTCCGTGATTTTAAGCATTGTTTACACAATTGCACTTGTTTTTTCAAAATCAGATGGTACAATAGATACACAAAATCCTGACCTTTATGGTTACGTGCTTCATATGGTTGAATTTTGGTTATAAACATTTAAAAAAGGAAGATACACATTGATTAGTTTCAGACATTCATTTTTAGCAAAACACATTTCACTTATACTTGCCCTTGTGCTAATTGTTGCTACTTTAGGTGCTTGCGGTAAAAAGGAGGAGCCGGAAACTACCGCTCCAACTACTACAGAGCCACCCACAACAGCATCACCTTACGAAAAGGGTGTATACAACCCACTTACAGGCGACCTTGATTACGATAAAAAGCTTATGGGCAACAGACCCGTTATGATATCTGTAGAAAACCATCCCGATGCAAGACCTCAATGGGGCATTTCTACCGCAGACATCGTATGGGAAATGGTTGTTGAAGGCGGTATAACAAGAATGCTTCTTATGTATGCAGACGCTTCAAGAATCCCCGAGCAGGTTGGTCCCGTAAGAAGTGCACGTCACTATTTTGTAGAATTGGTTGAGGGCTTCGATGCTATTTTCGTTCACATCGGTGGAAGTCCACAAGCATACAATGCTTTAAACAAACAAGGCACAGACGATATAGATAACATCTTTTATCGTGACCACACGAGAAATACAGCAACAGAGCACCGTGCTTATATTACCGGTGAGCAAATCAACTCCCACATAGAAAAAACAGGCACACGTACAGAAATTGAGGCTGAATACAAAAACCCCTTCAGCTTTAACTATGAGCCCGTTAAATTACCCGACGGCAAGGCTACAAAATGCACTGTACCCTTCTCAACCTATTTCACATATCAGCTTACATACAACAAAAAGCTTAATGTGTATGAAAGCTCACTCGGTGACAAGCCCTTCATGGATGATAACGGCACACAGCAAAGCTTTACAAACATCATTATGTGCTACGTTGACGTAAGCGGTATTCCCGGTGACTCAAAGGGCAGAAAAACCTTTGACCTTGACAGCGGTGAGGGTGTGTATATATCTAACGGCACATATCAGAACATCACCTGGGAAAAGGGTGATTACACCGATATGATGAAATTCTACGTTGATGATTCAACTGAAATTTCACTCAATGCCGGCAGAACATATATTGCACTCGTACCTACAGATATGCAGTCAAGTGCGGTAATTGAATAACAAAAAACGGTCTGTGATGCTTAATGCAATCACAGACCTTATTTATTTACCATTCAAATTCAGGGCGGTTATGTTCCTTATGCTCTGACGCCTTCAGTAAAAACTGTCGCATAGGTTCCATACGGCGTACATAGTACGTAAGCAACTGCAGAAAGGAATCAAAATCATCAATATCCTCATCGGGAATTTCAACTATCATAACCCAGCTTTTATGCTTAAGGTATTCTGCAGCAGGGTCATCCTTTGAAAAGCCTCGTGGCACAGTTTTCAATTTTTCACCGCCTACGGATATCCCGCCCTCGTTAAGTGCCGCACAAAACTCATCATAATGAAGTGAGATATATTGACGAATAGCGTTCATTTTTGCAGTTGAATCTGCCCAAAGACCCGTACCGAAGCAGCTTGATCCCGGGAAAATCCGCAAATAATATCCAATAGGTCTCCAAGATTTTCTATCCGCACAGACATAAGCTCTGAAAGCAGGGTTATACGGCGGTCCGTTCTTGTAAAAGCGCATATCCTTTGCTATACGATACATCCATTGACGGGGTTCCATACACATTATCGCTTTGCCTATATCAGGTGTTTCGTCATTAAGCATATAACGGAACATATCAAGGAAAGCAAGAAACTCCTTCCGTGCAACCTCATATTGACCGTGATTATCGTGAAACCAGGCTCTGTCATTATTAGCACCAAGCTCTCTGCAATATTTCATTATGTTTTTAAAATCCATTTTTCCACCTTTATTTCTGTTAAAAAAACTATGCAAATAAAATATCACAGCAACAAATAAAATTCAATATTATGTTGACAATAAAGTAATAAATAAAGTAAAATTATATTATAGAATAAAAATAATTCCGGAGGTTTTTTATGGCACAATTCAAACCTTTTAAGGCACTCAGACCTACAAAAGAATACGCATCAAGGGTGGCCGCACTCCCCTATGACGTTATGAACAGCGCAGAAGCAAAGGAAATGGTAAAGGGCAATCCTTATTCATTCTTACACATCGACAAAGCGGAAATCGACCTTCCCGATGGTACAGATATTTATAGCCCGGAAGTGTATTTAAAAGCTAAAGAAAACCTTATTAACAACGAAGCACAGGGCATTATGAAAACCGACGAAAAGCCTTGTTTTTATATCTATCGTCAGATTATGAACGGCAGAGAACAAACGGGTCTTGTGGGCTGTGCCTGCGTTGATGATTACATCAACAACCACATCAAGAAACACGAGCTCACACGTGCCGACAAGGAAGCAGACCGCATCCGTCACGTTGACACCTGCGATGCTAACACCGGACCTATTTTCCTTTGCTACAAGGGTCAGGGCGGTATTGATGAAATAATAAATAAATACAAGGCACTTGAGCCTGAGTACGACTTTGTAACCGATGATGGCATCGGCAACACGGTATGGGTTATAGATAACGAGGCAGACTGTAACACTCTTGCAGAGCTTCTTTCGCAGGTTGGCGACTATTATATTGCCGATGGCCACCACCGTTGTGCATCTGCAGTAAACGTTGCAAAAATGCGTCGTGAACAAAACCCAAACTATGATGGCACAGAAGAATTCAATTTCTTCCTTGCAGTATTATTCCCTGCAGAAAGCCTTGCTATTATGGATTATAACCGCGTTGTAAATGACCTTAACGGAAACACAGAGGCGGAATTCATTGAAAAAATCAGCAAGAAATTTAATGTAGAGGATGCTCCCTGCTGCGGTGCTTATCACCCTGAAGAAAAGCACACCTTCGGTATGTATCTTAAAGGAAAGTGGTATAAGCTTACCGCAAAGGCAGACACATTTGACCCACAACACCCCGTAGACAGACTGGACGTTGCCATTTTGCAAAAAAATTTGCTTACACCTATACTCGCCATTGGTGACCCCCGTACAGACAAGCGTATTGATTTTATCGGCGGTATACGTGGACTTGGTGAATTAGAAAGACTTGTTGATGGTGGTATGGCAGTTGCTTTTTCCATGTACCCCACAACACTTGATGACCTTATGTCAATTGCAGATGCAGATATGATTATGCCACCAAAATCCACTTGGTTTGAGCCAAAGCTTTTAAGCGGTTTATTTATTCACAAATTAAAATAACGGAGTAATTTATATGTTTGTTATAGGTTGTCATTTATCAAGTTCAGGCGGTTATCTTGCTATGGGTAAAGAGGCTGTACGAATCGGTGCAAACGGATTCCAGTTTTTCACCCGTAACCCCAGAGGAGGGCAAGCAAAACCCCTTGACCTTCAGGATATCAAAGCCTTTGAGGAATACAGAAAAGAGCACAATATAATCTGCGTGCTTGCTCACGCCCCGTACACAATGAACGCCTGTGCAAAGGACGAGGGCTTAAGGGAGTTTGCAAAAAACACCATGGCGGATGATATCAACCGACTTGATAACATTGACGGTGCTTTATATAACTTCCACCCGGGAAGCCACGTAGGTCAGGGTGAAGAAGTTGGCATACAGTATATTGCCGATATGCTGAATAGCGTTTTATTCCCCGAACAAAAAACAACCATACTTCTTGAAACCATGGCGGGAAAAGGCAGTGAGGTTGGCAGATGCTTTGAGGAAATACGCACTATTATTGACAAGGTAGAATTAAACGAAAAGCTTGGTGTTTGCCTTGATACCTGCCACATTTTTGATGGCGGATACGATATAGTGAACGATCTTTACGGAGTAGTTGATGAATTCGACAAGGTTATCGGCCTTGACCGACTTAAAGCAATACACCTTAACGACAGCATGAATTACCTTGGATGCCACAAGGACCGCCACCAAAAAATCGGTGAAGGCGGTATCGGACTTGAGGCAATAACCAATATTATTAATCACCCGAAATTAAAGGACCTCCCCTTCCTTCTGGAAACACCAAACGACATTGATGGCTACGAAAAAGAGATTGCATTATTAAAATCACTTTACAAAGGATGAATTTTATGAGGTACTCTAAGCCCATTTCAGCACTTATACTCTGCATAGCCATATTGGCATCCTTAATAATACCTGTTGATGCCAAAACGAATGCAGACACTAATGATGACGGCGTTTACTCTATTGATGACGTTATAATTTCACTTAAGTATGCATCGGGAATTCTTGAGTGCGATGATGAGGATTTCCATTATGCCGACGTTGTCCATGACGGATATCTTACAACCGAGGATTCAAAGGAAATCTTACGTATTGCGGCAGGTATCAGAAAAGCTCCTACCCACGAATATACCGAATGGGAGATTATTGAAGAATCAACCTGCACAACAGAAGGCTACATGGTTTGCTACTGTGATATATGTGAAGAGCCGTTTTATGCGACAATCCCTATGTCTGACCATGCCTTTGTAGATGGAGTTTGTGAAGATTGTGGCTTTTCAAAGAATAATCACGTAATTACATACAACAAAAAATCAATAGCGTTCGGCTCCACGACCACACAGCTTAAAGAAATTTACGGCACACCCACAGAAATTCTAAGCGACAAAACAACTACCGGTCAAAGCATAAAAATTTACGTTTATGCTTCAAATTACAATAATCTTGGTATTTTCACGTTCAAAAAAAATAAGCTTATACAGTTTTTCTCCAACAACAAAGCTTCATCCGTAAGCTACGGTACTCAGCTTTACTCATTGAAAAAAGCAGATATTGAAGAAGAATTTATATTAATAAACAAGATTTTGGTAGAACAATTTGTCGACTACCAGACAGATGACGATGTTGACTATGTTTATTCTTATCTTGCATCCACCGATACAACATATAATTTCCAAACAATGACAGATAGCGACGCTAACGAGCGGCTTGTTTGCTACCTTGTTAACGGGTGCAGAGCAATACACGAAGTTGACCCCGTAGAATACTGTCCCGAGGTTGCAAAGGTTGCATACGCCCATAGCCTTGATATGGCAAACAGAAATTATTTCGACCATATTAACCCGGAGGGTGACGGACCTTACGAAAGAATGCTTAAGGCAGGTATTACCGATATGTATGCCTGCGGTGAAAACATTGCGGCAGGTTACCAAAACGCTTATAATGTTAACAACGGCTGGTATCAATCCCCTGGCCACCGCAGCAATATGTTAAGCGACTTCTTCACCCATCTTGGTGTAGGCATTGTATATGACACCTCTAACAGTGAAAGTTACGGTGATTATGCTACGGAAAACTTTTACACACCATCCTAAATAAGAAAGCCGACACTTTTGAGGTTTAATGTTGAAAAAACGAAAGAACTATGTTAAAATGTATACAAACGATAGATATATCGAAAGGATGTACATTTAAAGTGTCTTACGAAACCAAACGCAGATTAAATAACGAGGACCGACGCGTTAAGAGAACAAAAAAGGCTTTGCGTGAAGCATTCCTCAAGTTGCTTGAAACCAAAACAGTTGACCAGATAACTGTTACGGAGCTTACAAGCCTTGCAGATGTAAACAGAGCTACATTTTACTTTTATTATACAGATATTTTGGATATGCTTCAGCAGATACAGAACGAGGTTTATCAGTTATTTGTTGATGCTTTGCATGAGCACGGTCGTTCCATTAACTCACTGGAAAGCAGTATCGACTACATCGAATTGCTGCTTAACATCTGCAAAGAGAACGAAGCAGTTGTTCGTTTTATAATAAAAAACGATATAAACAACCGCATATATAAGGAAGTCCTTAAGTTTATGCTTCACAGTATACCCGATTCAAAAAAATCCTTTGACACCACAAACCCGGCACGTTACACAACGGTTTTTCTTGTTAATGCTTTCATAGGCTCAACTATTGACTGGATGAATGAGGGTATGGTTATACCAGCAAGAGATATGGCAGAGTTTTTCACCACAACATACATCAAAGGCTCTTTTATAACAAACCGGTTGTATTCGGAAAAGTAAATATTGTATAACAAAAAGAAGGTCCTGTCGGACCTTCTTTTTTTGTTTTTTCTAGCCTCCGACCGCGTATGAAGATACGCCGAGGGAGGCTAATAATAATGTTATGCGCCAAATATGGAAATTACTCAACTGATTTGAGTGATTCGACCATACTAATCTTTTTAAGCTTGAAGTGCATCAAAATGTTTACAAGCACTGCAAACAATGCGGTGAATACCGCAGCTATAACAAAGCTTATAGGCTCAAGATCAGTCTTAAATGTAAGTGTATCAATGTCAACAACACCAACAACGGCTATGTTAAGAGGAATACCTAACAACAAGCCTACTAGGATACCTATAATGGTCAGGAAGATATTTTCACGATAAATGTACGCGGAAACCTCGCCGTTATAGAAGCCCAGCACCTTAAGTGTTGCAAGCTCACGTATACGCTCGTTAACGTTGATGTTATTAAGGTTGTAAAGAACAACTATTGCAAGTGCCATTGCGGCAACAATAAACAATACAATAACAAGGTTAAGAGTATTGATTATATTATCAAAGTTATCAATAACAACTGTTGTAAACACAGAGCCGTTAACACCGTCAAGGTTGTTTATATCCTTTTCGAGTTGTACCTTTTCACCCTGCTCGATATCTGTGGGTATCTGGCAGAAAAGGTAGTTATAAGTAAGCGTTCCGCCCGTTACATCCTGGAAATAGGCAGGTGTCATATATACGTAATGGAATGCGTAGTTATCAACTATACCGGTAACCTTTACCTGATGCTCAACTGTAATCGAGCCTTCAGTCCAGGAAATTTTAAGGACATCACCTACGTCAGTTTTTGTTTTATTGGCAAGCTTTTTAGAAATAACCGCACCGTCATCGGTTATGGGTACATCTTCACCATCCAGATTAAGGTTAACGAATTTCTTGAGTGCCGCCGCATTTTCAGGAACAAGCACGTCAATTTCTAATTCATCATCTGAACGGTCGGAATAACCTCGGCAAACCTTAAGCCAACCAAGCATTGATGCTTCGATATTATCCATATTGTTAATATCGGCAACAATTTCACTGTCATTATAATTTTCCTGACCCTCGGCAAGAACAACCTGAAGGTCATACTGTGCAACGCCTGTGCCCTCACCGTACTGGTTTTCAATAACACCGCTGATAGCATCACGCAAGCCGCAAGCAGAAAGCAACAACGCAGTACATCCTGCGATACCTAAAACGGTAACTGCAAAACGCTTCTTGTTACGGAAAAGGTTACGTACGGTAACCTTACCGGTAAAGCTGAGCCTTGTCCAGATAAAGTCAACCCTTTCAAGGAATACTCGTTTACCTGCTTTGGGAGGCTTGGGTCGCATAAGAACGGCAGGAACTGCCTTAAGCTCCTTACGGCAAGCCATAAATGCCGCAAAGGTTGTTGTGCCTACGGCAATAACAATACCCATAACAAGTACAAATGGCATAAATGAAGCAATAAAATCGGGAATCTCGTACATTATGCTCCATGCGGCGAAGAGTATACGCGGAACTGCCGTAAAGCCCAAGGACAAGCCGATAAGCACACCTAAAATACTTGCAAGTGCAGCGTAAAGAAGGTATTTGCCCGATATCATTCTGTTAGAATAACCGAGGGCTTTGAGTGTACCAAGCTGTGTACGTTCTTCTTCAACCATACGTGTCATAGTTGTAAGACAAACCATTGTAGAAATGAGGAAGAAGAATGTGGGGAAGATGTAGGCAAGACGAATCATATTCTCTGCCGCCTGACCGTAACCACTGTATCCCGGGTTATCGTGACGGGTATAAACAGACCAACCCACACCGTCGTTAATATTCTTTAAAAGGTTTTCACCTTTATTGTAAGCTGTTCTGGCAGAGCCTAACTTGGCATCAACCTCTTTTTCCGCCTCGGCAATTTTTGCCTCAACCTGAGCAATTGTAGCCTGAATATTCTGATACTGTGTATTCTTAAGAGCAAGGGTTGCCTGAGCAGTCATATAAGCCGTTTGTGCTTCAATAGCACTGAACTGAAGCTCATCACCGCTTGCCTCGATTTTATCCTTGTATTGGTCAAGCTGTTTTTCCGCATCCTCCAACTGCTTTTGTGCGGCATCAAGCTGTACTTTAGCCGCCGCCAACTGCGTCTCTGCGGTAGTGCATTGTGCATCTTTTGTTTCGTACTCGGTTTTACCTTCGGCATATTGCTCTTTAGCAACCGCAAGCTCTGACTGATACTGGTCAAGAAGTGCATCAACCTCAACGATGGCATCGGCTGCCATACCCTGTGCGGTAAGGTTTGACGCAGAAACAAGTATTGCCGCAAGTTCCGGGTTGGTTTCCTCAAGTCGACCTGCCATGGCATCAAGGTCAAGGTCCTCCTGAGCAACATCCTGATTGTTTTTAAGTGTTAAAAGTGTATTCTGTGTTGTTTCAATAAGAGTTTCGGTATACTGAATCTCTTTTTCGGCAACCGTTAACTGAATCTTTGCATTATCCAACTGCTTACGTGCTTCATCTGCCGCAGCCTTTTTTATGTTATATTCAGACTGCTTATTGGCTAACTCAACCTGACCTTGTGAAACGGTAGTAACTTTTGCATTATACTCGTTTACTGCAGAAAGGTACTGATTGCTGCCTGACTGAAGCTGACCCTGAACCTTTGCATATTCCTCGTCCATTTTCTTCTGTGCTTCTTCAAGCTGCTGAGCACCGGTTTTCTCGGTTTCATAAAGCTTTTTGAGCTCCTTTTTACCCTCGGAAAGCTGTGCCCCTACAGTAGCCTCTGCTTGATCTATCTGTTGCTTGGCGGCAGCAACCTTCTGAGGAAGACCGATTATGAGCCTTGCTCTGCTTTCTGCAGCAAAGGTATCTGCCTGAATCGCAATTGCTTCCTGCATTTGTTCAATATAAGCATCATACTCTTCGCTGTATGCCTCATAATTATCGGCTTCAGTCAAGGTTACATAAGCCTCGCTGTAATAATTTATATTATCGGTAAAAGCATCATTGCTGACGTATACGAAGTCACCAAGTTTACCACTACCCGCAGTTGTAACACCACGCTCGTACGAAACCCAATAAGGTGTCTGAATAACACCAACTATTTTAAGCTCGTTATGCTTGAGGTAATAACCAATTTCCTCTTTATCACCCATTACACGGATTGTGTTACCCACAACAAACTGCTCGGGTGTGGTAAGACCACTGCAGGTAACAACACATTCGTCCGGTGATTCCGGATATCTGCCCTCAACAAGCTTAAGACGGTTTATGTAATTAGGATCCTCTGCACCATTTTGGAAATTAACGGCACTCATAAGATCAACACCGATAACTTTAATAGTAAGCTCGGAGCCGTCGATATCAACAATACCCTCATACTCACCATTTTCGTTAGGTGTCTGAACATAACCATCAACGAATTTAACACCTTGCACAGCCTCAACACCTTCGACGGCGCGTACCTTTTCAAGGTCTTCCTCATAAAGGCCGAGGTAAGACTGTAGTCTTAAATCCATAAGGTTATATTTTTTGTAATACTCGTTTGCGGTGTCAATCATATCAGGTCCGATAGAGTTAAGACCGCAAAACAAACCGCTGCCGATTGCAACAATAGCGATAAGTGACACAAATCTGCTGAATGTGCGCTTTATTGAACGGAAGCTGTCTGTAATATAAGCACTTGTCATTTTTAAATTACCCTTTCAAAGATAGTTCGAAGTGTTCGAATCAACTTACCATTCAATATCGTCAACGGATAATGGATTTTCGTTAATCTGGTTGCTGACTACCCTGCCGCTCTTCATAGAAATAACGCGGTCTGCCATTGGGGTAATTGCCTGGTTATGTGTAATAACGATAATTGTCATACCTGTTTCGCGGCTTGTTTCCTGCAAAAGCTTAAGAATTTGCTTACCTGTATTATAGTCAAGAGCACCTGTAGGCTCGTCGCACAAGAGAAGCTTCGGGTTTTTGGCAAGAGCACGTGCAATAGAAACACGCTGCTGTTCACCGCCTGAAAGCTGTGCAGGGAAGTTATCAAGACGCTCACCAAGACCGACTCTTTCAAGCACCTTTGCAGGATTTAACGCCTTTGAACCTATCTGTGTTGCAAGCTCAACATTTTCAAGTGCAGTAAGGTTAGGCACAAGGTTATAAAATTGGAAAACAAAGCCTACATCGTAACGTCTGTATTCGATAAGACGCTTACTGTCGTATTCATTAACAAGGTCACCTGCAACACGCACCTTACCGTCATCGCAGTCGTCCATACCGCCGAGAATGTTAAGAACGGTTGTTTTACCGGCACCGCTGGCACCAACAATTATGCAAAACTCCCCCTGCTCAACATTAAAGGTAACACCATCAGCAGCGTTAATTACAATTTCGCCCATTTTATATCTTTTGTAAACGGAATCAAATTCTATAAAGCTCATTTGTTTCAGCCTTTCAAAATAAATTTACAATAAACTACATTATTTTACTATATTTAGTAATACAAGTCAACAATTACAATATCACAATTATGTTAACTTTTTATGAAACTGACTTATATATTTCACTCATAACAGCAGAGGCTATCGGCAAAGCATTCTGTGAACCCCAACCGCCGTTTTCAACTACAACAACAATTGCTACGGGACAACTGTCATTTTGTGAGAAGCCTACAAACCAGGAGTGAGGTTCTTTTTCATCTTCAACCTCTGCGGTACCTGTTTTTCCGCACATTGAAAGATTCTCGAAATTCCAATCACCGTAGTTATCAGTTACGGTGAAACGCATCAAATCCCCAACCTTACCTGCAACCTCGGGGGTGATATAGGTTTCTGAAGATGGTTTTGTTTCACTGACTACCCTACCCTGAGGATTAACAACAGACGATACCGCATAAGGCAGCACCGCTTCGCCACCGTTTGCTATAGCCCCCATTATTGTAAGCATATGATAAGGGTTAACAAGGGTATCATACTGACCAACGCTTGCCCATGCAAAATCACCTTTATTTGCCTTGGACACATCAAAACTACTTGCCTTCGTAAGCTGATTTCCGAAATGGAAGCCCTTGCCGAAACCATATTCCTTTGCAGTTACGGTCAGTTTTTCTTTACCCAACTCTTGTGAAAGATGAGCAAAAGCACAGTTACAGGAGTTGGAAAGGCACTCCTTAAAGCTCATTTCACCATGAACACTCGGGCAGGTAACCTTAACTCCGTCAATTTCAGTTGAGCCGCTGCAGGTATACCTCCAACTATCAACGCCGGGCATATTTTCAACGGCACAGGTTGTTGTAATAACCTTAAAAATCGAACCGGGAGTGTACATACCGTCTATAAGACGGTTTATATATATACCCTCATATTCTCCGTTTTCATTGGCATCAATTTCATCGGAGGAGGGCTTATTATTTATATCATAGTTAGGACTTGAAACAGAGCATATAAGCTCACCCGTTTTGTAATTATAAGCAGCAACAACACCATTTCTGCCGTTGAGCTTATCGTATGCCGTTGCACAGACCTGGGCATCAATAGAAAGCTTAACATCATTGCCCTTATTATATTTTGTAAGTGAATAAAGACCCGTAAGACGATTATAGCCCGTAAGCTGTGTTTTGTAGGCAGTCTGCACACCCGAAGAAATATAACCCTCGGTATCACCCACAATGTGAAGCGTTGAGCGTCTTATTCTTTCAGATTCATTATAATGTCTGTCATTCCCCTCGGTGTAAGCAAGTATTTCACCGTTGCGGTCAACAACGTTACCTGCGGCAACAAAGCTACCATCTTTTGTAAGATGCTCGTTTGCTCTCATAGTTGCCCATTGCTCACCGTAAAGAGTAAAACGGCAACCGAGAATAACCATACCCGTTATAACAAGCGCAACAAGAAAAATCAGCACAAAGCTGCGGTTTGCAGTAGTTTTCATTGCTCCTCCACCTCCTTAACAGGCTTAAAGCTTGCAAAAGAGCGTGTATCAATGCTCTTGATATAAGCAAGCAGACAAAAACAACTGATTATACTTGAGCCACCTTTACTTACAAATGGCAGAGTTACGCCCGTAAGAGGTAACAAATCGGTAATACCGAATATGCTGAGCATACTCTGGAAAAGCATCATACCGATCGCCGCAACACCTGCAATTGTATAGAATGCCGACTTAGTTTTTCTTGCATTGATAACCGCCCAAACGGCTATTGTACAATATGTCAAGGGAATCAGGAAGCCCGTAATAATACCGAATTCCTCGCAAACCACACCAAACACAAGGTCCTCTGCCGCCGCAAAAATATCACGCAATTCACCATTACCGAGACCAAGACCGAAAAGTCCGCCGCTTGCAGAATAAATAAGTGTTCGTGTTTGCTGATAGCCACCCTCATCCATAAACTCCCACACGTGAAGATATGTGGAAAATCTATCCATAACATAGGGTCTGAAAACAAGAATCAGCACCGCACCCAATGCCGCCACAAAGCACACGAGCATAAGTGTTTTTATATCGCCCGAGCGCATAAAAGCAATAATTATGAATGTAAAGAAGAATATAAGAGCAGTTCCGAAATCGTACATAAGGAAAAGCTCTCCTACACACACCGCAGAAAAAATGATATAAAGCGTAAGGTTACGTATTGACTGCAGTTTTTCGAGAGTGGCGGCACCTGCAAAAATAAAGGCAACCTTTACAAGTTCACTCGGTTGTATAGAAATACCGCCGAGAGAAAGCCAGTTTTTTGCACCATTTGTAAACTCCGCCAACACAAGAGTTGCACCTAAAACCGCAATTGAAAGCCCTGCAAGAATCCACCTGATCGCCTTCATAGTATCAACAAAGCGTAAAACAAGAAGTAAACCACAGAAGCAAACAACCCCAAGGAATACTGCCAAAAACTGCTTAAGAACAGCATCGGGATACATACTTCCCACAATAGCAAGACCTATGGAAGAAAACTGAAAAGCTATCATTTCAAGTTCAAAGTTATGAATTCTTAAAGCATAGGTTGCAAAAGCAAAATACGCCCATTGTAAAATAATATAGCCAACATAAACCGCAACAACCTGTCCCCTGCTGTCACCTGCATTTTCTAAATTAAGCATCATTGAGCATATATTAAAAAAGCCTATAAGCAAAAGGGTAAAAGCATAGGAGGGACTACCCAAAGAACTACTTTTGTCTTTAATAAACTTATACTTGGCTTCGTGTAGCATATAGTCAATGCCGCCGACATTTATTATATCGCCGTTACTGATGTAGCACTTCTTATCAATACGCTCACCATTAACAAAAACCCCTGATTTTGAAAAGGTATCGAATATAACAAAACCTTTATTTCTGAAAGCAATGACGGCATGAAGCCTTGATATTGTATCAAAAGGAAGAACGATATCACACTTCTTATTCCTACCGATAGAGGTTTCCCTTTCATAAAGCGAAATAGCCTCATCAGTTACAGTATTTATAAGCCTTGCCCTGACGGGATCGGTAGTCTTTTTGAAAAACATTGCAAGAAGCATCCGTGCAACAACATAAAGAGTTATACCAAGCATTATGTATCGCATTGCGGGAGCTATAGCAGCAAAAATCGAGTCCATACGTTACCCTCCATAAACAGTTTACCGCATATTAATATAATATCATATTAATTGTAAATAATCAATGAATACAAATTGCCTATTTGTTAAAGAATTAAGAAGAAAATGTAAATTTATTCGCATAAGTCAACAAACAACACCTTATTACCTTGACTTTAAGAATTATTGCAAGTATATTTATAATAGAGAATTTTGGAGGCGATTTATATGGCTATCAGCAAAAAGGTTTACGGAGTAATGAATAACAAGGATGTTATGTGCTTTGTTATAAAAAATTCACAGGGCAATGAGGCTCATATTATAGAAAAAGGTGCAACATTAGAGAAGCTTTATATTAACGATAAAAACAACACACCTATTGACGTGCTTGTTGGACATGATACACTTGACGGCCACATTAACCGTAGTGATTATCAGGGTGTTGTTGTCGGTCAATATGCCAACAGAATCAAAAACGGAACATTCACAATTGACGGAATTGAATATAAAGTAACACCAAACGAAAAAGGCGTCACTTGTCTCCATGGTGGTGGCGAATACAGCTCTGCACACTGGTACGGAGAAGCAATAAGTGATAATGCGGTTAAGTTCACTTACACAAGTCCCAATGGTGCAGAGGGTTTCCCCGGCAACGTTGATGTAAGCGTAGTATACACCTTTGACGATGAAAACAATCTTCGCATTGATTATAAGGCAGTTTCTGATAAAAAGACTGTTATCAACCTTACCAATCACGCTTATTTCAACCTCAACGGTTATGACAGCGGTGATATTCTCAACCACACTCTTGAAATCAGTGCTGATAAATTCACCCCTATTGATGAAATGAGCATCCCCACAGGTGAGCTCACCCCCGTTGTGGGCACTCCCTTTGATTTCACAACCCCAAAAACAATAGGCAGAGATATTGAAGTTTCTCACAAACAGCTGGAAATCGGCCGTGGCTACGACCATAACTTCTGCATAGCAGATTTCGACGGTACACTCAAAAAAATTGCAACCGCAACAGGCGACAAAAGCGGTATAACAATGGTTGTAAAAACCGATCTTCCCGGTGTGCAGCTCTATACAGGCAATTTCCTTGACGGCACAATCATAGGTAAAGGCAATTTACCTATGCAGCAGCGTTCCGCGTTCTGCCTTGAAACCCAGGTATACCCCGACTCACCCAACCATCCCGAATGGCCTAATTGCATATACCTTCCCGAGGAAGAATATACCACAACCACAGTATTCAGTTTTTCTGTATAATCATTGACTAAAAAGCAAATTTTTGATATAATGCATAGGATATACACTTTTTGAAAAGGAGGCGGCTTTATGAAAAAAACAACACGATTTATATCCGTTTTGTTATCGGTAACAGTAATACTCGCATCATTTGTGCCGTCTGCTTTTGCTAAAGAATTTGCACCGAAATTCGATGCTACAAACCTCGGAGTTAACACGCAGTATCTTTACGAAGAAAACGATGCTTCATGGATACGCAAACTCGCTATCAAAGAGGATATGTATTCAGTAGGCGGCATTATTACAGAAGCAGAACTTCATCCCGTTACAGACTACCCCTACAATACAGATGCCCCCACCTTTAAGGCAGAGGTCCAGGAATGCGTAAAAACCTACACCCTCGATGATGACTCACAGAAAGCTGCTTACCTTTATCTTCTTAATCAGGTTGGTGCGCTTACCATTATTTCCGAACCCACAACCTCCAACGAAACAAAAGCAGATTGGTTGAGAATGCAAGGCATTGTCATCACACCTGAGGATGAGCTTGACACCAACAAGGTGCTTCTTATAAGTGCCCTTTATGCTATGATGCGCAACGACCTTTACTATGTTTACAAAGGTGAGCATTACACCATCCCTGAGGGCACACCCCTTGAGGAAGCGGTGGTTTTATACATAACTGCACTTTCAGGCAACCAGAATTCACTTCTTGCATTTATTGCTAAACACTTCGGTGTTTCACAAATACCCAACCTTGAGGATTACGTATACTACACCTCGCTTATGGCACTTTATACAAACGGTTACGTTTCTATGCAGGAAATAACAACCTTGCCGCGAAAAGAGGTTTTTCGCAGACTTACAATTATGACTATACGTAATTACGGACTTGCAGTTGATGCTGAAACCGCCTCCACAGAGGAATTAAGGCAAAAATACCTCACCGCTATGTTAGGCACTCATTACAGAGTTTCTCTCGACCCCGATTCACTTATAAAATCAAGAAGCAATCAAGGCATCCCCTACTACGTGCTTCAGAAAATGGGCTCACAGGATGCGGGTCTTACCATTTCAGCAAACAGCTACACATACGAAAAATGCTTTGACCTTGTGCTTAAAAAGACAGACAGATTCGACCTTGAAAACGAGTTCTATTCCGATATACACGAATACAACGTCTATCTCAATAATCAGCGCACCAAGATATCTATTAATCCCACACCACTTATGAGTACAGCGCGTATTTCTATTAATGATACAGACGTTGTGGGTGGTCAGTACACATCCGTAGAGCTTCGCGATATAGGTATTCAAAGCATTATAATCGAATCTGTTTACAAGTTCAATAGCAAACAGAAGGCCAAATCCACATATAAAATCAACATAATTCAGGGCACTACCCCACCCGAGGACAGCGACCTTACCGGTATCATCCCCACTTACGGCGAAACCGAAGGTAACACCTACGCTACAGATGAAAACGGTAATATCATACTTACATTACCCTCTGTTTCAGGCATCTTACCCCAGGTTTCAGGCGTTAACGGAATCGCCTCCAATCTTGCAGGCAGAATACTTTCCCTTAATGACAAGGGTCAGCTTGTTGACCAATACGGCAACATCGTAAGTGCGGGTACACACGAGCAGTTGCCCGAGGGCTACAAATACGTACTTTCCGATGACGGAATTATTCAGGTGGTACTTATGGATACAACCGAGGCACCCACAGGCGAAGGAACAACCGGCGAGGAGTCCGAAATCACCGGAGCACGAAAAAATATAATAGTGATTTCGTCTGCTATTTGCGGTTTGCTCCTGGCAGGTATAATTATCACGCTTATTGTTATCAAGAAAAAAGATAAGAAGTCTGATCCCGAATCAGTACGTAACCGACGCAAAAAAGAACTTGCTAAAAAAGCGAAGCGTGAAGCCAAAGAATCCAAAAAGAAACAATCCTGATATGATAAACTGATTTTATGGCAACAAGGCAAACACAATGCCCTGTTGCCATAATTTATATAAAAATTATTTTATAAATTGTTCATATATTTGTAAGAATATTGGTATATAATTACACCATACGATAGTTAATCTAAGGAGGATTAATATGTCAAACGCAAAAATTCTTATTATTGATGACGATATTAACATTTGTGAGCTTTTGCGACTTTATCTTGAAAAAGACGGATACGAGGCAGAGGTTATTACAGACGGATTAAAGGCTATAGACGCTTTCAATTCAATTAACCCTGATCTTGTGCTTCTTGACATTATGCTTCCGGGTATGGACGGCTGGCAGATTTGTCGCGAAATAAGAAAAACCTCACAAACACCTATCATTATGCTTACCGCAAAGGGCGAAACCTTCGATAAGGTTTTGGGCCTTGAATTAGGTGCCGATGACTATATTACAAAACCCTTTGAAACGAAAGAGGTTGTTGCACGTATAAAAGCGGTATTAAGGCGAGTTGTTTCACAGAGCGCACCCGTCGAAACTCCTAAAGAGGTAAGCTTTGACAAGCTTTCAATTAACCTTACAAATTACGAGTTAAAGGTAGACGGTGAGCCTGTTGATACTCCCCCCAAGGAGCTTGAGCTTATATTCCACCTTGCAAGTAACCCCAACCGAGTATACACACGTGACCAGCTTCTTGATGAAGTATGGGGCTTCGAATATTACGGCGATTCACGTACTGTTGACGTTCACGTTAAACGCTTAAGAGAAAAGCTTGAGGGCATTTCCGACAAATGGGAGCTCAAAACAGTATGGGGCGTCGGCTACAAATTTGAAACAAAATAAAAGGTGATCTGATGAACCCCTTAAAAACAAAAAAGGGCACCTTTTTTCTGAAATATTTCCTCGCTTTTTCATCCATCGTTCTGATAAGCTTTTTTATCATCGGTATTTCGTTGATGGTTTTTGTAACCAACTTCCTTTCCACGGAAGTGCTTGACACAACCAAGCGTAATGCGACATACCTTTCGGATACAACCGAGGAGCTTATGAACTCTGATTTCTTAACCCAAAACCCCGAAGGTGCAATAACTGTACTTTGTAAGGACGTTACACTTATGGCAGAATCCACAGGTTCGGATGTTTTCATCTGCGATCCAAAGGGCAACGTTATCATCTGCCCCGAAACACTAAAGGGCTTCAAGCTGACTACTGACCTTAAATGCGACGAACACAGTAAATACAAAATCCCCGACTATTTTGTTCAGCAGGTCAAACATGGCAAGGTATCGGAATTCACTACTCTCGGCACGGTGTATGAAAATTATCACTCTATTTCAATGGAGCCTTTTTACGTAAACAATAACTTCACCGGCTTTTGTGTTGTTTCCACACCCCTTACGGGTGCTATAACCGAATATATGCAGCGTATACTTTTTATGTTTGCGTTATCGGCAGCAATTTCACTTGTAATAATCACCATTGTTGTTTACATTATGACAGGTAAATTTGCAAAGCCAATCCGTAATATGGAAACCGCCACAAGCTGTTACGCTGCCGGTGACTTTACTTACAGAGTGCCGGAAATCGACTCTAACGATGAACTTTCGCATCTTATAACACAGTTTAATGCTATGGCCAACTCTCTGGCACAGCTGGAAGAGTCACGACGGAGCTTTGTTGCCAACGTTTCCCACGAATTCAAAACACCTATGACAACTATAGGCGGCTTCATAAACGGTATTTTAGACGGCACAATACCACAGGAAAAGCAAGAGTATTATCTTAAAATAGTATCCTCGGAAATAGACCGTCTTTCAAAAATGGTTACAACCATGCTTAACATATCCCGTATTGAAACCGGCAATGTGGATATGACCATAGACAGTATAAGTATTAACAAAAAGCTTATTTCCACCTGTCTTGCATTTGAGCAACTCATTTCCAAGAAAAACATAGAAATAGTTGGCTTTGATGATATGGAGGATGTTACAATCCGTGGCGATAGTGCCATGATTGACCAGGTTGTTTACAACCTCATTGATAATGCGGTTAAATTCACAAACGAAGGCGGAAAAATAACAATAACTGTCAAAAATCTGAAAGACTATTCCTCATTTTCCGTTACAAATACGGGCAAAGGCATTCCACAGAAGGATATCAACAAAGTTTTTGACCGGTTTTATAAGGTTGACCAATCACGAAGCACCGATGTAAAAAGTACCGGCTTAGGACTTTTCCTCATAAAAAGCATAGTTAACCTGCATAACGGTACTGTTACCGTAGAAAGCCGAGAAAACGAATACACTCGTTTTACAGTCAAATTACCTAAATAATAAATAAAATAATTATTCATAACTCCTGCTTCACAGCAGAAACGGAGGAATTCCAATGGACGATAATTTCAATCTCAATAACCCCCAAGTTCCACCTCAGGAGCCTGTTGCTCCACCTCAGGAACCTATTGCTCCACCTCAGGAACCTGTTGCTCCACCTCAGGAACCTGTTGCTCCACCTCAGGAGCCTGTTGATCCACCAAGGATGGAAACACCTATCAGACCTATGCCGCCTTTTAACCCTGCACCTTACGGCAGCCCTTATGAGCAGTCTGCACCCGCAAGACCCGTGGCACAATACACAGCACCTGCACCCACACCACCTTCTACACCAAAGAAGAAGACTTCTGCAGGTAAAATAGTTTTCATAGCTTTGATTTGCATCAGTATTGTTTTTTCTTCAATTGCCATCGGCTTAACATTTTCAGATAAAGCAAGTAACGGTTCCAACATTATTGCAGACAAAGATGATAAGGAAGAAACAACCGGAAGTGGTGCAGAACCAAAGGTTGAGAAATCCCCCTATGAATACGAGGAATACAATGGCAAAGGCCCTATGACTCCCGAGCAGATTTATGACGCAGTCAAGGATATCAACGTTGGTATACTTGTGTACTCGCAAGCTCAGGCAGCAGGTGAAGGCTCAGGTATAATTATAGGTGAAGACAAAAACGGCACATACACTTACATTATGACTGCCGCACACGTTATTGCAGGTTCAAACATCGAAATCCAGGTACAGTTTGCCGATGATACTGATATTGATGCAACAATTGTAGGTCTTGATGCAAAAACCGATATCGGTGTGCTTCGTGTTAAAAAGACCGGTCTCCCCGCAGCAACCTTCGGTGATTCAAGCAAGCTTAAGGTTGGTCAATCTGTTTATGCTATCGGTAACCCGGGCGGTACAGAATTCTTCGGCTCATTTACAAGCGGTATGATCAGTGCCATTGACAGACCCGTACCCACATCAAACAGCTCTTATGATTTACCCTGCATACAGCACAACGCTGCTATCAACCCCGGTAACTCAGGCGGCGCACTTGTTAACGAATACGGTCAAGTTGTAGGTCTTAACTCCTCAAAAATTTCAAGCACAGAATACGAGGGTATGGGCTTTGCAGTTCCTGCCGAAACAATGCTTGAGGTTTATAAGGAAATCGTTGCACACGGCTACGTTTCCAACAGACCTATGTTAGGCATTACCTACTCACCGGTTTCAAGCAACTATAACTATGCGGCAATTGCGTGGAGAAACGATCTTCCTTACGGCTCCGTTGTTATTGCATCCATTGCAGATTCAAGCGACCTTGCTAACCACGACGTTCAGGTTGGCGACATCATCACAGGTGTAAACGGCAAGGAAATGGAAACAACTGATATTCTCCTTGAAGCAATTGAAAAAGCAGGTGTAGGTGATGAGCTTAAGCTTGATATTGTTCGTATAGGCAGAAACGGTTCAATTACAAACACCTTTACAGTAACAATCAAGCTTGTTGAAGATAAGGGTGACAATGTTATCCCCGAAGAGACCGAGCCTCAGGTTGACCCATACAGTTACTTTGAGGAATTCTACGGTGAAGGATATTAATTCATAAAAACCATATAATCGCAAAAGGCGTAGTGTCCGAAAAGAACACTACGCCTTTTATTATTATGATTTACTCTTCGACCTGCCAACGGTCAATATTACCACGTTGCATTGCACCGATAATTCTTTCGGGCACATCTCCGTATTGCTCACTAAGACTTCTTATAAGCCCTTTAATCTCTTCCCTCTTAGTCATTTCATTGGCGGGACATTTACTTTCTACAACAGGCAAATTAAGGCGTTCTGTAGCGCTTTCTATCTCCCTTTCGCGAATATAGACAAGTGGCCTTATCATAGTTATATCTCGCCTTGAAAGGTACGTTACGGGGGCAAAACACCCAACCCTGCTTTCAATAAGTAAATTCATCATAAAGGTTTCTGCCGCATCGTCAAGATGGTGTCCCAATGCGATTTTGTTACAGCCCAATGATTTAGCCGTATCGTGCAGAATACCACGACGCATCCTTGCACACAAGGAGCATGGGCTTTGTTCCTTACGGACTTCAAATATAATTTCATACAAATCCGTAGGTACAACAACATATTCTACACCATACTGTCGGCACATATCTTCGATTCTTGAAAAATCCCCTGCCTGTTTACCGAACCGCATATCAAGTGTTATTGCCACAACGGAAAACTCCTGAGGATAAAAACGTTTAAGCTCACACAAAATCTTTAAAAGCATAAGCGAATCCTTACCGCCGGAAACACCAACAGCAATTTTATCACCGCTTTGTATCATTTTGTAATCATCAACCGCCGCACGTGTACGGCTCAAAATTCTTCTCATATTATTCTTCTGTTTTATCCTTAATATCTTCCTCTGGTTTTTCTTCAAGCTCGAGAGCAGATTTCTTTTTAGAGGAATTCTTATCCTCTTTTCTCTCTTCAGGGTCATCTTCCTTAGGAACACGTCGCAATGATACAACCAGAACAATTATTGCAACAACAAGCAAAACACAAAGAATAGCTATATATATCATCTTGTTGCTTTCTTTTATTTTGGCATCTGCAAAGGAGTCCTCGAAATATATTTCATTTCCCTCATCCATATCAGAAATATCAGTATAACGTCTGTTAACATCAATTTCAAGCTCGATTTTCTCCTCCGTTTCTGCTTTAGCAGCGGAAACCGGAAGCACAAGGGTAAGCAAGGGTATAACACACAAAACCAATGCAATAAACCTTTTCATAAAGCACCTCTTAAGCATTAATAAATAAAACCGAAAGGCCAAGCAAAACCTGAGCCACAAAATATGTTATAAGATTAAACTTTTTAAGGGGATAGTTTTTACGCTGACCACCAAACATTATTATTCCCAAGGAAACGTCCGACAACATAAAGCAAAGTGCACCAAAAAACAAAACAGCCAAAGCCCATATACCATCGGATACACCCGTCTGTATATAACTTATACCAAGGGAGGTTGCTTTTATAAGCATAGTAAGAAGCACACCCAAATAAGAATACATACTTATTTTATTAAACGTACTGCCCATATTGACCTTCATTACTATTTTTCCAAGTAAAATAATAACAATTAGTAGTGCAACCAAAATGGATAATTCCACAATATTAAAAGCTTTATGTCCCTGGGATAATACCTTAACAGCATTAATGTATCCCACTATATAAACTATATGGCCAATCAAAAAGCTTGTAAAACCGATTCCAAAGCTTATAGCCGACGAGCTCACATGAAGGAAGAAATCACCTATCCACCCAAAAACAAGCCCCAACACAATTGTGAAAGCGTATGTAGAAAAATTATTCGATACATACATAGAAAGCACACCAACCGCAACAAAAAGCGAAGCACATATCATTTTAAGCAACAGTGATTTTTTCGTTGCATTAGGCCATTGTGCCTTCAAAAACATCGGAACAAACAAAAATTCCAAAGCACAACATATCACTAACGCTATTTTAAAAGCCATATTATCCCCCTTAATAAGCTATATAACTTATTTTAACATACATAACAACAAAATACAATAAAAATAACCACATCACAAAGATCTTCTCAATGATGTGGTTATATAATCAATACTGAATATCTGTAATGTAAACGTGACTTATAAGCTCCTGGCGTTCAAGACCAACCTTGCCGATACTTACAACATCACCGGAACCCTTGATGCTCACGTTTGCAAGATGTTCAAGATAGGTTATTTCACGTGTATGTGGGTTAAACTCCACAACAACCGCACAATCGTGATATCTCAACGAGTATTTTATATCCTTTGCAAAAACCGTAACAATAGGATGATAAACCGTGCCGTCAATACGTGCCTTGGACATTGGTGAAAAAACTGCACCGGTATAGCTTGGTGCTACATCAGAATTCTCTGCAACGGGCTCGGGATTATCCTCTTCAACAAGAACGAACTTCATCCTAACATTGCCGTTATCCAATAGCTTATACTCAAATGTATCTATACCGTTACCGTCGGTAAGGTAAGAGCCCTTCGGTCTATCAAATACAGGAAAACGTGACATATCAGCATCACCCTTAGCATGAACATAAGGGTTTGCTCTTGCATCTTTTTCGGGTACAAATACGCCAAGGTCGGTAACGAAATCAAGCATCTTGTTAACAGCGGCATCACCTGCTTCTGCACTACCTTCCGCCATAACACGATTTTCGGGTCCGTCAGGAAGTTCCTGATATTCCACCTTTTTGAAGGCAGGAGCATCTGCCTTTGCTTTATTCATAAGGTCGGCATATATTTTAACAATATCATCCTTCGTTTTATTTGTAGATAAAAGCGGATTAGCCTTATTATTGGTGTTACCGGGCTGTGTAACCGTATTATTTGAGGAAGCATTGTTTGTTACGCCACCGTTTGTAACAGACGGGTTAGTAACAACCGTCTGCTGATTGTCCTGACCCTGTGTAGTATTCTCGTAATAAAAAACATCAACAGAACCATCTGCATTAACAACAGTTTCCGTAACGGGTGCTGCAGGGGCTTTTTTATCCCTTTCCGCTTCAGCTACAACACCAACCACAACAAGAGAAAGAAAGATACTTACCGCAAGTAAAATACATAAGACGGTAGTACCCACAATATAACCTGTGCCTTTGTTTTTCTTTTTCATCAGATAACCTCATTCAATATATAATACATATTTATAGATTAGCCTAAAACCCCAAAAAAGTCAACCGATTTAACAATATAGTAACAATTACAAAAGAGTTTTTACAAATAAAAACCGACCCCCAAAGGAGTCGGTTCGAATTATGTATTAATAATTAATACACGAAGTCTGTGTACTTAGCATTGAACTCAAGTTCACCATTAGCATTGATTGAACCATTAAGGTTAGCTGTGATGTAACCGATACCATAGTGAGTAATGCTTACAAACTTACCATCTGCTGTCATTTCAGCTGTGATTGTGTATGCCTTGTATTCAATCTGTCCTTCAAGGCTCTTAACAACCTTAGAAACTGTAGGATCTTCTACAACTGTCTTTTCAACGTCCTTGTAGTCAAGGAATTCCTTAGACATAACGCCGATACCATCTGTATCTGTATATGAGGGGTTAACCTGATCCTTCATAACGATAGTGATTATGTTACCTTCCTTCTTACAAGAAGCAACTGAACCTTCTGAACAGTTACTTACAGGTAAACGATTCGTAGCATCTTCTGAACCCTTTGCGTTATCCTTAACTTCTGCTTCGTCCTCTGTTGTCATGAATTTTTCAAGAATAGGAACAACAACGCTATCGAGAAGACCGAGACCCTCAATCTTGAGAGGCTTCTGCCAACCGATCTTCTTGTAACCAGCTGCACCCTGATCTCTAATTGCTGCTACAGCGTCCTGATACTCTTTAAGAGCTGCTGCATCAACAGGACCTGTTGATGTTGAACCTGAATCACCTGCATCTGTTGAACCTGAAGGTGTTGTTGAAGAACCACCTGAAGGAGTGCTTGATGATGAGCTTGATGAGCTTGATGATGAGCTTGAAGTTGAGCTTGAAGGTGTGCTTGAAGATGAACTTGAAGTACTACCTGAAGGAGTGCTTGAAGGTGTGCCTGAAGGTGTAACTGCACCTGCATCACCTGCGCCGCCCTCTTCAATAACTTCAGAAGAGCCAATGCCGCCACCTGCGAGCATAACAACAGAAGCAATTGATACAACGTTGCTTGTAACGATTGTGAAGAAAAGTGCTATACTAAGGATGATAGCAATAACCTTCATATCAGAGTTTTTCATTGGTAAAATACCCCTTTCACTATACTATGCCTATAGACACAGCATAACATTCTTTTTCAATATCTTTAGATTACCGCAAACTGTCAAAAAAGTCAAGCAAATTTTTATGCAAATATTACACAAAAGTCTATTTTCGTCAAAAAGCCGAAAAATTACATCATTTTTTGTGTATTCCATATATTCTTTGCATATTCGTTAATAGCACGGTCGGCTGCAAACCTACCTGAAAGTGCTATATTCATAAGTGACATACGGTTCCATTTTTCCTTATCTTTAAATGTTTCTTTTATTTTCTGCTGAGCCTTATGATAATCGGCAAAATCCGCAAGAACCATAAAGGGATCGTGATGCAAAAGTGAGCCTGTGATATCAGAGAAATCCTTGCCGTCAATTCCGCCATGAGCAATAAAATCGATAACCTTACGAAGCTCTTCATTATTATTGTAATAATTCAAGGGATTGTAGCCTTCATTTCTCAGGGCATTAACTTCCTCGGTACGCATACCGAAAAGGAACATATTGTCGTCCCCTACCGCTTCATGAATTTCAACATTAGCACCGTCAAGTGTACCAATTGTAAGCGCACCATTCATCATAAGCTTCATATTACCTGTGCCGCTTGCCTCTTTACCTGCAAGAGAAATCTGCTCCGAAACATCTGCCGCAGGCATAAGCCTCTCGGCATTGGTAACGTTATAATCTTCAACGTATAAAACCTTGAGTCTGCCACGGATATCGGGATCCTTATCTATCATCTCACTGATAGCAAGAAGCATACTGATAATACGTTGTGCAACGTAGTAACCGGGGGCTGCCTTTGCACCAAATATAAAGGTATGCGGCACAAAATCACCATCGGGATTTTCTTTGATTGCAAGGTATTCAGAAATAATGTTAAGTGCATTAAGGTGCTGACGCTTGTATTCGTGGAGTCGTTTAACCTGAACATCGAATATAGAATCAGTATTAAGTTTAACACCTGTAGTTTTCAGTATGTGCTTTGCAAAATCGTTTTTATTTGCCTTTTTGATTTCACCGATTTTTTCAAGAACGGCAGGATCATCCTTATATTCTGCAAGTCTTGAAAGATTTTCGGCATCATAAACGAACTTATCGTCACCGAGAAGCTTTGTAATATAGTCTGTAAGGCGTGGGTTTGCCTGACAGAGCCAACGTCTGTGAGCAATACCGTTTGTTACGTTTGTAAACTTATGAGGCATAAGCTTATAGAAATCGTTGAAGAGTGAATCCTTAAGTATCTGACTGTGAAGTGCGGACACACCGTTTACACTGTGACAAGTTGCCACACAAAGGTTAGCCATACGAACAGCATCACCACAGATAATAGCGGTACGCTCAACGTAATCCGCATCGTGAGTGCTTTCCCACACAAATGCGCGGAAACGGTTATCAATTTCCTTGATAATATCATAAATACGGGGAATAAGGCGTTTAACAAGTTCAACATTCCAACATTCAAGTGCCTCACTCATAACAGTATGGTTAGTATAAGCCATAGTATTTGTTACGATTCGCCAAGCATCATCCCAACCGTAGCCGCATTCATCAAGAAGTATGCGCATAAGCTCGGGTATTGCCATTGTAGGATGAGTATCATTAATGTGGATAGCAATTTTCTCAGGAAGGTTTTCGATGGTGCCATATTCACGAAGGTGATGACGAACAATATCCTGAACAGAGGCAGAAACGAGGAAATACTGCTGACGGAGCCTTAAGGATTTACCCTCGGGGTGATTATCCATAGGATAAAGCACCTTGCTGATAACCTCTGCCATAGCCTGACGCTCCATAGAACGCATAAAGTCACCCTGATTAAAGGACTTCATATCAAACTCGGGAGCTTTGGCACTCCAAAGACGCAAAACGCTGATACCCTTGCCGTCCTTACCTGCAACAAACATATCGTAAGGCACCGCCTGAATAACGTTACCGTCTTCAATTTCTACGTGGTGGTAGTGATTATCCCAAACCTCTTTGACGTGACCCTCAAAGCACACATTAACTGCACTACTTTCGCGAGGAGCAAGCCACACCTCGCCGCCGGGAAGCCAGTTGTCGGGCAATTCAGTCTGTCTACCCTCAACAAGTTTCTGACGGAAAATGCCATACTCATATAAAATAGAGTAACCGCGAGCAGGATAAACCTGGGTTGCAAGACCGTCAAGGTAGCAAGCGGCAAGTCTGCCGAGGCCACCGTTACCAAGACCTGCATCAGGCTCACATTCATAAAGATTTTCAAGCTTTATGCCATAATCCTTAAGCACACCTGCAAAGGTTTTTGTAAGGTTAAGGTTGAAAAGAGTGTTCTTAAGTGAACGACCCATAAGAAATTCCATAGAAAGGTAACAAACACGCTTTTTCCCTTTTTCATCAGCCTCTTTGGAAAGCTGGGCACGTGTTGATGCCATCATATCACGGGTAATCATAGCAATAGCTTTATAGAACTGCTCATAGGTAGCATTCTCGGTAGTAATGCCGAAGTAATGCAGAAGTTTATTTTCGAGCATTTCTTTCGCTTGTTTCTTTGTAAGCTTGTAATTCATACAAATCCTCCAAAAAATAATTGAAAATATAGTTATTAAACCAATATGGTTACACATTTTACACTAAAAAAAGGTCAAAATCAACTATAACGAAAAAAATATCCGTTTATAGTAAAAATATTATGTTCAATGATATAAAATATATGAAAATCGCATAAGACAAAACATAAAGTAGGAAAAAATCAACATTTTCTGCCAACTGAAAATTTTTGAAAATATTACACAAAAGATGTTGACAATTCATTTTCTGTGTGATATTATATCAAGGCTATCAAATGCAGAGATACCGAAGTGGTTATAACGGAACGGTCTTGAAAACCGTCGTACGGCAACGTACCGTGGGTTCGAATCCCACTCTCTGCGCCAAGTACCTGATGCTGCAGTTTTACTGCAGCATTTCAGGAATAATAAACAAATTTTGTTACCAATGCAGAAGTACTCAAGTTGGTGACGAGGCGCCCCTGCTAAGGGCGTAGGTCGGGAAACCGGCGCGAGAGTTCGAGTCTCTCCTTCTCCGCCAAAATAAATCCTGTACAACCACAGTGTTGTGTAGGGTTTATTTTTTTGTTCAAGATAGGGGAGAGACTCGAACTCAACTCGGCGAAGCCGAACACAATCGGTTTTGCGAAGCAAAGCAAGGCAGAGCCTTGCGAGTCTCTCCTTCTCCGCCAAACAAAAAAGACACCTAACAGGGTGTCTTTTTTTGTTTGGGTTATTATCTATTCTTTATTTGTTCTTATCTATTCTCTAAAAACACAACTACACCCGTTAGGATAAATTTTATTTAATACCTCACTTAATCCCATACTTCTCACAATACTTTAAAACAATGCTTTTAAAGTGTTTGTACTTAAAGTTATTTTTAATATCCGTAATATCAACATAAGCACCCATACTCAAATTTTGAATAATTGCTTCTGCAACAAATG
>JAZRLZ010000037.1:0-120995 GCA_045647125.1 Acutalibacteraceae bacterium | reverse complement strand
CCGTCAGGGTTTCTGCACATTTGTGTCTTGCTCTGCATCTGAATTTAAAAGATTTAAGGTGCAAAGCAGTTTTAATTTAAATAGTTTTCGTTTAGACGAAATGATAAAATCACCGCAAGGCTGACGCCTTACGGTGATTTTCCATAAAGTATTAACGGAAAATATTTTATTAAAACCTAATAAATCCCTAATTTACGCTCCCTTAGGGGCGGTTTTTTCTTGCACAAAAAGTTCAATTGTTTTTTGTGGATTAGTGCTATTAAATATTCTGTAAAATTATGGTAATATAAAGTGTAATATTATTTTTATATACTTTCAGGTGATATTGTTATGAAAAAGATTTTCAAAAGTGGTTTATCCTTACTTCTTGCATTAACATTCATTTTAAGCTCTGCATATGTAGGGCTTAGTAAGGTTGAGTTTAGTGGGCTTTTTGCGGTTGAAGCAAAAGCTGCAAGTGTGAGTGATTTAACCTTTAAACTGAATGCAGATGGTATGTCCTACTCGGTAACAGACTGTAATAGTTCAGCAACCGGTGAAATTGTTATTCCTTCAACATATGATGACATGCCTGTAACAAGTATAGGCGGTGAGGCCTTTTATAATTGCACAAGCCTTACATCTGTTGCAATACCTGATAGTCTAACAAATATAAGTTGGAGTGCTTTCAATAATTGCACAAGCCTTACATCAGTTACAATACCTGATAGTGTAACAACTATAGGTGATTCTGCATTCTCTAATTGTACAAGTCTAACATCAGTTACAATCGGTGATGGTGTAACAAATATAGATTGGGGTGCTTTCTCAGGTTGCACAAGCCTTAATGCAGTATATATAACTGATTTAGCAAAATGGTGTAATATTAAGTTTAATACTTATTTTTCAAATCCATTGTTGCTTGCAAAAAATTTATATATTAATGGTGAATTAGCAACAGACATTGTTATCCCCGATAGTGTAACAAGCATAGGCTACGCTGTTTTTTCGGGTTGCACAAGCCTTACATCAGTTGCAATTCCCGATAGTGTTACAAGTATAGGCGATGAGGCTTTCTATAATTGCACAAGCCTTAATGCAGTATATATAACCGATTTAGCAAAATGGTGTAATATTGAGTTTGCGGATTTTGATGCAAATCCATTGTATTATGCAAAAAATTTATACATCAATGGTGAATTAGTAACAGATATCGTTATTCCTGACAGTGTAACAGATTTAAGGAATTATGTTTTGTATAACTGTGATAATCTTATGACTGTAGTAATTCCCGACAGTGTAACGAATTTGGGGGATTACGCTTTCTCTAATTGTGATAATCTTGTTTCTGTTTCAATAGGTAATAATGTGAAAAATATAGGTGAATCTGCCTTCTCTTTTTGTCTCAGCCTTATAAGAATTACAATTCCCGATAGTGTAACAAGTATAGGTGATTCTGCTTTCTATAATTGCACAAGCCTTATATCAATCACAATCCCTAATAGCGTAACAAGTATAGGTGATTCTGCATTCTATCTATGTAAAAGTCTAACATCAGTTACAATCGGTGATAGTGTAACAAGTATAGGTGATTCTGCTTTCAGAGGTTGCACAAGCCTTACATCAATCACAATCCCTGATAGCGTAACAAGTATAGATGACTATACTTTCTATAATTGCACAAGTCTTGCATCAGCTACAATTGGCGGTGGTGTAACAAGCATAGGCTATGAGGCTTTCTATATGTGCACAAGCCTCACATCAATTACAATTCCTAATAGCGTAAAAAGTATAGATCATTATGCTTTCTCGCGTTGTTCAAGCCTTGAATCAATAACAATCCCGGATAGTGTAATAAGTATAGGGTCTCGAGTTTTTGAATATTGCAATAAACTTACGTCTGTTTCTTTACCGCGTAGCTTAAAAATATTGGATGCCTGTGTTTTTGAAGACTGTGGAAAACTTGCTTCAATTGAAGTGGATGAAAACAATAGTAATTTTACTTCTGTTGATGGTGTGTTATATAATAAGGACAAAACCCTTCTTATTAAATATCCGTCAGCTAAGCTAACAGAAACCTATGTTATTCCTGATTCTGTTAAAACTTTTTCTGAGGATGCTTTTCAATACATTAGTTTTCGTTATTTAGTTTTAAGTAAAGGAATTTCGAATATACCGAGCAAATTGTTCGAAGGTAATAGTAATATTAAATCAGTTTATGTTCCATTAAACATAAAAACAATTAGTAACAATGCCTTTAATAGATGTAGTGGAATTGTCGATGTATATTACGAAGGTACACAGGAGCAATGGAATAGTATTTCAGTTGCGGCCAACAATTCTTATTTGACAAATGCTCGTATTCATTATGGAATATCCGACGATGAATGGGAAACTCATTATAGCGAATTTACTGTAACTACCGAGCCTACGTGCCAAAATAATGGTGAAAAAACAGCTACATGTAGTTGTGGCTATGAAAATACGGAATCGATTAAAAAGGTTGACCATGTTTCTTCTGATTGGATAATAGAATATCCTGCCACATGTTATTACAACGGACATAAAATTAAAAAGTGTATCTATTGTTCTCGTAATCTTGAAAGTGAGATTATACCTAATATTGATCACGTTTATTCAACTGAATGGACAATTGATGTTGCACCAACTTGTGCAAGTAACGGTAGTAAATCTCATCACTGTATAAATTGCGGAGATAGAACAGATGTAACTGTTATTGAAGCTGCAGGTCAGCATATATCCTCATCTTGGATAGTTGATTCTAACCCAACCTGCACAACATCAGGCTCCGAGCATAAAGAATGTATACATTGTGGTACAATAATCGAGTATGCAATTATTCAAAGCACAGGGCACAAAGCTGATGAATGGGTGGTTTATTGGGAAGCAAGCAGTTCATCCAATGGTATAAGATATCAAAGATGCTCTGATTGTAACGAATTGCTTAATATAGAATCAATTCCTCAGCTTAAATGTAGTGAGGTTACACTTTCAAAAGTCTTTAATGTAATAGACGGTGTGAAAGTTGAGTGGACAAAAGTTGAAGGTGCTGACTATTACAGAGTATACCGCAAGGTTAAGGGTGGCAGCTACAAAGAAATAGGTGAAACAAGTAAAGCTTACTTTACCGATACAACCGCAAAGAGTGGTACAGTTTATTATTACTCCGTAAGAGCAATAAATGAAGCAGGTCTCGGTGCTACATGCAAGACAACAAAATCAATCAAATGCCTTGCAGACCCGACACTCAAAGTACCAACAAGCTCAAGAAGTGGTATTACACTTAAATGGACAAAAACTGCAGGTGCAAGTGGCTATATTATCTACCGCAAGGCAGGTAACGGAAGCTACAAAAAGCTCGTAACCGAAAAGGGTGTATCAAACCTTTCATATATCGACAAAACCGCAAATAAGGGTACAACATATACCTACAAAATAAGAGCTTATTACGGCAAAACCTATAGTGCATATTCAAATACAAGACAGATTAAGGATAAGTATTAATACTTATCAACAGATAACCGCCCTCATTGAAGGGCGGTTTTTTCTTGCACAAAACGAGAGAATGTTTTTTGTTGATTAATGCTATTTAAATATTCTGTAAAATTATGGTAATATAATTTTACAATGATTAATTGTAAAAGGATAAACTGATAAAGTTTAGGAGGAATTTTATGAATATCAAAAAATTAATAGCGGCTATTGTTTGTGTGTGCATCATTTCTGCTTCTTTGTTTACACTTGCAGGTTGCGGTAACCAAAAAGATGCAACAACACCAACCGAAAGTGATGTTGAAACAGAGGCTAAAACAGAAGAAATCAAAGATGATTCCAAATGGATATCCGAATTTGTTGATACAACAGTTGAAGATGGCTCTGTTGTATACAAAACAACAAAAAAATTAGTTGACGATGATAGTTCATTGGCAGAACTTTCGATTCATTGTTTTAAAAATGACGTTGAACAATGGGTGTACAAAACACAGTTCAGTGCCAGTGGTGGTGACGGTACAAATAATCTTGTGTTTGATGATGGAAAAGTATATATTTCAATCAACAAAAATTATTTGCTTTCAGAAAATATTTCATGCTCCACAATCGCTATAGATAAAAAGACGGGTGAAGAGGTTTGGTGTGTTAACAATACCGCTTGTTTTGATATACTTTTAGATGATGAGAACGTATATGTTTCCGGTCTTTATAGCGGAGGTCTTTATATTATTTCAAAGGATGGAGAAGTGAAAGCCGAAAAATTATTAGGGGACGCTGGTGGTAGTTTGAGTTTCGTTGACGAGAATACTATTTCAATGGTCAATGACTCTGAAAAATATGACATTGATATAAGTGCATATAAATCAAAGAATTCCTGATAAAATCTATAAGAGCTGCCTTGTATATATAAACGGTGTGTATTATATAGAAAAGAATTAGTCAGGTATCGGGGAGGGTATTATGAGCTCGGATAAAAAAACTACAGCAAAAACTCCGGAATTCAAGGAGGGCGTTAACAAAAAGCCTGCAGAGAAAAAGCCGGTAGATAAAAAGTTTATTTATACAATATTGATTGTGGCTGTTGCTTGTACGATTACATTTATATTTGGCATTTTTATAGGCAGAGCAAGTACAAAAATAAAGGTGCAAAAGCCTGAAAAGAATACTGAGGCTACTACCATAGAAGATGCTACGATAAAGGAAGAAATAACTACTGCTCAAGAAATAACCGCAGAGGTTATCACTGAAGGACAGGCAGAAACCAAGCCTCGCGAAGAATTGGATGACGATGATTTTGTGAAAATTGTAGATTATGCCCCAACAATCCGTCAGGAGCTTGCATACGCTACAGAAAACAATTTTACAAAAGAGGTTATGTACGAATTTGAAGATGCGTATATTCGCTATGGCACATTAAAAAAACTTGAGGCTGTTCAAGCGGATTTGGCAGAGCATGGCGTTGGTCTTGTAATATGGGATGCTTTCCGTCCCGTATCAGCTCAACGAACCTTGTGGGATTTTTGTCCTAACCCCAACTACGTGGCACATCCAGATGGAAGCCCACCTCATTGTCGAGGCAATACTGTTGATGTTACACTTTGTGACCTTGAAACAGGCAGGCTCCTTAAAATGCCAACAAAGTTTGATGATTTTTCAGATGATGCTAACACAGACTTCAGTGATGATTTACCGGTGGTAAGAAAGAACGCAGAACTCCTTTACAATACTATGAAGAAAAACGGCTTTCAACCATATTCTGAAGAATGGTGGCATTATCAGGATACTGTTTCCTATGAGATTGAAAGAAAATTTGACCCCGCAAAGCCTTCGTGATGAAGGGTGCCATTGTTGGTGTAAAATTACCCGACAGACCAATAACCATAATCAAAAAACACTACCTTGGGGTAGTGTTTTTATTTATTAACCTTTGCGAAACAGTAGTGTCCGCATTTATGCGGTCTTTTTGTACAAAAACATATGCTCTTTTTTAGCGAGTCTGTCGTTTAAATTGCATTGAACATTATGGCAAATTATGGTAATATAATTTTACAATGATTAATTGTAAAAGGATGAACTGATAAAGTATAGGAGGAATTTTATGAATATCAAAAAATTAATAGCGGCTATTCTTTGTGTATGCATCATTTCAGCTTCATTGTTTACACTTGCAGGTTGCGGTAACCAAAAAGATACAACAACACCAACCGAAAGTGATGTTGAAACAGAGGCTAAAGCAGAAGAAATCAAAGATGATTCAAAAAGGAGCTCCGAATTCGTTGATACAACAATTGAAGATGGCTCTGTAGTTTATAAGGTTACTAAAAAAGCTTTGGAAAATTATGAAACACATTACAATTGTGCTTATTTTTTACATTGTTTTAAAAATGATGTTGAACAATGGGTATACGAAACAACAATTCAAACAGGCGGTCAGTTTGGTGATGGCTCGAATTTAATGGAATTTGATGAAAACAATGTATATATTTCAATATGCAGAACCGTGCCAGATGAAAATTTTTATAGCTCTACTATAGCAATAGACAAGAAAACAGGTAAAGAAGCTTGGTGTGTCAATGACACAGGTTATGCTGATATTCTTCTGGATGAAGAGAACGTTTATGTTAGTGGTTTTGATGGTCATGGTATTTGTGTTATTTCGAAGGACGGAGAATTAAAAGCCGAAGGTTTGGGCGATTATGGTGGACATATGGTGTTCATCGACGAGAATACTATTGCAGGGTTCGGGGAAGCAGACAGAGTTGATGTTGATGTAAGCGAATATAAATCAAAAGATACTATTCCGGAAAAAATCTATAAATGTTTACCCATTACAGTTACTGCATCAAGTACATTGGCTCCCGGTAACGGAAAAACCTATGATACAAAAAATCTTATTGACAGAAATCCTGCAACAGTCTGGAGCGAAGGTGAAGACGGTCTTGGTGAAGGTACAACACTTACTGTTGATTTAGGCAAAAAAACAACTATCAAACATATATATATTCGTAATGGACATAGCGGTAGTGAAGAACTTTTCAAAAAGAATGGTAAAGCTGTAGAAGTAGAAATAGATTATAACAATGGTACTGAACCACAAAAAGTTTTTCTTTTTAATTCTTACATAGGATGGACTCCGATTGGTGCTTTTAATGGAAGAGAACCTATGGAATGCAGCAGCTTCACCATTAAAATTCTTGAAGCAGAAGCAGGCACAGAATACGAAGATGTATGTATCTCCGATATCGAGGTTTATTCAGAAGATATATGGGAAAACTATGAATGATATATTAATGATTATTAAACTTTCGTGAATGTAATAAATATAATAGTACAGATAATCGTAAATAAAAACGTGGTCTCTTCTTTAAAGAAGAGACCATTTTTATGTACAAAACAAAGATGTTCTTTTTGTTAATTGTACCATCTTTCTATAATTGAATATTCTGTAAAATTATGGTAATATAAATTGAAATGTTGTTTCAATATGTTTTTAGGGGGATTTTGGGAATGACACTTGCAAAAAGAATTTTATCAATCTCTTTAGCATTATTTATGTGTTTAGGTTTCTTTCAGGTTATTGGTTTAGCCGAAGGAACCGAAACCTCGGAACACCTTACCGAAGTACCCGAAGGGTATGTTGGTGTATATACTAAAGATGATCTTGATTATGTCAGATTAAATATGTCGGGTAAATACATATTGATGAATGACATAGTTTTTGAGGATTCAGATTTTGTTAAAGGTGGCACATTTTATAATAGCGGAAAAGGCTGGGAGCCTATAGGCACACCGTCAACCAATTTCACCGGTATTTTTGACGGTAACGGATACAAAATATCAAATCTTTATATTAATGATACCGAGCAAGATTATATGGGTTTGTTCGGCTATATTGATAGTGCCATTGTCAAAAATATAGCATTAGAAAACGGAAGTATAACAGGCGGAAATTATGTCGGTGGTATTGTTGGTGAAATATCAAACAGTTGTGTGGAAAATTGTGTTAACAGTGCCCAAATTAAAGGTAAAAAAGATGTAGGCGGTGTTGTAGGTTTTTCGTATGATGCCGATGTAAAGTTTTGTTCTAATAGCGGAGATGTAATAGCAGATGGTAGTAATGTTGGTGGAGTTGTAGGTCAATTTTTCTCTCCAAAAAACAGACGATATATCGAATGTTGCTATAATTCCGGAAATGTAAGTGGTGTTTCTCTTGTCGGAGGCGTTGCCGGTTACCCGTGCTATAATTATTCACATACAATACACTGCTATTCTGTTGGTAAGATTACTGCAAAAACCGATTTTGGCGGATGCTTTGGTTCCACTCCCCGATACAATGATTTTTGTTACTATCTTGATGCTGGAGTGGAGAATCCGACATGCACTGTTGGTATACCAAAAAGCGAAGACCAGTTAAAAAGAATTACGGCTTATGAGCAATGGGATTTTGCCACAGTATGGACAATGGCAGGGGATGCAGATTATCCATATCCAGAGTTGGTTAATGCACCCCGCTTGTGGACATCAGGTCATGAACATACATATACAGTAAGAATAACTAAACCTGCTACACATACTGAAACAGGTATATTGACATATACTTGTAGCTGTGGTTATAGTTATACCGAAACAATTGCAAAGGATATTGGTCATAACTATGAAGCTGTTATAACAGCACCAACTTGCCACGAACAAGGGTATACAACTTACACTTGCGAGTGTGGAGATGCTTATATTGGTGATTACGTTAGTGCAAAAGGTCATACTTCATCAGGTTGGATTGTTGATCAAAAAGTTACAGTTAACTATAATGGTGTGCAGCACAAGGAATGTACTGTTTGTGGCGAAATCCTTGAAACTGCAACAATCAAACAACTTAAATGCGGTGCAGTTACACTTACAAAGGTGGCAAATGTAGATACAGGTGTAAGGGTATACTGGTCAAAAACAAGCGGTGCAGATTCCTATAGAGTATACCGCAAAACAAAGAGCAGTGGTTGGAAGGTGCTTGGAGAAACAAGTAAAGCTTACTTTACCGATAAAACCGCAAAGAGTGGTACAGTTTACTATTACTCCGTGAGAGCGATAAATGAAGCAGGTCTTGGTGCAGTTTGCAAGACAACAAAGTCAATCAAATGCCTTGCAGACCCAGCATTGAAAGTGCCAACAAGCACAAGAAGTGGTATTACACTTAAATGGACAAAAACCACAGGTGCAAGTGGTTACGTAATTTACCGCAAGGCAGGTAACGGAAGTTGGAAGAAGCTCGTAACAGAAAAAGGCGTATCAAACCTTTCTTATATCGATAAAACCGCAAAGAAAGGTACAACCTACACCTATAAAATAAGAGCCTACTACGGCAGCACCTACAGTGCATATTCCAACACAAGACAGATTAAGGATAAGTATTAATCTGAAAATACCAAAATACAAAGGACGGGTGAAAACCCGTCCTTTACTTTTGTTTGATTATGATTTGTTGTTTGAAATCTCGTTTGTTTCATTGTTCCCCAATATAAATCCTTTGAATGTCTCCGAATTGTTTATTTCTTCTCTGCTATAAACACTCTGAACAAGGGGAGGCATGCGTCAAAAAACGCCTTGTAGCTTTCGCAATAGTTTCTGTCCTCTCGTGAACGTTTGCATCCACCTGCACGGCAGAGGGGATAATATTTACATTTTTTGCACTCATCACTATGGTAAAGGCTTTCCTTCAGAAATTCGGTAGCCTTTTTGCAATGTGCCAGAGTGTCAAAATTTTCGGTTGGCTCGTTTATATTGCCGAGTAACCATTCGTCTGTACAGTAAAAGTCGCATGGGTAAATATTTCCGTTACCCTCTGCTACAAATTGATGCGTACAATGACCGCATATTCCGCATTGCTCTGTAGGATTACCGAGATAAAGATGCACTATATTATCAAAATATCTTATGCTTGTATATTCATCCCTTACATAGTCCTTTACATATGCATTGAAGCCGTGTATAAGGAAATGCTTGTATTGTTCGGGGGTCATATACAATTCGCTTTCAGTTGTGTCGCCAAATGGTCTGAGACAGGGGATAAACTGTAAATATTTGAATCCTCTTTTTTTGAAGAATTTCAATATATCGTCAATGTTTTCGGCACATCTGCCAGTTAAAACGGTAAGTATATTAAAATCAACCTGATGCTTTGTGAGAAGGTCTGCCGCCTTTATTATTTTGTAGTATGCATTGTTGCCTTTTTCGTCAATCCTGAAAGAGTTGTTTTTAAAATCACCGTCAAGACTAAGACCGATTAAAAAATTGTGCCTTTTGAAAAATGTTGCCCATTGCGGATCAAGTAATGTTCCGTTGGTCTGCAGACCGTAATAAATCTTGCTTCCCTTTTTGTTGTTTTCGTCAACTGTTTTTACAAAATATCTGAAAAAATCAATTCCTCTTATGGTAGGCTCACCGCCCTGGAAAGCAAAAGCTATGCTTTCGCCGTCGGCAAACTCAAGTGCTTTTTCAATAAGATTCTTTGCCGTATCCTCACTCATAAGACCAAAGCTTTTAACGTCGCGGTGGTCGGTAACATCGTGGTAAAAGCAGTACTCACACCGCATATTACAAAGAGCCGAGGCAGGTTTTATCATAATAGAAAGTGGTGGCATATAATCACCCTTTTTTATAGTTTAAGCCCCGGAATTACCCGGGGCTATTGATTCAGTTCTGGTAATATTCTTCGTTTTTGCCGCGTCTGTCAGATTCAAGGTATTCCATAATTTCCGTCATTTTTTCGTTCATTGAATCAGCAATTGTGGGATATACGCTTGAGCGGTTAAGGTTTTCACCTGTGTCATCACTAAGGATATGTAACCAATTCTTTCTGAATTTATCGAAGAATGCGGAGTTATCATTCTGCAATCTTCTGAAGTATTTGAATGTAATGTATTCGTTATCGGTAAGTACGGGATATTCATAATCCTTGTACTCATCCATTGCAAGAATATCCTTTGTTTCAACTGTGTACTGGATTGATTTAAGATCCTCACGCTTCATATGAAGAATCGGATGCTCTTCTGTGTGAATAACCTTGTCTTTTTTAAGAAGCTCAACCATAGATACACCATCAATATCACGGTCGAAGGGGAGATAGTTTTTATCTTTGCCGTCGTTACCGGTGATGTTGCAAAGCTCAATTAATGTGGGGAACATATCAACGAGTGTAGCACTTTGTTCTCTTGTGTCACCGGCTTTCCAAAGCTTACCGTTATCCCAACGAATCATAAATGGAACCTTCTGTCCGCCTTCATAAGCTGTGTATTTACCGCCACGTAAGATACCGGTTGAACCTTCAAGTGCGGGGCCGTTATCACTTGTGAATACGATTATGGTATCTTCCATAACACCTAAATCCTCAAGAGTATTGAAAAGCTCACCAAGGTAATAGTCAAACTCTGTAAGACAGTCAGCGTATGTACCCATACCTGTTTCACCATCGAAATCATCACCTGCAAAAACAGGGCCATGGGGCCATGGTGTAGCGTAGTATGCGAAGAAGGGATCGTCACTGTTTTTAACCTGGTCTGTAATCCATGTTGTGATTTCTTCGTGAATCCATTCTGTCATAGGACTCTGATCCTTTTTGCCTTCAGCATCCTTAAGGTCATTGATACCCTTAACGATTTCATATTCACCGTCTTTTTCACTTACGTGATAGAAGGGTGTCATATCGTTAACATGGTGGCTTCCGTAGAAATAATCGAAGCCCTGATTTGTGGGTAAGTATTCACCATAGTCACCTAAATGCCACTTACCGAAAGCACCTGTATTATATCCTGCGTTTTTGAATACCTCTGCAATAGTGATTTCATCGCCGAGCATACCATCACAGTTATTGCCCATTTCGATAGAGTTGAATATTCTTGTCTGTGCAAGGGGAACAAGGGTGTCAACTGTGGGATAAATAACGTTGTCTGCATAACCTCTGAAGGGGTATCTGCCGGTCATAAGACCAAATCTTGCAGGTGAGCATACAGAGTAGCTTGAATAGAAGTTTTCAAAGTTAAGACCTTCTTCGCCGATGCTGTCGATGTTGGGAGTTTCATAAATAGCACCATTAAGACCTGTATCAGCATATCCAAGGTCATCCATAAGGATAAATAATACGTTGGGATTACCTTTTTTTACCTTGTCGACGCCGTCAAGATAATCGTCGTGACCTTCCCAGAGTCTTTCAACGTTAGGCTCGGAGCGAAGATTCATTGTAAGTACATAGAAAACTGTTGTACCTGCGAGCACAAGACTTAAGAATGATGTTGCAATACGATGTAAGGTTGCTTTTTTGAATGCCTTTTTAGCAACATATACAAGAAGAAATACCGCAACGATGCAGGGAAGTAAAAGCAATAAACCGCCTGCAAGTCTTGTAAGGAAGTTGCCGGGACCGGCAAACAAAGGGTTTTCTGCAGATTTCCAACCGGGTGCACCGGATGTGAATGCACCGAAGCCTGCGTCTGCACCGAAAATAAGGAAATAAAGGAATATACCGATGGCAGGGGCACTGTAGCCTATTACAAACCATTTGTATACCTTTTTGCAGCCGATAACACCTAAAATTGTTAAAGCGGCAACGATGCACATATATGCAACGTTAACTACTGCAACAAAATTAAGTCGTGCAACAAGTAAAGCAATAGCAAGAATAACACCGATAAGTCCGATTATAGTCGGAAAAGGTTTTCTTGCTTTTTCGAAAGTAATGCCTTTTTTCACAAAAACTACCTCACTTTGAATAAAATAAAAAGCACATATATAATATAATATTTTTAATATTTTTACAATATAAAAACTGCCCTAAAATAGGGCAGTTAAATGGGTACTAATTACTAATAATTAAACCGATACAGAAAGCACGTATTCCTTTTCTGCGAACATTGCGGTAATGTCTTCAGGATTTATATGGCTTTTTGCTTTAATAGTGAAAAGACAAACATATTTTTCATGCTTCTTTTCAACAGTATTGGAAAGAATAGTGTAATCATTTTCTAAAAATATTGCAATAACCTTTTCAATAGCCTCGGTATCGTCAGTTAATTTCATTGTAACAGCCGTTGTACTTGTGTTTTCCATAGGCAATACTTTGTGGATTACTATCTGAACAACAAGTAGAATAAGTGTTGTATAAATAGCTATACCATACATTCCTGCACCGGCGGCAAGACCGATACCTGCGGTAGTCCAAACACCCGCAGCAGTTGTAAGACCTTTTACGGTACCTTTATAAACGATGATACCTGCACCGAGGAAAGATATACCTGTAACAACCTGTGCCGCAAGTCTTGCGCCATCAAGGTTTATGTTGCCTTCAACGCCTTGCATATTAACAATATCAAAAAAGCCGTATTTGCTGACAATCATAATAAGAGCAGAGCCTAAAGCAACGATTGTATGTGTTCTGATACCTGCTTCTTTCTGACGTAATGTTCTTTCAATACCGATTGCCGCACCGCAAACAACTGCAGTAACAAGGGCAAGAAAATAGGGGAACACGCTTTCGATTCTGAATGTATCAATAAAGGATGCGAATACATCTGATACATTATAAATTGGCTCGTTAGTGAGTAACACAGTAACACTCCTTAAAGAAATTTACAGTCTATTATAATACTTATTTTTGATTGTGTCAAATTATTCATATTTCATAAAACTATTTTTAGCATAAAACTCGTCTTTTTTTCATAATATGTTGTGAAGACAATGTCCGGATTATGGAGGTAGATTTATGACAGAAGCAAGTATTTATAAGGATATTGAAGCAAGAACCGGCGGTGATATTTATATAGGTGTTGTAGGTCCTGTTCGTACAGGCAAATCAACATTTATAAAACGATTTATGGATACCTTGGTTATACCTAACATTGATAGCGGCTTTAAAAGGGAACGGGCACAGGATGAATTACCCCAGTCTGCCGCCGGCAGAACAATTATGACAACCGAGCCGAAGTTTATTCCTGAAGAGGCGGTGCGGATTCAATTGCCGGAGAATGCTTCGTTGAATGTCCGTCTTATTGATTGTGTAGGTTATATTGTACCAAGTGCACTTGGTTACGTTGAAGAGGACAGACCGAGAATGGTTAAAACACCTTGGTTTGAAGAGGAAATTCCCTTTAATATGGCGGCGGAAATAGGCACCCAAAAGGTTATTACCGAACATTCTACTATCGGTCTTGTGGTTACAACCGACGGTTCAATAAGTGATATTTCAAGGGATGAGTATGAAGAGGCTGAGGAACGTGTTGTCAATGAGCTTAAGGCTATAAATAAGCCTTTTGTAATGCTACTTAACTCTGTTTCTCCGTATTCCGAATCGACAAAGCTTTTGTCATCGGAGCTTACACGTAAATACAGCGTACCTGTATTGCCTGTAAACTGTGCCGAAATGGACGAAGATTTAATTCGTAAAGTGCTGGGCGCGATTCTGTTTCGTTTTCCTGTAAGGGAAATCGGCATAAATCTGCCCGAATGGGTAATGAGCCTGGAGGGTAACCATTGGCTGCGAAACTCAATCTGCAATGATGTTAAGCAATGCGTATCCGATATCAATTGCGTAGGTGACGTTCATTGTATTATAAATGCATTGTCGGAAAATCAATACGTTTCATCCTCGGAAATAGGAAGTCTGGACCTTGGCACGGGTTGTGCAGAGGTGAAGGCATGTCTTTGCGATGACATTATTTATAAAATTATTGAAGAGCAGACGAAACTTTCCATTACCGATGAGCATAGCCTTATACAATGCCTTAAGGATTTGTCGGAAATTAAACGTAAATATGAGAGGGTCAGGGGTGCGCTTGAGCAAGTTGAGGCAACGGGCTATGGTATAGTTATGCCCGATATTGATGAGCTGACTTTAAAGGAACCTGAAATTGTGAAGCAGGGTGGAAGATACGGCGTTCGTCTGTCGGCATCAGCACCATCAATACATATGCTTAAAACCTGCATAGAAACTGAGGTTGCACCCGTTGTGGGAACAGAAAGCCAGTCTGAGGAGCTTCTTAAATATCTTCTTGACGGCTTTGAGGAAGATCCGTTGAAAATATGGGAGTCTGATATTTTCGGTAAATCACTCAGTGAGCTTGTTAACGAAGGATTACGTAGTAAGCTTTGTCATATGCCGGTGGATGCCAGGGGTAAAATACAAGAGACCCTTGAGCGTATCATAAATGATGGCTGCAGTGGTCTCATATGTATCATTTTATAATATTTTAAAAATCAGTCGTTTTCGCTTTTTAATTCGCCATAACTTTTATCAACAAGAACAACTGCGTGAAGGGTGCCGTTACCGGCTTCTTTTACGCGGTTTTTTATCATATCAATAAGTTGTATGTCCGAATATTTGTACTCCATAGGTACTACAACGTCAAATAAAACGTTTTTGTTTTTGTCACCCGTAACAACTCTGAAATCATGGAAGGTTATTATGGGGTCAATATCTGCAAGTATGTCTGTTACCAAAACCTTGAGTTCGTTAACCTCTTCGGAGTCAAGCACTGTCGGGTCAAGGTGTACCACAAGGTGTATGTTATGCTTTTCGAGGAAATCACGTTCAATAGTATCCATTATATCGTGGCATACAAGCACATTTATTCTTGCATCCATTTCTATGTGTGCTGATGCAAAATAACTGCCCGGGCCATAGCTATGAATCATAAGGTCGTGAACACCAAGCACATTTTCGTAGGAAAGTATTTCTTTTTCGGTTTTTTCATAAACCTCTTTTGAGGGAGGTTGACCCAGGAGGGGACTTATAGTATCTCTTGTTAAATTAATGCCTGAAATAAATATGAATATTGCTACTCCGACACCCATAATACCATCAAGATTGAATTGTGTAAGGTGTGAAATTATCGCGGAAATAAGAACAACAAGGGTAGAGATACAATCGTTTCTGCTATCCTGTGCGGTAGCGTAAAGTGTTTTTGAATTTATAGCCTTACCAAGCTTTTTGTTGAATCTTGATAACCAGAATTTAATAAAAATAGAAGTAACAAGAACAATTGCGGTAAATTTATCAAAGGTGCTTGGGGTGGGATTTATTATTTTTTCAACCGATGACGTGAATATTTCAAATCCGATTAAAAGTATAATAAATGAAATAATAAGCCCTGTAATATATTCTATTCTTGCATGACCATACGGATGGTCCTTGTCGGCGGGTTTACCCGACATTTTAAATCCGACAATTGTTACTATTGAGGTGCCTGCATCGGTAAAGTTGTTTATACCATCTGCGGTAATTGAAATGCTGCCGGATAGCGTACCTACAATAAGTTTCATAACGCTGAGAATGACATTGCAGATTATACCTACTATACCTGCAGTTTTGCCGTAAGCCTCTCTGCCTGCGGTAGTGTTGGTATCTCTGTTTTTTAAAAATAACTTTATAATCAAATTAGTCATAACGTACCACCTGAAAAAGATTCTTTTTTATTATATGTTATTTTTAAAAATTGTCAACAAAGATATTGAGGTGGACAAAAGCGTAAAGTTGTGTTATGATTAATAGAAATAATCCGAAAGGGTGTTGTTTTATGGATAAAACTTTAGTAATACTTGCTGCCGGTATGGGCAGCCGTTACGGTGGCCTTAAGCAGATTGATCCGGTTGGTCCGGATAATTCAATTATTATAGATTATTCTGTTTTTGACGCAATAAAAAATGGCTTTAACAAAGTTGTTTTTATTATAAAGAAAGAAAACGAAGAGCTTTTCCGTCAGGTTATTGGTGATAAAGTATCAAAACATATTCAGGTGGAATATGTTTTCCAGAGTACCGATAAATTACCCGATGGCTTCACTTGTCCTGAGGGAAGAGAAAAGCCCTGGGGTACTGCACACGCGATTTATTGCTGTAAGGATGCAGTTAAAGAGCCTTTTATGGTTATCAACTCCGATGATTTTTACGGCCGTGGTGCATTTGATACTATTGCCGGATGGGTTAATAATACCGATTTTTCAGGTGATAAATATAAATTTGCAATGGCAGCATACTATTTAAGAAACACACTTACCGAAAACGGTACGGTTTCACGTGGCGTCTGTGAGGTTGGTGAAGATGGTAAGCTTGTTGACGTTGTTGAACGCACAAAAATTATGCGTGTTGACGGCAAAATTTCTTACACCGAGGATGAAAAGGAATGGGTTGAATTACCTGAAGATACACTTTGCTCTATGAATTGCTGGTGCTTCCCTGCAGAGTTTATCGGTGAAATTGAAAAATATTTCATCAATTTCCTTAAGGATGAGGTACCTGCAAATCCTCTTAAGTCGGAGTTCTATCTTCCTTTCCTTGTTCGTGATATGCTTATGGAAAATAAATGTACTGTTGACGTGCTTGAGACCAAGGATAAATGGTTCGGCGTTACATATAAAGAGGATAAGCCCGATGTTGTTAAATCAGTTAAAGCACTTGTTGATGATGGTGTTTATCCCCAAAAACTCTGGTAAGGTGATTGTATGAAAAAATTATCGTTATTACTTTGTCTTGTTATGCTTATATGCTCACTCTGTGCTTGTTCAGGTGATGCTGATACTGAAAATACCGAAGCAGTTGAAGAATCGACTGCTGTGGATGATGTTGTTAATATCTCTTTCGATAAGGATGAACTCCTGGATTACCATGAGTTTATGCAGAAAGCAGAAACTTATGAAGGTGTTACTTGTGAAGAGAGTGATACAACAATTATTCTTACAATGGATGGTGCCTCTTACGCAAAGCTTCTTGAAGCAAAGCAGAAGGAAGCGGTTAAGGCATATGATAAGCTTATTAAGGAAGAAGGCTCGTATATCGAAAAGTTTGATTACGATGACAACTTCCGTACAGTAAAATGCTATGTTAATCGTGAACTTTATGATGCGGCAGATGTTAATACAACAATGGCTGTTATAAATCTTGGAGGAATAGCACTTTCTTATCAGCAATATCATGTTCATGGTCAGAGTACAATTGTTAGCCTTATTTATTCTGATACAGATGAGGTTATAGCTACAATAAAGCTTCCGGCAGAGCTTACACAGAAAACAGATGGCGAGTAATCTTTTTGAATTGTAAAAAATTGAATTGTAAAAAAAAGACGGGTTTTAGGGAGTGTAAATTAAGGATTTAATAGCCTTAAATCATTAACTTTGGCGCATAGCTACGTTAAAATGCTTGAAACCCGTCAGGGTTTCTGCACATTTGTGCCTTGCTCTGCATCCAAATTTAAAAGATTTAAGGTGCAAGCAGTTTTAATTTGAATAGTTTTCGTTTAGACGAAATGATAAAATCACTGCAAGGCTGACGCCTTACGGTGATTTTTCATAAAGTATTAACGGAAAATATTTTATTAAAACCTAATAAATCCCTAATTTACGCTCCCTTTACCCGCCTTTTTTTAGTGGATTTTATAAAATGATTAATGCTGAGTGTTGATACATTGACACTATATTGTAAATACGTTAAAATAACTTTATCAACAGAATGGGTGATGTTATGAATTTTTCTGAATATAAAAATGAATTTTTTGCGGGAGATAGTCAAAAAGCTTTGGAGCAGCTCGCTGAAGAAAAATACAATAACCGGTATTCTACTTGCAAAAATGCAACTGAATTGCAAAAAATACTTGACTCAATGGATAAAAAGACCGCTAATGAATTTAGGGACTGTATGTCTGATGAGATCGAAAAAAATCCGCAAAAAATAAAAAGAATAATAAGGATCAAAACCATGTCCACGAATCTGGGAGTAACTCCCGATTATGTACTCCAGGAGAAAAAGAATCCTTTTGTTAAAAAGCTTGTTTTCACCGTTATTTACATTTTATGTGTGATTGCGGTATATGCAATAATGTTGATAATAAAGAAAAAATATGGTATTGATAACAATAATTATAATACTGTGCTTGCTTTGATTCCTTCGATTTTTCTTTCATTCGGAGCTATTCCCGTTGCTAATAATTTGGTTAATCTTTTCAGGTATAAGAAGCTTAAAAGCCTTGTGGAAGCACATAAGGATGAGCTTTTTGTTGAGCCTGAGCTTGAAGCTGAACCAGAGTCTGAGCTTGAAGCTGAACCAGAGCCTGAACTTGAAGCTGAACCAGAGTCTGAGCTTGAAACTGCAGCAGACAAAATCGAAAAGCCTATACAAGCTAATGCTCAGGTTTTCGATGAAGAGATAGCAAGTATATCTGAAAATACTAATGTAAATGATAAAAAAGAGCCGATTTTAAGAAGTGGTATCATTAGTTTCCTTATAGCATATTACAGAAACAGACGTAACGCATCACTGGGTGTAGGTATAACACTTTCCGCTATATTCGGGGCATTGTGCTTTGCTAAGGGTGCATTGTTGTTTTCCTTAACCGCTTTGGTTATTACTGTGATCGGCTCAACGTATTTTTATGTTCAAGCAAGAATTAATCTGAAAAAAATCAATGTTTTAGGCTTCTGTATTGCATCCGATGTATGCACACATAAATACGTGAAAAGGAGCAGTGAGGATAATTCTATACAGAAAAGATTTCTGCTTTTCAAGAACAACGGAGAATACCGTATAAATTATAATCATGCGGGAATGGGCATTGATAAATTTCTTGAAGGTAAGGTGTATGATTCCGTAGATATTGATGATGCTTGCTATATCGTTATGCTTGAAGGCAGCAAAAAAATATATATGGCACTTCCCGAAAAAGAATATTACCTCGGAGAAGGTGAGTTCGAAAAGCTCGAAAATAAATTTTATCCCATCAAAAATGCTGATGCAGATTCACTTTTACGTAAAAATGTTGAAATTCAGATTATTGAAGAGTTATCCGACCGACAAAAAGAAACAATTGAGAAAGCAAGAAGAATAATACGAAAAGCTAAACCGAAAAATGTGGTTTTAACTGTATTTTCCCTTATCGGTATTTTCTTTTCCGTTATTGGTGGATTTTTGGATGTGATATGCTTCTTGAATTTGTTTATTCAACCTCTTTGGTTCGGAATACCGCTTGTTATATCTATGGTGGGAACAATAAAAAGCAAAAAAGCATTTGATAAGGTTCCTTATGGATTTGTAGGTTATTCCGAACTTCAAAGCAAGCAGAATTCAGTAGCGTACAGATTCCTTATCTTTTTGGCGCTTGATATCGTTGCTTATTTAGCAAACTTTTTTATAATAATTGCAGTGTATTCATAAACCTGCTACAGAGTGTTTTAATTACGTATTCAAAGTATAATCAGTTTCGCCTTTTGATTTTTAATTTTAAAACCCCGTTACCGAAAGGGAGCGTAAATTAGGGATTTATTAGGTTTTAATAAAATATTTTCCGTTAATACTTTATGAAAAATCACCGTAAGGCGTCAGCCTTGCGGTGATTTTATCATTTCGTCTAAACGAAAACTATTTAAATTAAAACTGCTTTGCACCTTAAATCCCTAATGCCTTGCGGTTATTTTTTATTCAAAAGCAGAGAAATCTATATCACTTATATCTATACGCTTTCTGCCTTTAGAGGTTTCTTCCTCTTCCTTATCGTCTTCAACAAAAACATCTGTTACGAAATCCATAGAGGAATTTTCGTTTATAATGCTTTTGTTAGCAGGCGGATTAATAAATGCACTCTGCTTCGGCTGAGGCTCTTCAACAGACACGTCAACAACCATAGGCTCGTCAACAACAATCTCCTCCTGCTGTTCCTCACAAACTGCAGGCTCGTCTTCAACAATCTTGCTTACAGGAATATCTGCAACGGGCTCTTCTTCGATTTCAATCTCCTCAACCATCGGCTCATCGATTGCATCTTCATCAAAAGACTCGTTAGCAATATCCTTCATACCCTTTGTTTTATCTGCAACGGGAATATCCTCTGTAACGGGCTTTGCATTTATTTTTATCTGCGGAGCGGTAAATTCATCATCCTGAGCTTTTTCAGGCTCTTTCTCTTTTGTTTTGCCGGGGAAAGCACTTTCAATAACGATAGATTCGTCAATCCATACTTCCTCGTCATCCTCGATAATAACCGCACCATTTTCATCAAATTCAGGTACAATAATTTCGTTACGGCGTCTTATCATAACAATACCGACTACGATAAGACCTAAAACAACAACGCCCGCAACGGCAATAACAATAATAAATGAATAATCCTTTTCAACCGGTGCAACCTCAGGTACATCCTCGAATTTTGCCTCGATTACAACATCCTCGGCAGGCATTTTGAAGGTATAAACATCTGAGCTTTTACCGTTTATTGTAAGACTGCCGTCAACAATGCGCTTACCCTCTGAAGGAGTAACCGCAACAGTAACGGGTGTGCCGGGTGTAGCACTTGACGGTCTTACTGTTATTTTACCACCATCTGACTGAACAACGGTAATATTATAAACTATTGAAGAGGTATCCTGAATCCACTTAGCGTAAATGGTCATTTCCTTTGTTGCTTCGTCCTTTGAGAAATTCCATTCCCTGGTAAGCTTTTTATTTGAATACCAACCATCGAAAAGGTAACCCTCACGCTCAGGCTCCTGCGGCTCGGGAACAATGCCAGGTTCCTTCATAAGATGCTTTTTAGGCTCTTCGCCGTCACCTAAATCAAGGTACACAAGGAATTCACCCTCCGGCAAGGTTGTTTCCTCAGATGTTTCCTCTTCGGTAACGTTGTTGCCCTGAACCGGTCTTGGTGCTTGTGTCTGGGGTGCATAATATCTTGTGGTTGTGGGAGCCGCTGTTGTAGGTGCCGCCGTTGTAGGTGCCGCTGTTGTAGTGGGAGCGGCAGTAGTTTCGGCAGGAAGCTCCTCCCCTGTGGGCTTTTCAAGAATAATTCTTGCACCCTTATTATTCTGCTCCTCAAATTTATCCTGCACATTTTTTGCATAAGCAATTACCGATGTGCTGAACATACATAATAAAACTGCAAAGGTTATAACTAATTTAAAATATTTATTATTCATATTATCCGCCTTAATAAGTAGAATCCATATTTTCGTTTACTATTTCTTTTACTTCCTTAACAAATGTGGAGCCTTCTATTTTCTTCTGAAGAAGCTCGTAGAAAAGATCCTCATCAACAGGAAGTGATACTGATTTGCCTAACCAAGAGGAAAGGAAAGCAGCATTTGAAATCATCAAGCCGTTTATACCCTCCTGACCTGATGCAGTAAGAGGTTCACCACGTAATATTGCTCCTGCAAACTTATTCATAACCTCTACATGCTGAAGATTTCTGCCGTCAAGCTCTTCCTCAAAGGTTTTGTACTCAATACTACCGAAGCCCTCTTCAGCATTCTTAGTATATGAGCTCACGCTCTGATCAAGCTCGTTAACAATAAGCTTGCCGTTTTCACAAATAAGCTTTGCTTTATCTAAAGTGATTTCAAGACGGTTTGTACCGGGATAATCACCTGTGGTTGTAATAAATGTACCGGTTGCACCATTAGGATACTCGGCATAAATCATAACATCATCCTCAACCTCGATGTTATGCCATTTACCCTCGTGGCAAACTGCGGTAATCTTTTCAGGCATACCGCAAATCCACTGCCAGAGGTCTAACTGATGGGGGCACTGATTAAGAAGCACTCCGCCACCTTCACCTGACCAGGTTGCACGCCATCCGCCTGAATTATAATAGGCCTGTGTTCTGTACCAATCGGTAATAATCCAGGTTACACGCTTCATCTCGCCGTATTTGCCGCTATGTACAATCTCATGAGCTTTTCTGTAAAGGCAGTTGGTACGCTGATTGAACATAATACCAAAAACCTTATCACTTTTGTCTGCTGCCGCGTTCATCTCACGCACCTGTTTTGTATAAACGCCTGCAGGCTTTTCACTCATAGCGTGAAGGCCTTTATCAAGTGCCTCAATAACAAGTGGCGGATGGTCATAGTGAGGTGTTGCAATAAGCACAGCCTCAACCTCGCCTGAATCCATAAGTGCAGATGCAGTATCAAAGCATTTTACATCAGGAAGCTGTTCCTTTGCCCAGGCTAATCTGTCGGGCTTAATATCTGCAACTGCAGTAATTTCAATCTCCGGCATATCACCTTTAAGATAATTTCTTATGTGGCTTGAGCCCATATTACCTATACCAATTATGCCTAATTTTACTTTACTCATAATAATTCCTCATAACTTACTATATTTTTATATTTCGTAAAAACATAACCAAAACAGTATAATGCCTGACGAAATAAAATTTAACAGAATAAAATGTACTTTCAACAAAGCTTTAACGGAGTATACGGGAATATTCCCGTCTGCTTTTGTTAAAATATATCCGAGGTGAAAACAATGAAAAAACGAAACAACAAAAATACAGAGGTTGTATCGGAGCTTTCAAACCCGTTGGATACGTCTATACAGGATGGAGTAAAAAGCGATGTTGACGGCTCTTACACAGGTCACCCCGCCGATAACGGAAAACCTGTTCAGGATGCCGATGATTTATGATTTAATCTTCTTTTTACGCTCAAGATTTTTGATGGCGTGGCTGCCGGAAACAGTAAACACCGATAAGCCCGTAAAGAAGCATTGAAGTATCAGTATTTCGATACAGTTAAGGCTCTGTATACCCGACACAAAGGATAGCACCGCCACAAGTGCCATACCGACACACATTGCACACACCTGGAAAGTGTTAAGCACTTGTTTGAATGAGCCTAAAGACAATGCACTTTTTATTGTATAAAGGAAGCTATGTGCTTTTCCGTCGTGCACCATAAGTGCATCGGAGGAGGATGTAGTTTCCTTTTTATAGGTGTTATATAAGTCACCCGATACCGCAGAAAGCACCTTGACACCACTTAAAGGAAGGTGAAGGTTATGGGATACCATTTCATCGGTAATATTCGCATCATCAGACCTTATAAGCAAGGATATGCTGTTTGACTCTATGCTCTTAAGAAGTGAAGCATTAGCCGAATCAACGTCATAAGCCACAATAAAGGCTGCAGCGGCTTTGCCGTCAATGGCAAGGTAAAGAGGATATCTACCCTCGCAGACGTGCCTTTCCACCAATGCTATATCGGGAATTTCAACGTTATGATTTCTTAATAAATCCTTGCTGCCTACAAGAATACGACGGTTAAAAATCCAGGCAGAAAGTCCCAGCTTATCCTCATAAGCTAAAGTATCAACAGGCGGCAGCAATGAAGTTTCACCAACGATAACACGCCTGAATAAATTGCCTAAGGGTCCGCCCGAGGCTATAAGAAGACTTGCGGTGTAAATAATCGCCTCGTCAATACCGATATCATAAAAGGTATGAATACCGAAAACGTTTCCGCCTTCCGCATCAAAAATATCGGCAGAATCCACTGCAATAGCATTGGCATTTTCGCACTCCTTATAAGCTTGCCAGCCTGCTATCATCGCACCCTTAAATCTTAGCTTTTTAGATGCCTTTGAAATGGCAACGCTGTCTACAAGGCAGGAGAAATACGGAATACTGAGGCATACACCTGCCGTAAATGCGGTCACCGCATTTCGGATATCCTTTGAAATAATAAGTGTTATAACGGATAGCACAAGTGAGCCTATAAGACCTACGGGTATAAGCTTTTTGCTTATGTCATCCGATGGATAGTATTTTCTTGAATACTCAATAAATCGTCTGGGGAATGAGGTTTTTTGTGAGCTTAAAACCGAAGGATCATCAAGCAGCAAGCCCCTGCCTATTTCAAAGGCAACCTCTGTTTTTTCTATGGGAGTAATGGAATATATATCTTCCTTTGACATAATGAAGCCGAAATTTTCCGATATACGCTTCATTTCAAAATATTCACCAATCATATTAAGCCCTAAGGATGCTACTGCAACTGCAGAGAAAAGGCTTATACCGTTTTCGAAGGGTGAAGAGAAGAATAATAAAACAAGGCTTTGTAAAACCGCGGCAACAATAGCAATGAAGCTACCCGTAAAGCGGTTAAAATTGAATCTGTTTATAGCCTTTATACCATCAAGCAAAGTGCCCACATTAACCACTGAGCTAATTGCGGTAAGCACTAAGGAAATAAGAATAAATATCCTTCCGCCGTCTTCCATACTACGTGCAACAAGTGAGATGCACATAAGAAGGAATGCACAAGCCATTGATACTATTGACCCTGCCAGAGCGGTATTTTTCTTCTTCTTAAGATAATAGGCTACCTTGAACTTATCATCTGTAGTTCGGTACTCATCTGTACCGTAACGCTTGCTTTCCTCTACGCTTTCAGGTGAAGCGGTTTCACTTGTAATAGTAAAGGAGCTTACCTTGTGACGACGTTTGCGCTGAAGCTCTGCTTCAACCTCCTGCTCATCAACAATCTCGATTTCATCATTATTAAAGCCTTCAAAAGAAAGCTGTGTATGCTCTTCCTCAGGAGGAAGTTCAACATCGTGGGCATCACCATCGGTTACGGCAAGTGAGCGTAAAGCGATTGTTCTTGTATGCTTTTTCTCATCAAAAACTATGGTTTTACCCGATGCGGTTTTCGCATCTATTTTATCATCGGGAACAAGGTTGGGTACAGGTGAAAGCTCAGCTGTCTTTGTAAAGTTGCTTTCTTTTTTTACGAACCCGCCACGTTCATATTTCTGTTCCTCAGGGGGTACAATGCTGTGCTCCGCTGTTTTCTGAAGATTTTGAACGGGTCTGTTATAAAATCGGTCACGATATTTTTCACTGACAAAGTTGCCATAAACCTGAGGCTCAGCAACTCCCTCGGAACGCTCCACAGTTTCGGTTTTTATAAGGTGCTCTATATTTTCATTATAGGCAGGTCTGGGATTGAAGGGTGCAGCCTTTGGTGTAGGTGCAATTTCTTCAATATCCACAACAGAGTCGCTGTCACGCGGAAGCATACCGCTATCCTGTAACAGCTCATCTATCTCTTCTAAAGACCATTTTCTACCTGTTTTGCGTTCGTCAGCCATTTTTGTTCCTCACAATAATAAACTAATATCAAATATCTCTTTGCTTTGATACCTCGTACATAAGAATCCCTGCGGCAACAGATGCGTTAAGGGAATTTATATGACCCTTCATAGGCATAGAAAGTACAACATCGCATTTTTCCTTTACCAATCTTCCTACGCCCCTACCCTCGGATCCGATAACAAGTGCAATTGCACCCTTAAGGTTAGCATTATAGAAGGTTTCTCCATCCATATCCGCACAATATATCCACAAGCCACGTGCTTTTAACTCATCAAGAGTCTGCGGAATATTCGTAACCCTTGCAACGTGCATAAATTCAACTGCACCTGCAGAGGTTTTGGAAACTGTGTAGCTAAGAGAAGCACTACGTCTTTTCGGAACAATAACGCCATGCGCCCCCGCTGCCTCAGCAGTTCTGATAATTGCACCAAGGTTATGAGGATCTTCAATTTCATCACATACTATAATGAAGGGATCCTCCCCTCTTTCAGCCGCAGTATCAAAAATATCATCAACAGAAGAATATGCTTTTACGGCACCCACTGCAATAATGCCCTGATGGTTACCGTGACCACACATAAAATCAAGCTTTTTGCGGTCAACCTCTTTAATGGGGATACCTGCATTTTTGGCATCTGCCAATATTCGCGGAATAGATCCCGATTTTTCACCGCGTACAACCATAACACTATCGAGCGGTCTTTCTGCTTTTATTGCTTCCTGCACCGAGTTTCTGCCGAAAATTATGTCACGCTCGTTTTCGCGGTTATTATCTTCTGTAGGAGTAAAATCTTTTCTCATTTCAACCTCTTATTTTGTAGGAATAAGTTTTTCTTTACCGCCCATATAAGGTCTTAATGCAACGGGAATATCAACTGTGCCGTCAGCATTAAGGTTGTTTTCAAGGAATGCAATAAGCATTCTGGGTGGAGCAACAACTGTGTTGTTAAGTGTGTGGGGGAAGTATTTTTTATCCTTACCGCCTGCACGGATTTTAAGGCGTCTTGCCTGAGCATCGGAAAGGTTAGAGCAGCTGCCTACCTCGAAGTATTTCTTCTGTCTGGGGCTCCATGCTTCAACGTCAATTGATTTAACCTTAAGGTCTGCAAGGTCACCTGAGCAGCACTCCAATGTTCTTACGGGAATATCAAGTGAACGGAAAAGGGCAACCGTATTCTGCCAGAGCTGATCAAACCAGTAGGGGCTATCCTCAGGCTTACAAACAACGATCATTTCCTGTTTTTCAAACTGATGAATACGATAAACGCCGCGTTCCTCAATACCGTGAGCACCTTTTTCCTTACGGAAGCAGGGTGAATAGCTTGTCAATGTCTGAGGAAGCTTTTCCTCGGGAACGATTGTATCAATAAATTTACCGATCATAGAATGCTCACTTGTACCGATAAGGTAAAGATCCTCACCTTCGATTTTGTACATCATAGCTTCCATTTCAGCAAAGCTCATAACACCTGTAACAACATCACTTCTGATCATAAATGGCGGAATGTAATATGTGAAACCTCTGTCGATCATAAAGTCACGTGCATAAGAAATAACTGCAGAATGAAGTCTTGCAATATCACCACAAAGGTAATAGAAGCCGTTACCTGCAACCCTTGCCGCACTATCAAGCTCAATACCATCAAAGCTTTCCATAATTTCTCTGTGATATGGAATTTCAAATTCAGGTACAAAAGGATCACCGTAACGCTGAACCTCAACGTTTTCGGAATCATCCTTACCTATGGGAACAGACGGGTCAATGATATTGGGGATTACCATCATAATATCTGTAACCTTTTTGGAAAGCTCTGCCTCTGCTTTTTCAAGCTCTGCAAGACGAGCAGCATCACTGGCAACCTGCTTTTTCATTTCCTCTGCCTCGTCCTTTTTGCCCTGTGCCATAAGTGCACCGATCATTTTGCTGTTCTTGTTTCTTGAAGCACGAAGATTATCAGCTTCGCCCTTAACCTTACGGCTTTCAGCATCAAGCTTAATTACCTCATCAACAAGCTCAAGCTTTTTATCCTGAAATTTGTTTTTGATATTCTGCTTAACAACATCGGGATTTTCTCTTAAAAATTTAATATCTATCATAATTCATTCCTACCCTTTTAATTATTCGTTATCAAATATTTTCAGCAGCTTTTTAAGGTCGTCATCATCAAAAAATTCGATTTCCAATGAACCCTTTTTGCTGGATTTTGTAACTGTAACCTTACGTTTCAACACATCCGAAAGTGCAAGTTCAACCTCATCGTAATAAGGGTTACGCTTTTTGGTTTTTTTGCCCGATACGGGAGCCTTAGCAGCATTACGTGCAATACGCTCGGTTTCCCTTACGGAAAGACCGTTTTCAACAACAAGCTTCGCAAGGTCTGTGCGATAATCCTCATCCTCTACGGAAAGAATGGCTTTAGCGTGTCCTGCCGAAAGAAGACCCGATGCTACAAGATTCTGAACGTAATCCGAAAGAGTCAGAAGCCTTAAAGAGTTTGCAACCGCGGAACGTGAGCGTCCGATAATTTTTGCAACCTCCTCTTGAGTGTAGCCGAATTTTTCACCAAGCTCCCTGAAACCGACAGCTTCCTCAATAGGATTAAGATTTTCACGCTGAAGATTTTCAACCAATGCAAGTTCCGCAACCTGAGCATCAGTAAGATCCTTTATAACAACCGGCACCTCCGTAAGACCTGCTATACGTGATGCACGCCAACGGCGTTCACCTGCCACAAGCTGATATCCGCCATCAAGCATCGGCCTTACAACAAGGGGCTGAATTACGCCGTGCTGTGATATGCTTTCCGCAAGCTCATTAAGAGCGCTTTCATCAAAAACCTTACGGGGCTGATCACGGTTAGGCTCAATATCCATAAGCTTAAGCTTGACAGTGCCGGAACCCGATGACAAATCATCAACTGAATTATCTGCAAAAATTGCGTCAAAGCCTCTGCCAAGACCTGATTTTTTAACTGCCATTTACTATCACCTTATTTCTGCATATTCAAGAATTCTTCTGCAAGAGCCATATAGCTTTCGCTACCGCGAGAGGCCTTGTCGTAGTATATAACCGGCTCACCGAATGAAGGAGCCTCCGAAAGTCGGACATTCCGCGGAATTACCGTAGCATAAACCTTTTTGGGGAAGAAATTTTTAACTTCAGCAACAACCTGCTGGGTAAGGTTTAATCTGCCATCATACATTGTAAGCAAAACACCCTCAAGCTCAACAAAGGGGTTATAAAGTCTTTTTATTGTTCTTACGGTTGCCATAAGCTGTGAAAGACCCTCAAGCGCATAATATTCGCACTGAATAGGAACAATGAAGCTATCGGAAGCCGTAAGTGCATTAAGTGTTATCAGACCCAATGAGGGGGGACAATCGAAGAATATATAATCATAATCTTCCTGTATAATCGCAAGAGCGTTTTTCAGAAGAGCCTCACGTTTTTCCATAACCGCAAGTTCAAGCTCCGCACCTGCAAGGTTTATGTTAGAGGGTATAATATCAACACCCTGAAACTTGGTTTTGATAATTGCCTCACGTGCAGTACAGGAGCCTATAAGAAGCTCATACGATGTATTAACAAGATTTTTACGGGAAATTCCGTATCCACTGGTTGTATTGCCCTGGGGGTCAATATCAACAAGAAGAATTTTTTTACCCAAAGCACCAAGAGCCGCTGTAAGGTTAACCGCACTTGTAGTTTTTCCTACTCCGCCCTTTTGATTTACAACCGAAATTATTTTTGCCATTTAATATATCCTCCGTGCTTCCTAAAATAAGCACCCTATTTTCCTATTATAATATATTTATTAAAGTATATCATATATATAATAAAAATGGAATAGTCGACACACAAAAAATATGTAAAAATCATTAATATTTTTATCAGAAAAATATTCTGTTTTTAAATTTTGCCACACAAATAATTTTACTGTTGAAAACTGTCGTTACATTATGTTAGAATTATCTAAAACAATATTTTTAGGAGGTACTTTATGTTTTGTAAAAACTGCGGAAAAGAACTTTCCGACAACGCCAAATTCTGTAACGGCTGCGGTACGCCTACCGATGCTCAGCCATCTGTTCAGCCACCTGTTCAGCCTCAGGAGCCACAAACCCAGCAATACTCTCAACCTCAGCAGTATGCTCAACCTCAGCAGTATGCTCAACCTCAACAGTACGCTCAACCTCAACAGTTTGTTCAGCCACAGCCTGCACCAAAAAAGAAAAAAGGTAAAGCCGGTTTAATCATCGGCATTATTGCAGGCGTTATTCTTACAATCGTAGTTTTAGTTGCCGTTTTTTCCGCATCCGATACACCCGACACAACCAATTTACCTGATATACCGGTGGAGGATGATGCAACACTCCCCGACAACCTTACTGCAACAGTTCTTACCAAAACAGACGAAAACGGAATCAAAGCAACAGTAACCTTATATTCAAAAAACGATATGCTTCTTAAGCAGACTATCATTGAAGAAACACCCGTAGCGGGATATGATGAAGCAATCGTTACCGAGGTAATCGACGAGCTTACCGCCGAATATGATGAAACATACGGCGCATACGATTTCATCAACTACAACATCTCTTATGAGGGTGACATCGTTTACTCCAACATATCAATCGACAATATGCAGGATCACATCGAAGAGCTCAGGGCCCTTGGTCTTATTACCGCAAGTTCAGAAATTATAACTCATGTTTCCTGCGAGGAAACTATCAATTCACTCATCGCCCAAGGCTTTACCGAATTCGGTGAAACCGAGATGGATGAAGATTTTGAGCTTGACTACTGATTGTATAAAAATACATAAACTAATTCAAAAACAAGGCATATTTTAACTTTTTATAAATCTAATTACATAAAAATGCACCGCAAAGCATAAAGCTTTGCGGTGTTTTTGTAAGGTGCGCTTTTCCAAAAAATACAAATAAACTCAACATTTAATAGCATCTGCCACAAGGAGTAAAACCACACTCCTCTGCAAATATTACAAGGTTTCCGCAGATTACATTTTAGGCTTAAAGTAACGCATACCGCAGACAAAAACTAATTATCATAAATCAGTATAAAAGCCTTGCAATAAATTAATTTCAGTAAAACTCTTGACAACTTAACCGAGTACAAGTATAATTGTTGATGTTTTGTGAAAACAATTTGCTGATATAGCTCAGGTGGTAGAGTGCATCCTTGGTAAGGATGAGGTCACCGGTTCGAATCCGGTTATCAGCTCCAAAAATAACGGCTATCTTCTGATAGCCGTTATTTTTAAACCATTAAAGATATATTGCATCACCGCAGATAAATACAATTTTTATATCCTAAAAAACAACTGCACTTCCCAAAACGGAAATGCAGTCGGTTTTTTATTCACCCAAAGAATCCTTTGCGGTAGCCTTAACCTCTGTATTATAACAATCAAAAATCTTTTCAACCTGTTGTAAATCAGGCTTTTTGGTTACAAGGCTTACAACGGGAACAATAATGAGTGATCCAAGCATCAATGCTGCACCAAGGTTAATGGGGCTTTGAACAAATGCAGGAAGTGAAGCCATAACCTCGGGGAATGCAAGTTTAAGAACAAGGTAGCTTATCATAACAACGGAGCTTAAACCAAAGCTTACAAAGCAAGCTGTTTTTGTTGTCTTTTTCCAATACAACCCATAAAGGAAAGGTGCAAGAAAAGAGCCTGCAAGTGCACCCCATGAAATGCCCATAAACTGTGCAATAAATGCTATACCATATTTATTCTGAATAATTGCAATTACTGCAGAAATTGTAATAAACACAAGAATAAGCACCCTGATAACAGAAAGCTGACTCTTCTTTGAACTTTTCTTCATACAGGTTTCACAAAGCATATCAAGTGTAAGGGTTGAGCTTGATGTAAGCACAAGTGAAGAAAGTGTAGACATAGATGCAGAAAGTACAAGAATAAGAACAAGACCTATTACCACAGCCGGCATATTTTCAAGCATAGCAGGAATTATACTGTCAAAATCAACACTTCCGTCTCCTTTATAGATATCACTACCAGCATATAATCTTGAAAAACCGCCGAGGAAATAACAACCGCCGGCTACAATTACGGCAAAAGCTGTGGATACAACCGTGCCTGTATTAATTGCCTTCTCGTTTTTGATAGCATAGAATTTGCCTATCATCTGAGGAAGCCCCCATGTACCCAAAGAGGTGAGAATTACAACACCAAGCAATGAAAACGGCTCATTACCGAAGAATGAAGCAAAAGCACCATTAAAGTTAGCACCCTCTTCAACCTCACCCAATGCCGCAACAGCTTCAGAAAAACCACCGTTACTTTTAAGTACAAGTGCAATAATAAGCACTATTCCGAAAAGCATTACTATACCTTGAACAAAGTCATTTATTGCAGTAGCCATATAACCGCCTACAATAACGTAAACCGCAGTAAGCAAAGCCATAACTACAATACAGGTTGTAAAACCACCGGGAATTCCGGGGAAAGCCATATCAATAAGCTTTGAAAGTCCGTTGTAAAGCGAAGCGGTATAGGGAATAAGAAAAACAAATATAATGGCAGATGCGATAATTTTCATTGATTTTGAGCCATAACGTTTTTCAAAAAACTCAGGCATAGTAGCACTTGAGAGTCTTTGTGTCATAAGCCTTGTCCGTCTACCCAAAACGACCCATGCAAGAAGCGAGCCTAAAAGAGCATTGCCTATACCGATCCACGTAGAAGCAAGACCGAATTTCCAACCGAACTGACCGGCATAGCCTATAAAAATAACTGCAGAGAAATATGATGTACCGTAAGCGAAGGCAGAAAGCCAGGGCCCTACCGAACGACCTCCCAAAACGAAGCCGTTAACATCCTTTGATTGATTCCTGCAATAAATACCGATTGCTATCATAACCATGAAGAAAACCGCCATCATAGCAACCTTTACAGCTGTGTCCATATAAAACACCCTTTCTTTTGGAGGGTAAATAAATACGCCCTCCGATTATAATAATCAGAGGGCGATAAAATCGCGGTACCACCTCAGTTCGCCAACATTTCACAATAGTCGGCCTCATCAAGCACTAATATGCTCTATCGCTGTAACGGGCGCACCCGTCGTATTTTTTGAATACGCAACTCACTAAGTGTATTCACCATAAAGCTTCCCACCGTTTTACACCAACCAACGGTTCTCTGCGCGTACTGATTTACGGCTACTTTTCCCAGGTCTCAGTTTTTATGGGATTAATTTTATATCTAATTATGTTTTTTGTCAATACCATATAATAATTTTATTTTATAATTTCTGTGGCTATTGACAGTATAAAATCAAATTGTATAATAAATTTATATAACTCTTTATCAGGGGGGCATATTATGAATTTTGCCGAAAAAACAAAAAGAAAATTATTCAACGTAATCGGCTCGGTTATCAATGGTTTGTCACAAAACGAAGCAAAAGGTAATGACGGACTTGACAAAACCGTTACCGAGGGTATGCCCGATTTATTGTGTCAGGTTGCCTGCGAGGGCAGTGTACTCCTGCGTAACGATAACGTTCTGCCGTTGAAAAATGATAGTGTTATATCTGTTTTCGGCAGAACTCAGTATGACTATATGTATGTTGGCTACGGCTCTGGCGGTGACGTTATAAAGCCCTATACCATAAACGTTATAGAAGGATTAAAAAACAATAACATTACTATTAATGAGGACTTAGCCCACCTTTACAGCAAGTGGTGTAAGGATAATCCCCCGGACCACGGCTTCTGGGGTCATTGGCCACATTATTATAACGAAATGCCCATTGATGACAAAATTATTTCTGAAGCTTCGGAGAAATCAGATTGTGCAGTTGTTGTTATCAGCCGTTCTGCAGGAGAGGACCGCGAAAACTCCCATACACCGGGCAGTTATCTTCTTACTGATGATGAAGCTTCACTTATAAAAAAAGTTACCTCTTCATTCAATAAGACCGTTATTCTTCTCAACACCGGCTCCACAATTGATATGAAATGGGAGGAAGAATTAATAAAAAACTCTGCCGCTATAATGTACGTATGGCAGGGCGGTATGGAAAGCGGCAACGCTATTGCACGTATGCTTACAGGTGAATCTGAACCTTCCGGCAGACTTCCCGATACAATAGCCTACGAATACAACAGCTACCCGTCATCAACAAACTTCGGCAACAAGGAATATACAAACTACGCCGAGGATATTTACGTTGGCTACAGATATTTTGAAACCTTCAATAAGAATGATGTTCAATATCCGTTCGGCTTCGGTCTCGGCTACGCAAAATTCAAAACTTCCCTCGTAAATGCCACCAAGGATGACAAAGCCATCACTTTCACAATTAAATCTGAAAACATCCATTGCACTAATTACGGTAAGGATGTTATTCAGATTTACGCAGAAGCACCTCAAGGTAAATTAGGTAAAGCCTCCAGAGTGCTTTGTGGTTACAAAAAGACCTCAAAGCTTGCTCCGGGCGAAACTGAGGAATTAAATATTTCCGTTCCGTTATCGTCCTTTGCATCTTACGATGACAGCGGTAAAACTCAACATAAATCCGCTTACGTACTTGAAAAGGGTGAATACAACTTTTTCATCGGCTCTAACGTACGTGATGCTGAACATATGTGGTCCTTTATACTTTCCGATGATTTACTTGTAGAGCAACTGAAAGAGGTTTCCGCACCTACAGAAGGCTTCAAGCGTATGATCCCTGTTGAAGAAAACAACAAGCTTTCAGTTAAATATGAAGATGTATACACCTCATCAATTGACCTTAAAAAAGTAATAACCGATAATCTTCCCAAGAATTTCGGCACAACGAAGGATAAAGGAATCAAGCTGTCTGACGTGAAGGAAGGCAAGGAAACAATAGAGGATTTCGTTGCTCAGCTATCCTTAACCGAGCTTGAGGCTATAAGCCGCGGTGACTACACGATGAACAGTCCGTTAGGCAACAAGGGTAATGCCGGTGCAATGGGCGGCGTTCTTAAATCTTTAAGAGACAAAGGAATTGATCCCATAACCACCACCGATGGTCCATCAGGCATACGTATCGGTGCGTGTTGTTCACTTCTGCCCATAGGCACACTTATTTCTTCCATGTGGAACGATGACCTTGCAACGCAGGTTTATTCCAAGGTAAGTGATGAAATGCTTGTAAAAGGCTCTCACGTCTTACTCGCACCCGGTCTTAATATTCACAGAAATCCCCTTTGCGGAAGAAACTTTGAATATTTCTCAGAGGATCCTTTCCTTACAGGAAAAACAGCCGCCGCAGTTGTACGCGGAATTCAGTCAAACAATACAAGTGCTTGTCCCAAGCATTTTGCTTGTAACAACCAGGAAACAAACCGAAGCAAAACCGATTCACGCCTTTCCGAAAGAGCATTGCGAGAAATCTATCTTAAAGGATTCGAAATTTGTGTAAAGGAAGCAAGCCCACACACCATTATGACATCTTATAACAAGATTAACGGCGTATGGGGACATTACAATTATAATCTTTGCACACGTATTTTACGTGAGGAATGGGGTTTCAGCGGTCTTGTAATGACCGATTGGTGGATGCAATCCTCCAACAGTCCCGAATTCCCTGATATGAAAAACAACGCTTACAGAGTACGTGCAGGTGTTGACGTGCTTATGCCCGGTGGAAACAGAGCCGGAAAACGTAAGCCTGATGGCACGTTACTTAAAACCTACAATAAACCCGATGGCATAACCCTCGGAGAAATGCAGCAAACCGCAAAACGTGTTTGTGAGCTTGTTATGAAATTAAAATAAACCCAACATAAAACCCCCGACTAATTTTAGTCGGGGGGTAAGTTTATTAGCTATTAAGCATAGATACCTGCAGCAAGTTTGAGGATATCAGAAACGTCAGATGTTGTAATCTCACCATTTTCGTCGATATCACCAAGAAGAAGCTGAGCTTCCTTAGCCTTAACCTGACCTGCAGCAATTCTGAGAGCAAGTCTTGCATCTTTTGTATTAACAGCACCGCTTCTGTCTACGTCACCAAGAATACCATCCACAGGCATAGCCTTTGTTGTTCTCTTGTATGTATTGTAAAGGAAGAACTGAGGATAGTTCTCTTTATCTGTAGTAACAGTAGGCTGTTTCTTAGAAGCAAGAAGCCACATAACAACGTCTACTGTTCCGTTTTCACGGTTGAAATCGTTGTGCTGCATATTCTTGATGAACCATGTCTGCTCGGGGAACATACCGGTTGATGCATCAACCTTTGAATCCCATGAAACGTGGTTGTGACCGTCTTTAACCTTCTGTGAATAGATGTTATCCCAGTCGTCATGAGCCTGGAGATATTTAGCACATGTAGCACCACCGCTCATATACTCTGTATCAACAACAGTATCGCTCATTTCGTATTCTTTGCTGAGAGGAATCATCTGGCAGTTGTAACCACAAACGATAGAGAATTTCATACCATCTGCCATAGCATCTTTAACAATCTGCTTTGCATTACCCTGAATTTCGTGGTAAGCATAAATCTTCTCTTTAACGTTAGGATTGATTTCTACATCGTGGTCATTGTAGATGAACTCAACGCCTTTTTCAAAATCCTCGTAAGGAACAAGGCTCCAGATACCGGGCATACCTGCAAAGTTACGGATAAAGCTCTGATATGTACCGGGAGAAATATTCTGGAACAAGTTATTGATATCACCGAAATATTCGTGTGAAAGACCTTTTTCGCTTGAGATAAATGAGATTATGAATGCAGCGATGTGAGTAGTTGCGCTAACGTTAGCGAGCTGAACAAGATAGTTTTCAACTGCAAAGATATCTATTTCGAGGTTATTAGTAACAACATTGCCTAAAAGGCTTGTGCCCTGCCATGCAGGTGCAGCATATACGAGGCTATTGATTTTTGCTCCGCCGTATTCTGCAAGGTAGCACTGAGTAATAATTGAACCCATGCTTAATGCAACAACGTTAACCTTGCCGCTTCCGGGGCGCACCTGAGCGATGAAATCCTTAAGCTCTTCAGCAATAGTGATAGGATCCTCACGCCAGTCATAGCTGAAATTATAGACATACTCTTCACCGTATTTTTCAGCATAAGCGAAGCAGAACTCACTGAGGATTGATTTCTCTTCTTCAGTGTACAAAGACATAGGCTTAAGATTCTGCTTATAGCCGATTGTAGCATCTCTTGATTCACCTTCAAGTGTGTAACCGAAAGCATCAAGATATTTATCAACCTTAGGGAAGAATGTCTTGTTGAAGGTGTCGAAGTCCTTTTTGTTAACGCCGTATGCAATTGCAGACTCTACAAATGCAGTACCAACATCTGTAATAAGACCCTCAACAAAAGCATCATCTGCAGAGAAAACAAGAGCTTCTTCCTCTGTTTCGAAGTTTTTGTAAAGTGGAGTTGAACCAATACCATTTACCATAACAAGCGGAACTGTTGATGCAGCGTTAACCGGCATAACAAAAACAAGACTCGCCATTATGAGAGCAAGGGTAAGGCAAACAATTTTTTTAGCTGCTTTCATAATAATCCTCCTAAAATAGATACCGATAGCATTATATACTACTCTATATACGATGGTATTTTATCATAGTTTTTAAATAAATGCAATAGCAATAACAAAAATTTACGTAATAAGATTAATCTTTTTCATATTATTTTTATTACTATAATATATAATTTATGCTTCTATGACATTTTCGAAGGTCTTAAGGATATTTCACCCGAATTGATTTTCGAGCATTCACCATTATCAAATTCAACATAAAGGCCGCAGTTTTCGTCAACATCAAGCACTCTGCAATGCCTTTTACTCTCCCCCGAAACAACATCAGCCTCCATACCTATAACAAAGCATCTTTTTTTGTACTCTCCGCTGTGCATTCTATCGGAAAGATTTTTATAATATCCAAAAAACGAATTAAGGAAATATGCTATAAATTTATTACGCAAATCATCTTGTTCTTCCTCGAATATTCCGCCTGCGATTTCCCGCAGTTCCTCAGGGAAACCGTCTCGCGGAGCGTATATATTGGCACCCACACCAAGCACCGCATACTCAAGGCGGTTATTTTCTATGTCAAAAGATGCTTCAGTCAATATACCGCACACCTTTTTATCATTAACAAAAATATCATTGACCCATTTTATGCCCGGGTTTGAAACCCCAAGCTTTTCCATAGCTTCACATACGCTGACCGCCGCCGCAGTTGTTATAAGCACCGCATCCTCCGGCTTAATCCCGGGACGTAAAAGCAGACTCATATAAACGCCCGTATCCTCGGGAGAAAAGAAGCTTCTGCCCATACGACCTTTACCCGAAGTCTGCATTCCGCTTACAACAAAACATCCCTCAGCGGCTCCGGAAACAGCTTTTTCCCTTACGGTTTTGTTGGTGGATTCCACCTGTTTCTCAACAGTTATATCTATCAGACTTTTCAATTCACCACATAAGTAATCAGTTATGCCCGTTTTAGTTATAACATCTGCACCTTTAAGAAGTCTGTAGCCCTTGTTTGTTACGGATTCTATAGCAAAACCATCATCCTTAAGCGCATTAATACTTTTCCATACGGAAGCACGGGTAACATTCACGCCCTCCGCAATAAACTCCCCGGAAACAAACTCCCCGCAGTTTTCCCTCAAAACAGAATAAACTTTTTCCTTAACACTTGCCATAAAGCACCTCATAAGTAAACTTTATTTTTAATTTGGTTTACAATTATAGTAAAGAAAACACCGTCCGAAGACGGTGTTTTTAATGTTATTTAGAAATTACCATTCAATGTTGTAAATTGCCTTTGTACCAAAGGGAAGCTCTGTATCCATACCTGCGAAAACGATTGTCCACTTAAGATCATATTCTGCAGTAAGAACGTGACCTGTTGCAGCATCAACAGTAACCTTAACGGTTGATGCAGGGTAAGCCATTTCACAGTTACCAACAATGCTTGTTGCAAGACTGGGGATATTATCATTAACAACACTGGGAAGAACAACGTTGAATGCCTTAGGTGCATGACCCTGACCTACAGCATGGTTTGCTGAAGCAGCATCTTCTATAGTTGTGATTTCGATTGTGTAAACACCGCCTGCTTCACTACATACAGCGTTTGAAACGTCACCATCTTCAAGCTTACTTGACCATGTCTGACCCTCAACAGGGAAAGAAGCAACGATATCTGCACCGGCAAGATCTTTAGCACCCTGGCTATTTTCCTGAAGCATACCATCCAACCAGCTGTCGCCACCAAGCATATTGTAAATACCGCTAAGACCATCACCGATTTTGGTTGCACTTGCAAGATAGTTTGTAACTGACTGCTGTTTAACAACCTTAGCATCTGACTTAACTGCGTTTACAGCTTTATTAAAGTAAGCAATGATTTCTGTTTTTGATTCAGGCTTAGCACCCGGTTTTGCAGATTCACCGCTACCACCTGCAGGAGCAGTTGTAGAGTCACTACCTGAACCTGAAGCAGCTGTTGTAGCAGCAGAACCCGAACCACCCGAAGAGCTACCTGAAGCAGCTGTTGTAGCAGCAGTGCCTGAGCCACCTGCGGAACCGCCTGCAGAAGCTGAGCCTGTTGTGGTTACCTTATAATAATATGTGCTGTATTCTGTAGGAATATTCTCCTTAGCATTCATAGCAGCCTTAATCATCATAATTGATGTCATATTGTTTGCTGTAACAACAGAAACAACAACAACCATTACAACAAGAGCGATAATTATTTTCTTAATAGGTGTCAATTTCATAAATGAGCACTCCATTCCTTTATTTCGCATTTAATCCACATTATTATAAAATAAGTTTCAGGAAATGTCAACATATTAAATGAATGAAACAAACTAAATTTTAAAAATTTAATGTTTATATTGTTTATTTCTTACAAATAATGTAAAATATCAGTTAACTTTGATTTTTATTTTCTTCACAGGTATGCTTATGATTCAGAAAAATGAAAAAAACTCAATAATCAGCGGTATCACCGGTGCATTACTTATGTTATCCATTAACGTAAGCTTTTGCGCTGCATTGGGTCGTGGTCTTGCAGGTGCTTTCCTCTGCACCGGCATATGCACATTTTTTTCTTTAAAAACCGAAAATAAAATTTTCACTCCATCATCACTTCTTATTGCTCCGCTTTTCATTTTCTTGGGTTATAAAAGCCTTCTCCCCTGTGCCCTTGCAATGCTTATGGGCGCAATCATTTTCGGGTTATTAAACAAAATCCCCAAAAAGCTCCCTATTCCCGATTGCGTTCTGGCAGGTGCTTTCATCGGACTTGCCTTAAGTGCCACAATTCTGCTTACAAATACATATTTCGGTATAGGTGCCTTCGGCCAGACACCTCTCTCAATGCTTAAATCATATCGTTCATTAGGCTTCCATCCCGATTTCAGAGGCTTACTTTACGGAACAATCACCCTTTTCACAATGATAACCTATCCCTTTAAATTCCGTAAGCTTAGCAAAGTTATTCCTGCAGAATTCTTAACGGTATTTATACCTTTCCTTCTTAATCTTGCACTTAACCCCGACCGTAAATACACCACCACAAACGAATACAGCTATGCCCTAACCTCTGCCGAGCTTTGCATAGACATTGGTGAACTACAAAAAAACATACCACAGATTATTCTGACAGGTGTTGCCGTTGGTGTTCTGTTCTTTATAATCAAAGAAAAAAAGAGCACATCCCCCGTTATAAATGGGCTTACGGGTGCTTTCGGCGGACTTTATGCCTTACCGAGAGAAATAAATTATTATTCAAAAGCATCATCACTTGTTGCTCTTGTAATATGTGCCGTAACCGTTCTTGTAAGTCCGCACATCTTAACACGACTCCCTCTGCCATCGGTAGGTGCTATGCTTATTGTTTCTGCCTGGCAGCAGGTACCTTTCGGGCTTATACCCTCAACACTAAAGAAAAAAAGGGTGCTTGATTTTGCTTCTATGATTATATGTGCCGTAGGCTTTGTTGTTCTGCGTTTTGCAACAGCAGTTGAGATCTGCATTTTAGTTACATTGATATATAACACCTTGCGAAAGGAGTTATCAGAATGAGCAAAAAGAAATTGGCACGAGTAATCGCGACATGGCTTGTAACGGGAATTATGGTTTCGGTTTTTGTTTTGGATATAGCCACAATAATTTTCCAGAATCATTACGTTGCGCAAACACCCATAAATGAATTCGTTCCCGAAAAGACAACAACCGCAGACAGAATACATTTCCTCAACACCGCAAATTCCGATTGCATCCTTATTGAAACAAACGGAAAATTTGCACTCGTGGATTCGGGCGAGGGCAACGAAAATCCCCGTAGAGATACAGAGTATAAGGGCTATCGTGACGAGGTTATAAGCTACCTCAAAAAGGTTGCCGCAGACAAAAACGGTATTGTTCACCTTGAATTTATAGTAGCAACACATCTGCATTACGACCACGCAGGTAATTTCGAAGAAATAATAAATGACAAGGCTTTCGTTATAAAAAAAGCGTATATCAAAGAATACACCGCTATGGGCTTTACAGATACAGAAAACGAAAATTGGGGAAATTATGATAATTACCTTCGCATTACAAAAGCCCTCAAGGAAAAAAACATAAGAATCATTAATGATATCCCCGAAAAGCCGTTTAAATTCGGTGATTTCACATCAACCTTTTATAATACCGGAAAGCCTGACAACACAAATGGTGACAACGCCAACAGTATTGGTATAAAGCTTCAGAAAAACAAAAAGACCGCTTTCCTTGCGGCAGACTTCACAAAGGATACAGCTCTTGAGGATATATACGGAAAGGAAATCGGTGACATTGACCTTTTGAAAATCGGTCATCACGGATATTTCGGCTCATCCTCAGCAGATTTTTTACGGATACTGAAGCCGGAAATAGCCATTTGCACAAACTATATCGGCAAAATTTATCCTAACGTTAAATGGAATCTTACGGTCATTGCCAAAGCACCTATCTTTTCAACGGAGCACCGAAACGGTATTGTCGCAGAATTCACCCGCAATGATATTAAGCTGTACGAAAACATTATGTAAAAACACCCTCTGAGAAATATCTTCTCAGAGGGATTTTTTATGATATAAACATCTGCACCACTGTATGAAGTGCGGGGAAAACAAGCGTAACAATATGCGGAAATACTACTGCGAAAGCAATTGATAACACAAAGGTTATTGAGTATCTTTCAAGGAAAGCACTCGCATAAGCCACCGCAAAAAACGGAGCAAGAACAATTTTAACTAATATATTTTTGCTTCCGAAAAGGCAATCCCTGAAAAGCAAGGCATCCTCAAACGCAGGAGCACAATTGCATATAAGTGAAAAGCCTACCCACAAAAATGCGATGCTTGTTTTTGAAACGTCACCTACATAGAAGGTTAAAAACGAGCCGCTTAAAAGTGCACAACAGCCCAAAAGGAAGTTTACCGTGAAGGGAAGCCAGCACATAAGGAAGCTATGACTGAGCTTCGGGGAAAACTCGTGCTCAATATGACCGCAAAGCTCATCATTTCTGAAGCTTCTGATATCCTCTGCAGGAATTCTGCAAAGTCTGCAAACAATATGCTCAAGCAAGGCTCTGTTTGCTGTGCCGAGGAAGGTAAAAATTCGTGTAATTACATATAAATTTGTCACTCGATATCACCTGACCCTTCTGCAAAAAGCTCCTCAACAGTAATTTTACCTTTAAGGTAATCATTAACCTTATCTGTAACAGATACACCGTTCTCCTCAATATAGGTAACAAGCTCTTTGACCTCATCCTTATTTCCGAGTTCATTTTCGATAACCACAGAAACCATATACAATAAGCCGTTTTCCTCGTAGCCTTTGGCTTCATCTATAACCTTTTTAGCGGTCTTTGCATCACCGTCACAAACAAGCGCCATCGCCTTGTTACGTAGAAGCTCTGTATCCGCAGGGCAATTTTCTATGCCTTTATCTGCCCATTCAACCGCTTTATCATAATTACCCTTAAGTCTTTCTATTGAAGAATAAAGGCAATAAGCACCGCTTGTTTCTTTATTCATATTATAAAGCTTATCTGCAAGCTTTTCTGCATCCTTCAGATTGCCCGTCTGAGCCTCAACGACACCCATTTCATAAGCATAGAGCCACAAATACTCGGGTTTAAGCTCTTCCACCATTTTCATATATTCATATGATTCCTCGTGGTGACCTGCGGTATATGTATACATATATTCGCAGAATCTTACAACCGCTTCATCTGCAGGAAAATCCTCACTCTTTTTGCCATCTATTGATTTCACGGTTATCTTCATATCAACGATAGCATCAATTTTTGCAAGGACCTCATCATAAACAGATTCATCAACTATATTCTCGTATTCCTCGGAGTTTACGATATTATAAAACTCCTGCATTGTGCCGTACATAACAAGCACCTCGTTACGAGCATCCACCCTTGATTTATATAACGGAAGGTTAGATTCAAAATCCGAAAGTGAGCTTTCCAGAAGCTCAGCGGCCTCCTGCATAGAGGCAGGTCCGTCGGGCATTGTGTCATAAATAGCATAAGCACAGTCAACCTTGACCTTCTTTGCATCAACATCAATATCCTCGAAAACATCAATAGCCGCTTTATAATATGAAATTGCCGATGTCAGATTCGATTCTTTTTCCGCCTTCTTACCCTCATTCACACTATAATAACCTGCGAAATCGGTGAAGAATGCACTAATTGAAAAAACAGCACAAAGTAATGCCACCACAAGCGGAATAAAGCTATACCACGCAAATGGATAACGTGTCATAGCCTCGCGGCAGCTGTCACAATACTCGTAATTTTCACCATATTTTTTGTTTCTGCGAGCTTCACCGCAGCAAAGGCACAATTCTTCCTCAGGAATGGGGCCATCCTTATCCTCGATTATTTCCTCTTCCTCCTGCTGAACATCTTCCTTCGCTTTTTTCAGCTCCTCGCGGAAGGTCTGTGCAAGGCGCTCAAGCTCATCATTAAGCTCGGAATTACCGAAATCTGTTTGTCCGCTGATTCTTTCGGTAGCCTTTTTTTCTATTCTTTTATCCTCAGTATCGTCAGTTATACTGTCAGGCATTAAATCCTTTTCGTCTTTCAAGGAAAAACCTCCTTTTAGATAATAGTATTATTCTATCACTAATCATAGAAAATTTCAAATAAAATACTATTATTTTAAGGAGGTTTACAATTTTTTTACTTTTATTTTGTCTTTTCTGTCTTTCTCACACGAATTTCGTTACCAGTAAGGTCAAACATACAGCCTATTACAACACAACCGATTACCGTAATAATAAGCTCGGGCAGCATATATCCGCCGTTATATGTAAGTGAATACCATACCGCACCCATAGAGCCGTTTGAATAATCACCCCAGATTGTAACGCCGCTTATGAAATGGCACAAAAATCTGATAACGGAAACTATACCACCGCCTACAGCAAGAGCCAAAGCCTGATTTTTTATTTTGTTTTTTAATAATCCACCTAAGCCCAGTGAACCGAAAGCAATAATATAATCGGCAAAAATAAGTATCAGATATGCCACAATTCCGCTTACGTATGAAAAATTATTTAAGCCTAAAAGCATCTGGATGGCACCCGAAACAATACCTGAAAACAAGCCCCACTTTACACCATACCTGTACGATATGACAATCATAGGTACCTGACTGAAAAGGGTTACACTTCCGCCGTACGGAAGCTTGAAAACCGCCAGCTCAGACAAAATTGTTGCAAGAGCCATCATCACTGCAGTTTCTGCAATTCTGCGTATCTTTTGTTTTTTTGATAAATTACTCATAAAAATTCCTCCGAATTAAAATCTCCCTACGGCGGTCACACAGCCATAGGGAGAAGCAAACAAAAGATATTTTTCCTACGACGGCATTATCCGCATCAGGTTATTAGGGTCAGAAGAGGACTATCTTCTATCTCAGCCGACTTCCGTCAGCTCCCCTGTTTTATTTTCGGCACGAAGCGTAGCTACTTTTCTTCGAGCGAATTTATTATATTACTAAAAAACCGAAAAATCAACAATATTTTAAAGATTTTTAACTCTGAAGGGCACATTTTCACCCGAAAGTCTTTTTGATATTCTCAAAAACGCCTGATTGCCCTTACTGTTATACGGAATATCTCCACCATTTGAAGATACATAAACATCTGTACTGTCAGGAATAACACCTAAAAAACGTGCACCTACAGTATCAACAAAGCTGTCCACATCTATATTTTTGTGGAATTTCTTGTTGAATTTATTAACCACAAGACGGATATTTTTAACTCCCGATTCTCTCATATTCTGTGCCGCATAGGTTGCCGCACGTATGCTAACATTATCGGGGGTTGTTACTATAACACAACAATCTGCCGCAACGGAAGCAAGCTTAAAGCCGATTTCAAGACCTGCAGGGGCATCAAGCAGAATATAATCGAAATCCTTTTTCAATAAAGCAATCATATCCTCAAAGGCTTCCGCAGTATACGCATCACTGAAATCTATGGGGGCAGGTATCAGGAACAGATTTTTTGCAGCTTCAATAACCGCTTTACGGTATTCGCAGTTGCCCTTGATAACGTCACCCCAGTTGTATACGGTTTTTTCCGCAACACCGAGAAGAATATCAAGGCTTCTCACGCCGATATCCATATCCACAAGCAAAACTCTTTCGCCGCCAAGGGAAAGCATTTTACCAACGCCATGGCAAAAAGTGGATTTTCCTACACCACCCTTTGCCGATGCAACAGTAATAATTTTCATCATATCATCCTATAAGAGTATTGGGCACATCAGCCTTATCAATATTTGTTTTCTGGCTGAAGTAATAATTGTAAACCTTAACCGCTGCCTGAGATGTTTTTGCACCTGAAAGTGCATTTTCCGCAACAATTGCAAGTGCAATTTCAGGGTCATCATAGGGAGCAAAGGAAATGAAAAAGCCGTTATTACATTTCATTGTTCCGCCACCCTCGGTACGTCGCATAACCTGAGATGTACCGGTTTTACCTGCCGCTGCAACAATACAATCGTCAAAATACATACTGCAGCTTTCGGTAACAACCTGACGCATACCCTGCTTTACGATGTTAAGATTCTTTTCACTTACATTAAGAGTGTTAAGTACAACGGGCTCTGTTTCGAAAATAACCTCTGACATATCTGAGGATAATACAGATTTTATAATATAGGGCTTGTATCTTGTACCGCCGTTTGCAATTGTTGCACTATAGTTTGCAAGCTGCAAGGGTGTGAAAAGGTTATCTGACTGACCGATAGCCGCCTGAACAGTATCACCGGGGTTCCACACCTGACCATTTGCTTCCTTATTTGCAACACTTGCAAGCATACCCTCTGCCTCGGGAAGCTCAATGCCCGTTTCCTGACCAAGGCCAAGAAGGTTACAGTATTTATTCATTTTATCAATACCAAGCTCCTTGCCCATTTCGAAGAAGAAAATGTTGCAGGATTTTTCAAGAGCAGACGTAACGTTAAGACCACCGTGATTCGAAAGACAACTGAAGGTCTGGTCGCTGACTCTTATAGAACCACCACAATATCTGCCGCTATTTATATTGATAATGCCCTCTTCAAGTGCCGCAAGTGCAATTGCGGGCTTCATTGTGGAGCCGGGTGCATAAGCACTTTGCAACGCTCTGTTCCAAAGGGGGCTGTTTTTATCTGCCGCAAGCTTTGAATAATCCTTATAATACTTAGTGATATCGTACGTGGGAAGTGATACGTTTGCAAGAACTGCACCCGTATTACAATCCAACACAACCATAGCACCTGCGGTATCGAACATATAAGAATTCTTATTGTCAATAAGCATTTCCGCAACTGCTTTCGTTGCCACCTGCTGAAGACCCGCATCAATAGTGGTAACAACAGCATTTCCCTGAACGGGCTTTGTAAGGTAATCCTCAGTAACAACACCGTCGGAGCCGGTAGCCATTGTTTTTATGCCGTTTGTGCCACGCAAATATTCCTCCATAGCGGCTTCAATACCGCTTTTGCCGTAATCATCATCAAGAGAATATGCGTTATTTTTAAGTGTGGTAATCTGCGTTGCGGTAAGGGAATCATCGTTAAGCTTTTCTTCAAGCTTAACCTTTTCCTTTTCATATTCCTCAGAGCTTATAGAGCCTACAACACCGAGTATATGTGTATAGCTTGTAACATCAGTATATTCACGATAGCTTACACTTTCAAAATCAACACCCGGATAGGTTTCACTCATTTCCATAATAACGGAAACAACCTCCGTAGGCACGTTTTCCGCAAATGTATATGGTGACATAACGGAAAATGACAAATACTTCATACCGAAGCAAACCGATGCAATTTTACGTGCATCCTCCTTGCTGTATACCTGAAGTCCGTAACGCTCAATAAGTGCCTGAAGGCATTCCTCTGCGGTAGCCTTTTCTCCCTTTTCAAGCTCAAGCATACTTTCTGATACCATATATTCAAATTCTTTTTTCTTTTCTTTATCTACAACAAGCTTATTCTTTTTGTTGTACTTGATAGGTAATCTGTCTTCCCACTGAAGCTCATTTTCTTCAAAAAGCTTAAGAAGTGAAAAAATCAGCTCGTTTCTGTCCTCCTGGTCATCGGCAGACGGAAATTCTGAATATTTAAACACAATAGAGTTACCCTGCCTGTTGGAAACAAGCGGAGTACCGTTACAATCTAAAATTTCACCGCGGGAGGCTTTAACCGTGCTGCTTGAAACAGAAAGGCTCTTTGCCGCCGCCTTGTATTCCGCACCGTCAATAAGCTGCGTTTTCACAAGTGCACCTACAAGCAGCAAAAAGGCTGCAGCAATAATAGCCGTACCCGCAATTGTTCTTTTTTTGCGTAATTCAATAGACATTTTCTTACCTACTCATCTGCTGTTTTATGTGATGTGTATGCCCACCTGAAAAGGTAGTACAGAACGGGAACAAAAATCATAGTGTATATAAACGAAGGTAGATAGAAGGTTATAAGCTGTGTAGCAAAACCATCTGCACCGCCGAAAATATAATTCACAACTATGTAAAGCAGCTCGTAAGTCACAATAGCACCTGCATTCAGAACCAAAGATGCAACCATATTGTTCTGCATAAGATGGCTTACAAGCAAGCTGCAAACCGCCGATAATACCATAAGTGTGAATGTATTAAAACCATCTGTCCCGGTGCATATATCAAGAATAACACCTGTAAATGCACCAAAAACTGCGGAGGCAATTTCCCTTTCATGCATAGCAATAACTACGCAGGCAGGAACTGCAAGAAGCGCCCTTGCACCAAGAATTTCGGGCAAAGCCCCGGCAGAATTCTGCAACAATGCAACAAATATGACAGCAAGGCTATATATCACGTAACGTATAACCTTAGGCTTATTGTTATCGTATTTTATGGAGCTCACCCCTTTTTTTAATTGAATTATTTTTTGGGTGCTTCACCCTCACCCTGACCTGCAAAGGATGTTATAACAAAAACATCTGTCACCTTGCTGAAATCGGCGTAGGGTTTTACTTCTGCATAATATGCGGCGGAAACATCGTCGCTTTTAACCGCTTCAACCTCACCGATAATAAGTCCGTTGGGGAATACACCGCCTGCACCTGACGTGCAAACAACACCGCCTGCAACAACAGAGGTTGAGGAATCAAGTCCGTACAGCTTACATAAGCCCGATTCATATAATTTATCCTCACCGCTTACGTAACCGTATTCCTTTGTACCTGATTCGTAGGCACCGATATTAACTCTCGGGTCAAGCACAGAATATACAACACAGGATGAATAGTTGGCTTTTTTAACAATACCTACAACATATTCACCGTAAATAACCGGATCGCCAACCGAAACACCGTCACCTGAGCCTACGTTAAGCACCATAGAATCATAAGCATCAGCGGCATCCTTAGAAATAACTGAGCCATAGCAAAACTCATAATCGGGGTTTTTCTGCTTAACGCCGTAAAACTCTTCGTAAGCATCAACCTTTTTCTTCATATCATCATACTCGGCAAGCTTTCTGCGATATTCTGCAAGCTCCTGCTCCAGCTTTTCGTTTTCTTCCCTGTATGTATCCGATGATTCGAATGCATAATCAACCTCATTAAGATTTTCTGCAATATATGCCGATAATCTTTGTAATGGTGAAAACACTGTGCCCACAACTGTCGTAAAGGGTGTTGCCGCATTATGACTTACTGCGGCACATACAATACCGAAAACTATAACAACAGCAATAACTACAAGAGTTTTAAAGCTACCGCTACGTAAAAATCTTTTCATTATTCCAAATCCTTTTTCACTTATCTGTCATTAAAACCAAGCAAGTCCTTTTCAAGACAAATACCTGTTCCGTTAACAACACAATCCAACGGATTTTCCGCAACCTTAACGGGCATACCTGTTTCAGCCGCAATAAGCTTATCAAGACCTCTTAAAAGAGCTCCGCCACCGGTAAGGGTTATACCTCTTTCGATAATATCTGCTGCAAGCTCCGGAGGAGTTCTGTCCAGGGTGTATCTGATTGAATCAAGTATTTCGTCAACAGGCTCAGCAAGTGCCTGACGAACCTGCTCACTTGTGATTTCCACAGATTTGGGAAGACCATCAATAAGATTTCTGCCCTTTATTTCCATAGCGGCTTCACCCTCGTAAGGATATGCAGAGCCTAACTTAAGCTTAATATCCTCAGCAGAGCGTACACCGATAAGAAGATTAAAGGTTCTTTTCACAAATGATATGATAGCATCATCAAAATTGTCACCTGCAACCCTTACGGATTTAGATGTAACAATATCACCGAGAGAAATAACCGCAACCTCTGAAGTACCGCCACCGATATCAACAATCATACTACCCGTTGCTTCAAGAACAGGAAGACCTGCACCAATAGCCGCTGCCATAGGCTCTTCAATAAGGCTTACGTATCTTGCACCCGCACTTTTAGCCGCATCGTGAACTGCTCTGCGTTCAACCTCGGTAACACCTGAGGGTATGCAGATCATAACACGTGCTCTGTTAAAAGGCGAACTGCTGATAGCCCTTTTGATAAAAGCCTTCAGCATATCTGCAGTCATATCAAAATCGGCAATAACGCCATCCTTTATGGGTCTTACTGCAGTTATTGAGCCGGGTGTTCTGCCGATCATTCTTTTAGCATCTGCACCAACTGCAACAACAGTTTTGGGATTTGTTCTTTCGTCTACGGCAACAACAGAAGGCTCCCTGATAACAATACCTTTACCTTTAACGAATACGAGGGTGTTAGCTGTGCCGAGATCCACACCAATATCTTGTGAAAATAACATTTATATACATTCCTTTCGGGATTATTTTTTTCTTGATCCTATTAAGTAAGTAACGAAAAATATCACTGCAGAAATAGTTACTATAGTAGCACCTGCAGATGTATCTGCATAGAAGGATGTAAGCAGGCCCGATATGCCGCAAACACCTGATATTGCAACAGACCATATCATATACTGACGGGAATTCTTTGCAATATTTCTTGCAGAAGCCGCCGGTAAAATCAAAAGTGAGTTTATAAGAAGGATACCTACACATTTGATGGAAAGCATAACAACAACCGCAACAAGAATAACAAATATATTCTCATAAAGCCCTGTTTTTATGCCTCGTGAAGCGGCAAGCTCTTTGTTAACCGATATAATCATCAGCTTGTTATATATTACAGCCCATATTGCAACAACAGCAATAAGAGTTACAAACAAAAACAGTAATTCACCTTCAGTGACGCTTAATATATCACCTACAAGGTATGAATTGTATTTTGAAAGTGAGCCTCCGTAGGATAAAACCAGAAGCCCCACGGCAACGCTTGTTGAAGAAAATACACTTATAACTGTATCAGAAGAAGCGTTACCTTTGTTTTTAACACGGGTTATTATAAGTGCAATAAGCACACCAAAAGCTATAAGAGAAATCAACTCGTTTTCTATTCCTAAAAGCACACCAAGTGCAACACCCGTAAATGCACTGTGCCCCAAAGCATCGGAAAAGAACGCCATTTTGTTGTTAACTGCCATTGTGCCGAGAATTCCCATAAGGGGTGCAATAAGCATAATGGCAATCAGAGCATTAACCATAAATTTATAGTCGGCCCACACAAAAGGAAGTACGTTACCGAAAAATTCGTACAATCCGTTCATTTCCTCACCCACCTTTCAGGCACGCTGAAGAAATTATTTTTGAATTCCTCTGATTCAAAAACTTCCCTTGAGGAACCCATTTTAAGCACCGTTTTATTTATAAGCACTACGTTATCAGCAAAATCTTCAACCATAGATAAATCGTGGGTAACCATTGCAATTGCCATATGGTAATTCTTTTTCAAATCCATAATTACTTTATAGAATTGCTCACTACCCAGAACATCCACACCTGAAACAGGCTCGTCAAGAATCAATAATTCAGGCAGAGGATACAAAGCATTGGCAAGCATAACACGTTGAATTTCACCGCCCGAAAGGTCACCTAACTTACGTTTTTTCAAGTCAAGGCAGCCTACCTTTTCGAGTGCCTCGTCTATGCTGTGTAAAATCGATTTTTTCTTTAAAAACCAGACGGGTGAATTTGTTCTGCCCACAAGCAGAAAATCCTCTACACTTATGGGAGCAGATTTGTCAAAATCAAGGTGCTGCGGTACGTAACCGATTGTTACGCTACGAAGCTTATCACCGTGGTGGGATTCAAAGGTTATATCACCGTCGTGGCGTATTTCTCCAAGTATTGATTTAACCAACGTAGTTTTACCTGCGCCGTTAACACCGATTACTGCAGTCAACTCACCGCAGCTGAGATCAAATGAAACATCCGAAAGAATAACCTCGCCGCCTTTTTTTACGCCGATGCCATTAACCCGTATTTTACAAAGACCGCAACCATTCTCAGATGCCATTCACTTCACCGCCTTTAAAATAATATCAATGTTTTCGTTCATTATATCCTCATAAGCCGTCAACTCTTTTTCACCCTTGATAACGGGGTTAAGAGTATAGACAACCGCACCTGTTTCCGATGCGAGGATACTTGCCGCACTACCTTCATATTCAGGCTCCGTAAACAAAGCCTTCACTTTATGACTTCGTATTTCTTCACTGAGCTGTACCAAGCTTTTAGCCGACGGCTCACCGCCCTCTTCACTTTCAACAGTACAGACAATACTGAGACCTATTTCCTCGGCAAGGTAGCCGTAGGCGTTATGGAAGGTGGCTACAGGCATATTGTTTACCTGAACCCTTACGGACCTTATACGCTCACTTAACTTGTCCAGCCTTAAAATATACTCATCGCAATTCTTTTCGAATTGCTCACTATATAACGGAAACTCCTTTGAAAGTCCGTTTTTTATATTGATAACCTGTGCCTTTGCATTTTCAACAGACATCCATATATGTGAGTTGTGTTCGTGGGAATGCTCGTGGGAATGCTCGTGAGATTCCTCCTGTAACTCTTCGTGACTGTGACCGCTGTCACACATCAGTTCAATTCCATTCGAGGAATCAATCACCTGCAAAGCCTCATTGGTTTTGTACAAATCCTCAACGAAAGCTTCCATTCCTCCGCCATTGATAACAAACACCTCTGCATCTGCAGCAACCTTGGCATCCCCCGCAGTGATGGTGTAATCGTGCAGACACCCTACCACTCGGTCAGCCATACACACCACCTCAACATCATCTATGCCTTGGCAAAGATTAAGTGTGAAAATATACACAGGATAAAATGATGCTGCTATTGTTGTTTTGTTATCCTTAGGGACAGAAGAAGTGCAACCCGTCAAGGTAAAGATTATTACCGCAAGTAATACCGACAATACTTTTTTCAACTATACGTCACCTTTTAACTCTGAAGTAGTAGGGAATCTCCGAACCGAACATACCCGTTTCAACCTTCACATAATAAGTACCTGCAGAAAGTCTTGCAATATCACTTATAAGCAAGGATTCATTAAGGGGTGAGCTTACCGAACAATAAACCTTGCCCGTTGAATCGATAATTGTTGCCTTCCAGCACATATTACTGCCCGACATTCTTTCGTGACCGAATTCAAGACAAAGGTTTGAATCCTCCGAAAGAGTGAATGCATAGTAATCCTCATCGTAGGTTACGTCGGAGGAAATTATAGCACCGTTATAATACGTGCCTACCTGAATAGGCTCTGCATCGTACATACAGCTGTTAGGCTCTCTTTCGAAAGCTGTATTTTCCTTAAGCTTCCACTTTACGGTATACGTTGCGGAGTTATATGACATTGAATCACCATCTATGCACACATAGTAAGCGCCGGGAGCAAGACCCAGGTTTTCAATAGTCATGCTTTCCTCATTCCATTTCGCAACCTTACGTACAATTTCGTAATAAGTGCCATCCTTCAGGGGCTTGAACACGCGGATGTTCCAACCATTCTTATCGCCGTCCTGAAGCTCGTGCGCAAATGTAATATCAACTGCACCGTCAGCCGTAACAACAAACTTGAAGTAGTCCTTATCAAGACTGAGCAAGCGGTCTGCAAGACTGCCGCTGATTTCAAAGTCATGGGGAAGGTTAATTGCAGTTTCAGGTGTATCGTTCATTTCGAACTCATTATTCACCGCTTTATCTGCGCCGATAAGCAATGTGTAAGTTTTACAAAGCTCCGACTGGGGCTCAACGCTTACGTAATATCTGCCGGATTTAAGACCTATTTCACCGGTTTTGATAATAGTTTCTGTAAGACGTGATGTAAACTGAGTGATTTTTTCATCATTCTCATTAATAAGTGTTATTGTCCAGCCTACTACGGGGAAGGTTTCGTCAGAGTGTGTAAAGGAAATGTTTACACAACTGCTTTCATTTATGTCAAAAGCGTACCAGTCTATATCCATTCCGCTTTGACGCTTTGAGGATGAGCCGTATTTACCATAGCCCACATTAACAAGGGTAAAATTCTCCTGAACATCATTAGGCTCTTTTTCATAAGTGGTTGTAGGATTGAACGCTGTCTCAAGGAAAAACTCATTATCAAGATAATAAGTACCCGGAGTAATAGTGATAAGATATTCACCCACACTCAAGCCGGTTTCCAACCAGCCTTCCGCAGTATCACTCCAGAAGGACTGATAAAAGGCAAGCTCTTTATAATCATTTTCCTTAAGTATCTTGTAAAGAGTAATCTCCCAACCGGCTTTTAGGGAATCACCGAAATCCTCGTGATTAAGCCTGAGGGCAAGAGAGCCTTCCTCCTCAACACTGAATATATATGCTTCGTAGTCCTCATCATTGTTGATTACACCCGCAACCTTTTTACCAAGTGTAATATATGTAGGGGTGTTATATTTGAAGGCACTGTCATCAACAGTCATTGCAACAACGCCTGCGCCAAGTGACCCAAGCAAAACTACAACAACCATTATCAGTGATATTACTCTGATTTTGCGTTTATTCATCAGATAACTCCTTTTTCAAATCCTCCAGAGCCTCACGAAACCGTGGCTCTGTATCTGTATATGCACATAGGGTAGCTTTTCTTAACGTCACGTTAAGTATCGTAAAAGCACACTCCAGCTGACTTTTCATATAATCGAAGGCTTTTTCTCCGCCTCTGCCGGAAGCGACAATAAATATTGCCTTACGTGGTTTTGAAATTCTCTGAACCTTTCCGGCAGCATAAAAGCCGGTATAAAAAACCTGAAATCTGTCTAAAAGGCTTTTTAAAGGGGCTGAAAAAGTACCGTTGTAAACAGGACTTGCAAAAACTATAAGATCCGCCTTACTGAAAGCCTCAAAAAACTCATCAAGGTCATTATAAACACATCTGCCCTTTGATTCGCAGTAATTACAGCCGCTACATGGCCTGAACGTATGGGAATACGTATCAAACTCCGTAACTTCGTAACCCTTCAGAGCATCTGCCACATAATCGGCAAGTCTGTTAGTGTAGCCGTTCTTACGGGCAGAGCCTCTTATTATAAGTAATTTTTTACTCATCTTTCTTTAATTCCCTACCGCAGTATTTGCAAACAAGCGTTCCGTCAGATCTCTGATGGAAAAGACGTGGCAAATAACTCTCGGCAGAGGTTATGCAATCCTCTCTTCCGCAAAACTCTTCGTGAGTAGATTCCTCATACTCAGGCTCAATAAGTCTGTTTGCCTTATTGGAAAGTGTTTTGATGTATGAAACCATACATGCCTGAGTGAACATATTCATACTTCTGAAATATGCCGCCCTTGAATCACCGTCAACAGATTCATTAAGCTCCGCACCTCTCGGGAACGGATGAAGAATCAGTAAATCAGGCTTAGCCGCAAGAAGCATACGCTCATCAAGTGTAAAGTTATGCTTTCGTGCCTCATACATAATCTCGCTATCGAACGAATCCTTATCCACCTTCGTGATGTAAAGGACATCAAGTTCGGGTAAAACATCAAAAAGATTATCATATACGGAGAAGGGCTTTTCTCGTTTATCCATAAGTGCAACGTAGCCATCAGAAAGAGGCTTGCCGTTTACGGAAACGAAATAAAACTCATTGCCCTTGTAAAGGTTAAGGCATTGAAGCAGGTTCCTGGCGCAGGGATTATCGGAAAAATCACCAAGGAAGCCAACATTCATATTAGACACGTGCTTCTTTTCGCACCATACCGAGGAAATATCCGCAAGTGTCCTTACGGGGTATGCTCTTCCGCCGTCACCTGCATTTATAACAGGCACCGTTGCATATAATGATGCTGCACGTGCCGCACCGCGTAAGGGGTGTTTTATTACAATAGCATCACCGCAGGCAGACATCATAGCGATTTCATCCCTGAAGCTTATGCCCTCCGTGTGCCTGAAAGGAACTACCATACCACCCATTCTTGCGGCAGCGGCAGTAAAGGTTGCGGCGGTGTATTCATCATCCTCATAAAAGGCTTCTACAACGGTTTTACCTGCAAGCTCATTTGCATAAACACTTCTGTTAGAGTTAAGGTATGTTATCTGATTAAGTGTTTCACGCAAATCCTCTCTTGAGAAATCCGTAATATCTATAAATTTTTTCATAGCCATTGAAAACACCTCGCAAAAAGCCCAATATTTTTCGGCACGTACCCATAATCACTTAATTATAGCACACAATTATATAAAAACAAATACTTTATTATAAATTTACTTATTATTCACAATTTTTTTATCATATATTTCACCAAAAATAAAACGAGCCGCAAAAACATTTTCACGACCCGTTAAAATTCTGAAAAATAAAAAGTCCGCTCCGGAAAATACAAACCGGGCGGACTAATCATTTGATTTCTATTAACCAATTATGCCTCAACGGGAGCTTCAACAGGGCAAGCACCTGCACAAGCACCACAGTCGATGCACTTATCAGCGTCGATTACATAGATACCATCGCCTTCAGCAATAGCCTCTACAGGACAATCTGCTGCACAAGCACCGCAAGAGATACATGCGTCTGTAATTTTATATGCCATTTTGTGTTACCTCCTTGCTTTTTTCTCTTATTGTAACACAGATTTTTCAGAAATCAATAGAAAAAATTTAAAATTTTAGCTCAATAATATGTTTATTCTGCCAAATCCGATTCCTCTGTATCGTTAACAATACGAGCTTTTTTAATAAGCTTTACTTCCCTGCGATTATATTCTGCAGGTAAAGCATCGGGACGTCTGTCAAGGCAAACCTTAAGCTTTCCTGTAAGCAGATTGCTTTCGGTAACCGTACCCCTGCCCTCTTTTGTATCAACAACAGAGCCGACACGGGGTGTTATTTTGTTAAGGTATTCGTAAGAATCCTGCTCATACTTAAGACAACAAAGAAGTCTGCCACATGTTCCGCTGATTTTTGTAGGATTAAGGGAAAGCCCCTGTTCTTTTGCCATTTTTATTGAAACAGGATGGAAATCATCGAGGAATTGCGAACAACAGAAGGGTCTGCCGCAAATACCGAGTCCGCCTATCATCTTAGATACGTCGCGTACGCCTATCTGACGCATCTCAATACGGGTACGATATTGTGATGCAAGTATTTTTACAAGCTCCCTGAAATCCACGCGGTCATCCGCGGTGAAATAGAAGAGCATTTTGCTTCCGTCAAAGGTACATTCAACCTCAACAAGCTTCATATCCAGTCCTAATTGAACAACCTTTTCCTCGCAGAAAGTGAAGGCTTCTGCCTCTTTTTTCCTGTTATTTTCTACTGTTTTGATATCTTCCTTATTAGCGGAACGCACAACCTTTTTCAAGGGATGAACTATTTCGTCATCATTGATTTTGTGGTTTGCCGTGGCAATTTCACCACATTCTGTTCCGCGAACAGTTTCCACTATAACTTTCTCGCCCTTGGAATAACTCTTTGAGCCGGGGTCAAAATAATAGACCTTGCCGTTATCCTTAAAACGAATTCCTACTACTTCTGCCATAAAAAATCTCCGTTTGATTATTATAGTTTTGTACAAAGCACCGCCAACAGCAAAGCATTGTTGGGGTTAGTATCTAACGAGCGGTATAATCCGCACACCGAGTCATAAATATCCAGCAATCTTTTCAGATTACATTTTTGTGAAAGCTCCTGACTTTGAGCCTCAAATTCCGCAAGCAATTCCTTACCGCCTGATTTCAGTGCAATGGCATCCCTTAAAACTGCCGTGAGAAGTCGGATAGCTTCCTCGGTCAGCTTTCTGTTTCCGTCAAGGGGTGCGGCAGCCTTTATTTTATCGTACTCATACGGTGAACCTATTGCGGCGGTGATATCACGCACCACGGAGCTTGCTTTTTCACTATAAGAAGCTTCTTCACTTTTACCTAAAATTACACGTGAAACCCTTGATAAAACCGTTCCTATAACTGCATTTGAGGTTTGTGCCGTCAAAACAAACGCTGTATATACGGGAGGTTCTTCAAGAATTTTCAACAAAAGGTTCTGGCTTTCTTCATTCATCTGTTGAAGCTCAGAAAGAATATAAACCTTTCTCACAGCCTCATTCGGGGTGAGGTAAGCATCGGAAACAACCTTTTTAACATCGGCCTTTACAAAGAACTTCTTGTCATCAGGCTTTGTTACCGTAATAATATCGGGGTGAATATCCTCGTCAGCCTTACGGCAATTTTCACAAATACCGCAGGGAGCTTCCTTCGCATCGCTGCAAACCATCTTTTTTGCAACAAATAGTGCAAGGTCACGACGATCCGCATCCCCTCCGCCATCTATAAGAAGAGCGTGGGGACATCTGCCGTCTGCAAAAAGACTGTCAAGCTTTGAAAATATTACTTCAGAAAAAACAATATCTTTACTCATAACTTCAAAAACCATTCAAAATACAACAAGTTCTGTTGATTAAACCGAGCTTTACAACTAATTATTATACTTTATCCCCACTGCTTTTACAATATTTTATTTTGAAATACCTTTATTTGTCACACAAGCTTACTGAGAGCCACCATAACAGGTATTGTCAAAATTGAAATCAGTGACGTGAGTGTAACAACCTTTGAGGCAACGCCTGTATCATTGCCGTATTTTGCAGAGAACATAACCGTATTGTTTGCACTTGGTACGGAAGCGGAAATAATACAAGCGGTAATTACCGCACCCGTAAGACCCACAAGACGGAAAATAACAAGCATAATGGCGGGTAAAGCAACAAGCTTCAACAACGCTACAAGATAATTTTCCTTCACCTTGAACATTGATTTAAGATCCGTGTTGGCAATATAAGTGCCGAAGAAAATCATTGCAAGGGGTGTGTTAAGACTTGCAACATAATCTATTGCCGAGTTAAGCGGTCCGGGCACCTTTACATCAAAAATAAATAAGGGTAAACCGATTAATACGGATATAACTCCGGGATTGAAAAACAGTTTTTTATAATTAAACTCTGTTTTTTCTTTCTCCCGTGTCATTACCCATATACCGTGGGTAAACGAAAGAATATTGAAGGCAACAACACCTGCCGAACAGTAAAAAACGCCTTCGTTACCAAGCATCGCCTGACACAGAGGCAACGCCATATAACCCATATTTCCGTAGCCGGTTGCATACTGAAAAATAGCCTTATGTGCACTTTTTTTAAAGAAGGGCATTGCTATTAAGTTAGCAACAACAAGCGTCAGCACCATACATAAAAACGCCTTACCGAAGGAGCTTGCCATCTGAATGTCAAACTCCATAGAAATAAAGGACTGTATCATTACTGCAGGTGTAATTATATAAAAAAGTAAATCATTTGACCTTTTGGCAGTCGACTGACCAAAAATATGTAAACGGTCGGCTGCAAAGCCGACCGCAACAATCAGATACAGTATCAGAACCTGCCGGGCGGCCAGTATCATATTGGAAAGAAACATATTATTTTCTCCTGCCCGAGTCAGTAATTATTCCTCGTTATTTTTTCTGATATCAGCAAGGGAAACGGGCTTTATAACCTCCGGCTCAAGGTCTTTTTTACGTTTGCCGAAAGTCTTTTTAACCTTTTCGGTTTCCTCTTCTGCCTCTTCGGGAGCTTCCTCAACATCCTCAACAATTTCCTCGGATGCTGCCTCTTGCTCTTCAATCAATTCTACAGGCTCGTCGATTACGGCCTCTGCAGGATCTTCTGCGAGAACCTCTTCAGCTTCTTCAACATCTTCTGCAGACACCTCTGCAGTTTCATCTGTCACATCGGAGAAGCCGTCAAAGAATTTCTGAACCTTATCCTCTTTTTTAGCGGCAACATCTATGTGAATATTCTCTTCAACTGCTTCATCGTAAGAAAAATCTGTCTCTTCGTCGGATTTTTCTTCAAAGAAGCTGTCAAATTCCTCTTCCTCGTCAGCATCAACCTCGGCAACGAAGCTGCTTCCCACACTTCCCTTCTCAACGATTTCGTCATCATCGGGAAGTTCAATCTGTGTAACAGTTCTTCTGTTAGAGATACCATCCTTGAAGCCAACACCGAGAGATGCAAGAACATAAGTGAAGATAAATACAAGAATTGCAAGATGAGCAAAGCTGAAGGGATGACCATCAACCGGGTCAAGACGTGCAATTATTGCAACAATTCTGGGGAATGTAACGAGTCCTGCAAACAAGCAGGCGGAAAGACCGTAGCCATAGATACCCCACATACTGTCCTCGGTAAATACACCTGAAGAAATTCTTGCAAATGTAAGGAAGAAAAGCATACTGAAAACAAACATAAATATTTCAAAAAGAAGCTCTGATGATGTAATAAAGCTAACAGGCTCCATAAGCTTTGAAACAAGTGATGTTATGCTCCAGCAAAGGGGTGAAAGTGCAAGTAATTTGAATTCCTTGTATGATCCCTTACCGTTAATGTGGCTTATTGCAAACACAAGGAAATAGAAAATTGCAAAAATTGCAAAAACGAACTGCAAAACAAGCAAAATACCGCCATGTGACTTGATGCTGTCAGTTAACAGGGTTGTGAAAATTTCCATACTGAAATCCACGCCTGTTTTGGGCACAACAAGATTCTCAATAGAGATGATATCCCATACAAGACCTGCAACCATAACGAAGGAAGAAGCACCTAACAAAGGGTTTCTTGCAGTAGGAAGCTTGGGTGACGGAACCTCTTTACTGAGAAAACTAAGCAACATAAACAGTAGCACGAAAATAAACACTACACCATAAAGTACAGGTATAGTTATGTTACCCTCGTCGTAAAAACCATTCTCGGTATTTACAAGGGCAATAAGCTGAAAAACCCTTGTAGGTAAGGATACAAGCATTACTGTTGCAAATACAAAAAGAAGGTATTTCATTTTGATTGAAGATGAAGAACCTTTAAGTTTGCTCATAACAAAAATCCTTTCGTAGGTTATTATCTCTCTTCAAGCGGCACGTAGGCTGCTGAACTTTTAAATCCCGATACACGCTCATTCAAAGACGCATATTCCTTAGGTACTGTAACATTTTTATAAGCAGGTCTTATTACTCTGTTGCCTGAAATAAGCTCTTCAATACGATGAGCAGACCAACCCGCAACACGGGCAATGGCAAAAAGAGGAGTATACAAATCCTCAGGAATGCCGAGCATTTCGTAAATAAGACCTGAATAAAGGTCAACGTTAGCACAAATTTTCTTTGTGTTGTGACGCTCCGAAGCAAAAATCTCCGGTGTGAGTGTTTCAATAAGCTCCAATGCTCTGAACTGATCAGAATAACCCAACTTGTCAGCAAGTGCAAGAGCCTCACGCTTAAGGATTTTCTGACGAGGATCGCTGAGTGTATAAACCGCGTGACCCATACCGTAAACGAGACCGCTTCTGTCGCCCGCTTCCTTATTGATAACCTTCTTAAGGAAGTCTGCAACCTGACCTTCGTCAGTAATATCTCTTACATCTTCCTTCATATATTTGAGCATTTCGGTAACCTTTATGTTGGCACCGCCGTGACGCGGACCCTTAAGTGCACCGATACCCGCAGAAATTGCAGAATACGTATCAGTACCGCTGGAGGTAAGCACACGTGTAGCAAATGCAGAGTTGTTACCGCCGCCATGCTCCGCATGAAGCATAAGACAGATATCAAGAAGCTTCGCTTCCTCATCTGTGAACTTTCGGTTAGAACGTGTGTTGTAAAGTATGGTCTGTGCCGTTGAAAGTGAAGGATCAATGGGGTGAAGATACATACTTTTTTTGAGATAATGTCTGCGTTTAACCTGATATGCATAGGTCATTATTGTAGGAAGCTGAGCAATAAGCTGTATACTCTGACGTAAAACGTTCTCTATAGAAATTTCGTCAGGGTTACTGTCGTAGGAATAAAGAGAAAGCACAGAGCGTTCAAGCTTATTCATAATATTCGGCGAGGGAGCCTTCATTATCATATCCTCGATGAAATCATCGGGAAGCTCACGATTGTCGCCAATAACCTTATTGAATTTTTCAAGCTGCTGTGCTGTAGGCAAATGACCGAAAAGAAGAAGCCATGCAGTTTCCTCATAACCGAAACGATTTTCCTTAACACAACCGTTGACAATATCGTTTATATCAATACCTCGGTATATGAGCTTACCCTCAATGGGCTTACGCTCACCGTCATCTATGTAGTATCCCTCAACGGAGCACACCTTTGTAAGACCTGCCATAACACCGCTTCCGTCGCGGTTTCTTAATCCTCGTTTAACTTCAAATCTGTCGAAATATTCTGCAGGCACGGAGCTATATTCCTTAAGTTCCTGACAAAGATCTGAAAAATCCTCTGTAGGAACAGGCTTTATGTATGAATTCATTATTTCACTCCTTGTACTAAATTCTAATCATAACTTCAAATAACAATTCATATTATTTTATAACATATTGGCTTGCTTGTCAATAAATCTTTATGAAAATAAGGTTAGCGTTATTTATGAAAAATTATATTATATTGGTAATTCTTTCGGCAATTGTTATGGTCTGTGTTCCCCTTGCATTGTTGGAGACACCGCAGAACCATATACCCGCCACCGAAAACACAACATCAAAAACAACTGTCACCGAGGCCTCGTATAACGTCACTCCTACCGAGGATACTATAGCTGTATTCAGAAGCAATACCAAAAAAACAGAGGATATTCCAATATTTGAATACGTCTGCGGAAGCGTTGCGGCGGAAATGCCCCTCGCATACCACGAGGAAGCAATAAAGGCTCAGGCCGTTGCCTGCTACACAAATGCAATGCGGTTGAAGAAATCCCAAAGCAACAGTAACGGTGATATAACGGATAACACCGCAGTACATCAGGGATATATTGACGAAGCCCAGCGTAAAGAAAAATGGGGAAACGACTTTGAAAAATACGAAAAGAAGCTGAAAAAAGCAGTAAAGGAAACAGGGCTTAAGGCTTTATATTATGATAATCAGCTTTGCGTTGCCGCATTTTTTGCCATATCCAACGGCAAAACCGAAAATGCCGAAAACATATGGAATACAAAGGTACCCTACCTTGTAAGCGTAAACAGTAGCGGTGACAAAACCGCAAAGGGCTACGCTTCCACCGTTACCTACAACAAAGAAGAATTTTATAATTGCCTTAAAAAGCTTGATAAAAGCACAGAAGAAACAGAAACGCTGAAGAATACAATAGAAATCACAGAAAAATCACCTGCAGAAACAGTACTTAAAGTGAAAGTAGGCAAAAAGGAATTTACAGGTGAAGAAATCCGCAAGGCGTTCGGACTAAGAAGCCCCACCTTTGATATAAAAACCACGAAAAACACCATCACCTTTTCCGTACGGGGATACGGTCACGGCGTGGGAATGAGTCAGCACGGAGCAAATTATTATGCAAACGAAGGCTACAACTACAAGGAAATATTAAATCATTACTACAAAGGTGCGGAAATACAATAATTTCCAATAAACAACATAGATTTTATCAAAAAACAGAAATATTTTTGTTAAATAAAAATAAATTTTGCCATATTTTAAAAAAACACTTGCAAAACCCGAACTGTTGTGCTATTATAGTCTGCGGTTATCCGGGTATGGCGCAGTTGGTAGCGCGCTTGACTGGGGGTCAAGAGGCCGTGAGTTCAAGTCTCGCTACTCGGACCAAAATAGAGAAATCACTTTTGTGGTTTCTCTATTTTTTTGTTCTGATGTGTTTTGCGAGACTTGAACTCCCTCACCGAAGGTGAACACAATCGGGTATTTGCGAAGCAAATTTGTGGGCAGAGCCCACAAGTCTCGCTACTCGGACCAAAAAAAAGAGCTTCGCAATAGCGAGGCTCTTTTTTTATCCAATCCGAAGGATTGGTATGTAATCGCCGCGAGGCGAATGTAATCACCCGAAGGGTGTATGTAACCACGCGTGAGCGTGTATCTTTGCAATCCTTCGGGATTGATTACATACCAAAACAAGTTTCGGATTACATTCACTGCTTTGCAGTGGTTACATACGCAACCAAGGTTGCGATTTCATACAATGCTACGCATTGATTTTGCTTCGCTTGATTTGAATTTTTGTTTCTGTTATACTGTTTCGAGAGGTGAATTTATGAAAGACAATCCTTTGATGAAATATTCGGAACAGCTGGCTATTGAAATTGAGAAAATGTGTAAGTCTTTAGAAAATAAAAAAGACAATGCTAACACAATTCTTCAGATTCGTAAATCATCCTCAAGTGTTTTTGCAAATATTAGTGAAGCTCAATATCCTCAAAGTTTACCCGATATGCTTTCAAAATTCAAAATCGCCCGAAAGGAATGTGTTGAAACTGAAAGTTGGTTAAAACTTTTATTTTCATCAGGCTCAATAGACGAAGAAACTTTCAAGAAATACAGAAACCTCTGTGGCAGAATACAAAGAATGTTGACTTCTTCTTGTATAACAATCGAGGGAAAAACAAAGAATTAATCGTCTACTCTTTATAGCTCTTTATATATACACCAAGCCTTAGCACTTGCGAAAGCAGGTGCTTTATTTTTATCCAATCCGAAGGATTGGTATGTAATCGCCGCGAGGCGAATGTAATCACCCGAAGGGTGTATGTAACCACGCGTGAGCTTGTATCTTTGCAATCCTTCGTATCGATTACATACCAAAACAAGTTTTGGATTACATTCACTGCTTTGCAGTGGTTACATTCCGTCTAACGACGGATTACATACACGGCTCACGCCGTGATTTTTTATTTTCAGTCCCTTTTATCGTACTACAACTTGAAGATATATTGACTTGCTTTTATATTGTGATAAAATATTTTTGCGAGGTGATTTTATGTCTTTAGTTGAAGAATATATGAAAAAGAGAATCTTTGGGGATAAATATACTCCTATTGAGAAGAACTATATCATAAAATACAAAAATAAAAAATACAGCATAGATTCAAAATGGGTTGCCAAATTAAAATCTGTCGATACAGAAATAACTGATGATTACATAGAATATCTATTACAACATATAAATCCACATACAAAAAATATTGCGAGTATAGATATAGAATTACTTATGCGAAATGATTATTTAAACAAAAAGCTATTTAAATCTGATATTTTAGGGGTAATTTGTCAATATGATTATGAAGGTAATTTATTAAACGAATATACTAGTCTTACCGATATAATGACAATTGTTTCTCCTGAAAAATACTTATACAGTTTTAAATGTAGTAACGAAAAATTTATAATACCTACTAAAAATAGCATTACGTGTTTTGGCGCAAAGTTCACTCCAATGTATGAACAAAAATCCTGGCACTATACTCACATCACTTCTTTAAACACTTGGATACAGGGTTTTGCAAAGTGGTGTGGTACAAATCGTTGCTCAAAAATTTACGAAAAACCAGAATACGAATATATCAAAGAAAAATACTCTTTCGAAGAATTTTGCAATCAAAGCAAACTTTATCATCTTTTTTCTTTGGGTGGAAGTATAAATTTTGCTATATCACAAAGAAATAAAATCAAAGCAAGAATTGATTCTTTTTCCGAAGAAGAATACAACAATAAACTCAATTGTTTATTGCACAGATATACATATAAAAATGTTTCTTTATTCCAAAAAGTCGAAAATCTTAATGATTTCGTTTCGCAAAAGGGCATTTATATTTTATGCTTACCTGAAATAAAAGGGTATTATGTTGGTAAAGCAACAAAATCTTTAAAGAAACGAATTATAGACCATTGGACAAAACCAAATTCGGATTTTGATAGAACTTATGGTCCCAATGATGTCAAAAAAATATATATTCTAAATTGTTCAGAATCATACGACGCTGAATATTTTATTGACGCAATTGAAAGAGATTGTATAGCAACAATAGGACGAAAATTCTCACTAAATGTTATGGTTGGTGGAAATACAATAGAAACAATATGTGATAAAGACTATGATGAGAAAAAATATCAAATTTCAAACAAAGGAATGAAATCCCTCCAACCCATATTATTTTCAGCATACGAAAAACAAAAACAAAAGGAAAAAACGCTAAACGACTATTTAGATGTAAAGGGAAACAGAGCTACAATATATGAACAATATTTAAATGCCGTTAAGTATGATTATAAAAGTTTGTTTTATGTTCCACTAGAGATGCGGGACGCTGAACTTTGTTTGCATGCAATTTATTATCATATCGATGGATCATCTCATTCATTTTTGAATAACTCTCAAAAATATGTGCGTGAATTTTTAAGTTTAATTCCTTTGGAGAGTTATTCAGATATGTTTGTAAAACAATTAATCATCGAGTTAACTGGAAACGGTTTAACAAACATATTATTTGAATTTTTGCCATTAGATTCTATTTCTTTTGAAAATTTGATATTTACAGTCGCTTGTGGTATTGATTCTTTGGATTATATTCCTTCAAAATATAGAACTCAAGATTTTTATAATCAAATTTCTAAACTCAATGGTAAGCTTTTTTCAAAAATTCCCGCTGAGTTCTTAACTAAGGAGGTATATATTAACTTAGTCGGAGCTCTTCCTGTCAACATAAAAAAAGTACCAGAATCATATTTGGATGGAGAGTTCTATTCTTCAGCAATAAAACAAAATCCAAGTGTTTTAAAATATATACCTAATTCAGTAATTGATAATGATATTATAGAAACGGCATTATCAATAGATAGTTCTGTAATTAGATTTGTTGACAGTAAAAACCTCGACTACCCCAAATATGCTTTTAATTCTGTAAAAGACGATTGGAAAAACCTAAAATATATACCTTGCGAGTTTAGAACAAAAGAAATGCAAGATGTTGTTTCATCCTTTGGAAAAAGAGCTTTAAAATATTTTTGCGAGGTCTCAAAATAACACTAGTCCTCCCCCACTCCAACCGAGTGGGGTCTTTTTCCGCCCTCTCCCAATCACTTCCCCACATCCCGTTTTCTCGCATAGAAAAGGATATAAAACACAAGAAAAAACACGTAAAATTCCGCTTTAAAATCGTGCATTTTCTCAAAATTGGTTGCAATTCCAACCTCACCATAACCGCTTTTAATTAGCAACATAACAAAAAGTCAGGCAAACTCGGGTAACCTCAATAATCTGCCTGACTTTTATTTTTTAATTATTTAGTTTCTCATTTCTCAAAAACTTAATTCAATTGTTTCTCCTGCCTTCATATCGGCTTTGAGTATTGAATTTTCCACATCATAGTCTGTGTTTTGCGGTCTTGATGTGCGGTCATTAAGCTTCAGAAGAAGTGTTTTATCCTCTGCCGAGGTTATACGGACATTTGTAACCTTACCCTCTGCCCATTCTATGTCAAAGGTAAAATTACCTCTTGCCTTTACACCATTTATTTTACCTTTTTTCCATTCGGGAGGCAAAGCGGGTAAAAGCTCAACAATTCTGTTATCCGGTGTGCCCAGATGGCTTTGAATAAGCATTTCCGTAATACCGGCAACTCCACCAAAGTTACCGTCTATCTGGAATGGCGGGTGAATATCAAAAAGGTTATATGCCGTACATTCCTTAAGCAAATAGCTCAGGTGTTCATATGCATTTTTGCCATCCTTAAGCCTTGTATAAAAACATATTGTCCATGCCCTTGACCAGCCTGTTGCCCCGCCACCGTTTTCGATACGTCTTGCAATAGTCTTTTTTGCCGCCTCGTAAATTTCGGGGTCACTTTCATTAATCTGATCTGCAGGGAAAAGTCCGAAAAGCTGTGAAATGTGTCTGTGACCCGGCTCAGTTTCCTCGTAATCGTTAATCCATTCCTGAATTGTTCCGTAACGCTCACTTACACGCATAGGAGGAAGCTTTTTAAGAATTGCAAAAAGCTCTTCGGTAAAGACTTCATCTCTGCAAAGCACTTTGGAGGCATACGCGGTACGGGTAAAAAGTGCATAAATAATCTGGAAATCAATTGTTGCACCCTGAGTGAGCATACTTTCCTTTTTTTCACCATCAGGAGCAATATAAAAGAACTTATTTTCGGGTGAATTTGATGGTGATGTTACAAGCTGACCCTTTTCGTTTTCGAAAAGATAATCGCAAACAAATTCACAAGCACCTTTAAGAATGGGATATATTTCCTCAAGATACTCCCTTTTGCCCGTATATTCATAATGCTCCCAAAGATTAAGGCAAAGCCAGGGTCCCGCCATAGGGAAGAAGCCACAGTCAACGCTATCATGTACACCTGTTCTGCCGAATGCGTCAGATGTATGGTTTATAACCCATCCGCGAGCATTAAAAAGTCTTTTTGCTGTTTCCTCACCGAAGCCGCTTACCATCTGCATAAACTTTATAAATGGCTTTTCCGCCTCGGAAAGATTTGTGTTACCTGCAGGCCAATAATTCATCTGCAGGTTTATATTTGTGTGGAAATCGCTACCCCAGGGCGGATTGAAATCGTGGCACCATATACCCTGAAGATTTGCAGGTAAACGAGCATTTTTACAAGAGCTTTCAATAAGAAGATATCTGCCGAAATTGTAGTAAAGTGTTACTAAATCATAATCGGGAAGACCGTCATAGAAATCGTCAAGACGTTCATCACAGGAAATCTCTTTACGTGGATCGGAATAAAGGTCAAAGCTTACCTTATCAAACCATTTTGCATGGTCCTCAATATGCTTTTCTTTTATTTCCTCGTAGGTTTTTCCTGATATTTTTTCAAGGCAGGTGTTAAGTTTTTTCCTATAATCAATAGCCTCGTTTACATCGAATTTTTCAACATCGTAATTAGTTTCAAAAGCACCATAGATTATAATATATGTACCGTCGGTTACGTTTATATATTCGTGCTCTGCCGAAAGAATACCATCAGTTTCAACCTTGATTTTCGCACCGAAGCTCATACCCTCACCGCCTTCGCCGTACATCGGGCTTTCAGCATATACTGTGCGACCATTCATAATAATTGTATCCTTACTTATTGTGCCTGTGTAAGCATCCTGCTTTCTTTTGAAGGTGAGCCTGCAGGAAAAAGGCCTTCCGTCACTTTTGATTTTGTAAACAAGGGAATCGTATTCCTCGCTTACGAAGCATTCGCTTTCAAAATTCGTTTGGCTTCTTGTCCAATAAACGCGGCATATTGCCTCACTTAATTCAAGCTCCTTGCGATAGTTTGTATATGGTGATTTATCGAAAAAATCAATAAACAATTCGCCAAAGCTTTCATAAGAGCGTACGACGGGCGGGTCAGATAAAAAAGTTGCACGTGCAAGGTCTGCCGCCTCATGAAGTCTTTCCTCAGCAATTAATTCTCTTATTTCTGCAAGAGCCTCGGGTGAAGCGTGATATGTTTCCTTAATCTGTCTTCCGCTCCACAAGGATTCCTCGTTAATTTCAATCCGTTCGCAATCGGGGTTGCCGTATTCCATAGCACCGACTCTGCCGTTGCCTAAAGGGAATGCATACATCCAATCATCTTTAAATTCATTGTGCCATAGTAATGTTGACATATCTTTTACCTACTTCTTAAGAAATTCTTTTATCAATGCTCCGTCGTTATAACCCTTCAGGTATAACAAATGAAGCTTCTTTTTGTTTTTTGTCAGCGTATCAATACCGCAACAATCATCAGGAGCAACTATAAGGCATTTACCCTGCTTTTCCATATCAATTGCTTTTTCGACCGCATTATTATAATTCTTAGCACGGTCATCCAACGCCCTTGCAGTATTGGGATATTTTTTGCTTATTAATTTAGATGCTACAGACTCCTTGCCCATTTTCATCCTGAAGGATTTAGGACGTGTGAGTATAAGCACAATTTTGTCGCAGCCCTCATTAATTGCTTTTTCAAGAGGAACAGGGTCTGCCACCCCTCCATCATAATACTCCACACCATTTATCTGCCAAGGACGGCAAACCAAGGGTATTGAGCAAGAGGCTTTTATAGGGTCATAGTTGTTAAGGCACATATCAGAGCTATCGAAATAATAGGGCTTACCGCTATGTGCTTCGGTGCCCACGATAATATATTTACCTCCATAGCTTGACATAACGGAATAATCGAGGGCATCCTCACCCTTATCTCCTGAAAGTGTGCTGTAAACATAGTTGAAATCAATATATGAGCCCAGCCTTCTGAAATTACCTACACTCATATATTCCTTACGGAAAGCATAGCCGTTGTAAAAGCGGTATGTTCTCCCCTTCTGCTTTGCAAGGAAAGAGGAAAGGTTTGCACTACCGGCAGAAACACCTATGCAGCAATCAAAATTCACATCATCCTCGATGCAACGGTCAAAAACTCCTGCACCGTAAATATCACGCATTCCACCGCCTACATCAATAACACCTGTCATTATATCACCTTAATTCTTCCGTATTATAACATACATTTTTATGTTTGACAATCAATATGCCTAAATGATATATTGAATCAGAACAAACATAAAAAGGTTGTGATTTTTATGAAAACATGGAAAAAAATCATATGTATTGTAATTATTGTTGCGGTAATAAGCGGCAGTACCACAGCATTAATTTTCAGCGGTGTTTTTAACAAATACGAGTTTTCAATTGATACTTCCGAAAAATCAACAAAACTCCATAATGTTGTAAATAATGTCAACACCTGGTCTATTGAAGGTGATCCATTTGTTAATGCGACCATAAACGAAGAAAACAACGTGTTTGAATTCGTTGAATACGTTCAGCTTATGCAATGCTCAGGCGGAACGGAAACACGTGATCTTTTCAAGGATCCTACAGATAGAACTGTGCTTGATGATTATGATTTTTCACGTCTTATAAACAATTGCCGCGGTCTTGTAAATATCGGTGCGAAGCCCTTCCTTAAACTCGGCAACGTGCCTTTAAAGTTTTCAAAAAATGCCACTACAGATGTAGGCTTCGGTATGAATCCCTACCCACCTGATGATTATGATGTTTATTATGATTACATATATGCACTTGCAAAGGCACTTGTTGACGAATTCGGTCTTAAGGAGGTACGCACCTGGCGTTTCGGTGTAATGACCGAATACGAAAATGCCGAATGGTTTTTCGCAAATGACCAGGATCCCGAAGCATCTGCGGAAGCATACTGCAAATTATATGATTACACTGTTGCAGCATTGCAGGATGCAATTTGCCAGGATATTTTTGTAGGCGCACACTCAATGACTGTTACGGAAGGTCTTTGGGACGAGGCAGAATTTATAAAGCACTGTGCTGAGGGCAAAAACTACAAAACGGGCAAAAAGGGCTCAAGAATATGCTACCTTTCCGCAAGCTTTTATAATTTCTCACCCGAGGAATACACAGAGGGCTACACCCTCCCCGAAACAATTGATTACCTGCGTTCAACTGCTGAAAGCGTTGGTCTTAATGACCTTATATACGGTATCGATGAGGGCAGAATCCTTGTGGGCAACACCTCAGGCACCGGAAGTGACGATCTTCTTACAAGAACAGTAGGCTATACATATCAGGCAGCTTATGACGCCCGACTTATTGCACAGATGTTCAATAATGATATCGCATATTTCTCTGCCTGGTCATATCTTTCAAACGGATTTTTTGCAGGTAACCCCACAGTAAGCTACCATGTAGCAAAGCTTGCAGCGGAGTACGAAAATAGCCTTCTTCTTAAAACAGAAAAGACTAAAAGCGGTCTTATGCCGTTCTGCGATATTGATACAGTTTCCGCATACAACGAGGAAACAAACACTTTACGTATTATGGCATACAACTTCAAAAATACATTGGATTATGAAAAAGACGTTGAACTGAAATTCAACATAAATGCACCTCAGTTCAACAACAAAAAGGTAAGCGTTACAAAATACGTAATCAATGATGACTGCAACTATTTTGACGAGTGGGTTGAAGACAGAAAAACCTACAACATAACAGACGATAAATTCGGCTGGTCACCCGATGACCCCTCTATTGAAAACCCCACCACATTAAGTGACGAGGAAATGCGTCAATTATATTTTGATAAGCTTTATGATAAATATACAGAATGCTCTGTGCTTGAGCCTACAACCACAGAGGTTACTGTCAAAGATTCCGCCTTATCACTTGATGCTACCCTTGAAGCACACAACGTAGTTTTCTACGAGATAGCATTAGCAGAATAAATATAGCATTATATCCCCCTTGACAGAATATACTGAAAAGGGGGATATTTTTGGTTATAAATTCTTTTTCACAAATGGGATTTACCGCAGTTCTGCTGACCTTTGCCGTAATATTCGTAAACGGGCTTACAGATGCCCCTAACGCTGTTGCAACCTGCGTTTCCTCCCGTGCAATAAAGCTGAAATATGCGCTTTTTATTTCAGCGTCTTTTAATTTCCTCGGCGTTTTTACTTCATATTTTATGAACAATGCCGTAACGGACACAATTGTTAATATGGTGAATTTCGGGGCGGATAACCAGAAGGCATCCGTCGCACTGGGCGGAGCACTTTTTTCAATTGTCCTTTGGGCAGTTATTGCCTGGTTTTTCGGCATCCCTACAAGCGAAAGCCACGCTCTTATTGCAGGGCTTACGGGCAGTGCTTTAGCTATAAACGGAAGTTTTTCGGGCATAAATCCGGAGGAATGGGTAAAGTCAATTTACGGTCTTTTAACCTCCTGCGGCGGTGGCTTTATAGCAGGCTACCTTGTATGCCGCACAGTAGTTTTTGCTTTCCGTAATACAAAGCGGTTTAAGGCAACCGCATTTTTTAATAAGGCACAGATTTTTTCCGCAATTTGTATGAGCTTTATGCATGGGGCACAGGATGGGCAGAAATTTATTGCGTTACTTCATCTTTGCCTTAAATATTCGGGTATTCAATCATCCGATGCCGATTTTTTTATAATTCTTCTTTGCTCAGCGGTTATGGGTATGGGCACACTTTTCGGCGGTAAAAGAATAATAAAATCTATAGGAATAGATATGATGAAAACAGAAAAATACCAGGGCTTTTCTGCCGATTTTGCCGCATCTGTTTCATTACTTTTCAGCACAATATGGGGCTTCCCCGTATCAACAACACATGCAAAAACAACCGCTATGATAGGTACTGCATTTGCAAAAAGCAAAAAGGCGCTGAACAAGGGAATAATAAAAAATCTGTTTAGCACCTGGGTTTTTACATTCCCCGGTTGCGGAATAATCGGCTTTTTTATAACAAAGCTTTTTCTGAAAATATTTTAAACATGGAACTCCTACAGGCTTTACGGCTATGGTTTCACATTATCAAAAGGCTTCTCACAGAATTCATTTCTGCAAGAAGCCTTGTTTTGTTTATTCTATTATTTCCAAGAATCTGCCGAGCCAGTAAATCAAAAGGTAAGACATACCATTTTCTGTACCGTGACGTTTACCATCAATACCAAACGGATTAAGACCAAGTCTTGAATAAGGACGCTCATCCCATGCGAGAGGAGTCTTGATTCTGGGCTCTTCGCCCCAATAAACAGGCTCATCATCAAATTCAAGTCCGCGACGACTGCTGTTATACATAGCGTATCTTGATATTTCATAGGGATAATCCTGAAGGTGCTTAACCATTGTATCCACATCACAGGGGGCTCCTATAAAGCCTTTGTAAATAAAGCCGTAGTAAGGATTGCTTTCAATCTTTTCATACTCGTAATGTGATGAAAGACCAAGAAGAAGATACTGACGGATAGCAGGATCCTTTTCTAATCTTAACAAAGAGAATGTGTTAAGCATTGCAAGGTTATCATCAATATGGCAAGTATGTCCATCCTCACGCTTATGATATGCGGCATTAATAAGGAAGTGGTGATCATTAATAAGGCTATTGTACTTATTAAGATATTTTTCATCACCTGACATATGGTATGAGATTTTAAGGAAGTTGAGCATTTCAAGTGAGTTTACACCTTTTTCCCACATCCACATACTATCGTTATTAAGTGCATTTTCATCCCAGCAAGCCCATGTTGTGGGTTTGCCGTCAAAATCAAGAAGATATCCGCCGCTTTCCATAATATGGTCTGTAATATTACAAACTGCTTCACAGATTTCGGCTTTTTCCTTTTTGGTGGCACAAAGGTCATAATATGTAGCAAAGCCAACGTAATGACCTGTCATTTCGTCGCTTGAGGTTTCACCAAGCCACTCATAGGTGCCATCACTTGAACGGTGCCATTCTGCGCCAATTTCAAGAGTATCAAGACCTTCTCCCCAACCCTCTTCATCAGGATATCTTACTGCACGGGCGGTAAATCCTTTTATTTCGGGTGCACGTGTGAGAACAAGCATAGCATCCTTGTATCTTCTTGCAGATTCAAGGATTTTTTTATCTTTAGTTACTGAATACCACAAGCAAAGTGCTGTGAGATATGAATGTGTCCAAAGTCCGTCATTATCCGAAATAGAAGATACCTTACCGGGTTCAATATCACCATCAATAGATGTAACATAACCCTCTTTACGTGGGAAATATTTTTCAGTTTCCTCATATAAATGAACGGCTTTATCCATAAGTGTCATAGGCTTTTCAGATGTTTTAACTATACCGCCCTTTGATATAGTGTAAATATCTGTTCCGTATGCTGCAACGATCTCAACATCCTTACAGAAGGCATATTTTTCTGCAGGAAGATATTTCTGCAAGCCGTTTCTGATAAGAACTGCACCTGCATCTGTACCTGCAAGAATACTACCATCTTCCATAACAGCTAATGAATAAATTTTCTCACGTGGTAATGCTTTGATCTGCTTATAGCTGTACCAACCATCTTTGTAATCATAGATGAAAAGACCTTCATCCGCACCCACAAGCAAATTACCGATTTTATCGAAGACAATATCATTTATTGTAATTCTGGGCATTGTGGAATGGTCGGGGAAAATACATCTCCATGATCTGCGTTTTCCCTCCATACGCTGAATACAACGACTATTTGCTGCACAAACTCTTCCCTTGCTTGTACTGAGGCAAAATGACTCCTGCTCCATATTTGAAAGGTGATAGAAGCCCTCTTCCCTTTCAACGTAAAGAACTCTTGTTGTAAGTACGTAAAGCTTATCATCATCGTCAATTGCAGTTACCTCATCCTCAAAAGTGCCTAACAAATCTGCACCCTTATCGGTAATTGTATACACGCTGTTTCCTGCCGCGGCAATAATTCTGCCATCAGCACAAGCATGAACGATTGAAAAAGCAACATTCTCTGAAAGGTTTTGCCATTTCCCGTTTTTAAGGCGACACAAACCTGTTTCAGTACAGGCATAAAGGTCCCCTGTACTATTTATTGCAACGGATAATATCTTTCCGTCAAAAGGTATATTTTCAGTAAGGCGTTGATTATATACGCCTGTTTTATAAATTCCCATAACAAAACTCCTTAAATTAATATTTCAACTTATCATTTGCAGCCTTCATTACCTCGGGAGTTATTTTAACAACCTCGCGGTCATAGGTAAGAAGACCATTACATTCATCTTCAACGTCGCTTACCTCTGTATAAATAATTGCGGAAAGACCTTTGTTCTTCATACAGTTGTATATTCTGTTTTCATAAAGGTTAGCAATAGCGTTGTCGAATTTTTCCTGATTATAGTATTTTCTGTAGCCAAAGAATTTTTGTGTATTAAAGGAATGCTCCTTAAACTGCATTGAATAGCCGCCAAACTCTGTAAGAGCAATAGGACGTCTGTCCTCTTTACTGTATTTCGGGAAAAGGAATGGTGTAAAGTAAATGTGGAAGCTGTTTACATCACCTGCACCGTGGTCAACCCATCCGCTTGCATGATCAATAAGTCTTGTGGGATCTTTCTGACGATAGAATTCACATGCCTTAACGGAATCAAACTGTCCCCAAGCCTCGTTAAAGGGAGTCCACAATGCGAGTGAGGGCACGTTATAGAGGAGGTCAATCATCTCTTCAGATTCTTTATAATACTCTTCTCTTCCCTCGGCATCCTTACGTGCAAAATAGCCGTAGTGATTTTCACCATCAGAAACCTTACCTGCGTGTTTATTGTTGAAAAGCATTGACATAAAAGGAGCTGTGCCGATACAAACAAAGTTGTATTTTCCGCCACCGTTTATCATATCCTGCCAAACAATCATACCCAGACGGTCACAATGATAGTACCAACGAAGAGGCTCAATTTTAATGTGCTTTCTTAAGGTATTGAAACCAAGATCCTTCATTGTCTGGATATCATAAATAAGCGCATCATCGTGAGGAGCGGTATACATACCGTCACTCCAATAACCCTGGTCAAGCAAGCCGTTGAAGAAATAAGGCTTGTTGTTGAGCATAAGTCGGGGTGTACCCTCACTATCCTCGCCAACGCTGAATTTACGCATACCGAAGTAGCTTTCTATCTGATCGTTACCTGCAACGATTTTAAGGTCATAAAGTTTAGGATTCTCAGGACTCCAGCAAACATAATTATCAAGCTTGATTGTGCCTTTGCCGTCCACAAGCTTAATACCTGCCATAACCTCACCGTTTTCCAGTGCAATAGCCGCACATTCATCGGTAGGCTTACCATTATATTTAATCTCCACGCGAAGTTCGTCTGCATCAATATCGGGAGTAAGCTTTATTGATTCGATATAGCTTTCGGGTACTTCTTCAAGCCACACAGTCTGCCATATACCTGACTGAGGTGTATACCAGATACCGCCACGTTTGAATGTCTGTTTACCTCTTGAATGGTAGCTTGTATCCGTAGGGTCTTTAACCTCAAGACGCAGGTCGTTTTCACCATCAAGAATATATGGTGTAACATCAAATGTAAAGGGAATATAGCCACCCTTATGCTCGCCTACAAGAGTATTGTTAAGCATAACCTTACATTCATAATCAACTGCACCGAAGTGAAGAAGCACACGACGGTTTGTACGTTTAAAATCAAAAATTTTCTGGTAATAAAGAATATCGGTAGGTTTAACAAGAACCTCCACACCGCTGAGAATACACTCGGGGCTGAAGGGAACTGTTATTTTGCCCTGAAAGCCTGAAAACTTTTTGTTCTCATCCAGAATAGCGTAGTTCCACTGACCGTTAAGGTTAATGAAGCTGTCACGCCTGAGCTGAGGACGCGGATAATCATTTAAAGGTAATTCTTTATCAAGATTCTTACCCCATCTTGTAAGTAATTTTTGCATAAAAGCTACTCCTCCGAACATTATTTAAATTAATGATATCATACATAAAATTCTTTTTCAACAACAAAATAAATCAATATTATTTTTCATAAATAAAATAATTATTGACGAACTTTTCCAATAGTGATATAATGTTTAAAAATATTATAGAAAAGGTAGTGAAGAAATGGCACACTTTAGTGACGCTATATACCAGTTAATTTCTCTTCTTATGTCTCTTCTTATGTCAATCGGTGCAATTACAACACCTGCTACTGATGACGTTATCAAAATCATTGAAGAAGATACAGTTATCAACCTTATCATCACAGGTGACCCTCAGGTTTGTAACTACAACCCCGAACGTGAAGCAAGCCTTATTGCTGCATCAGAAGATATGATGAATTCAGAAACACCATTCGACGCTTATATCAGCGTTGGTGATATTGCTGAAAACGGCTTCCAGGATGAGTACGACAGAGTTTATGATGACACACACGAAATCAACGCAGACAACTTTATTATGTGTACAGGTAACCATGATATTCGTCTTCGCGAATACGAGCAGAGCTCTGAGCGTTTCATTAACTTCATGAACAGATACAATGACGAAGAAAATGCTGTTGATTCAATCCGCTATACATACGAAGTAAACGGCTACACATTCATCGTTATGGCTTCTGACAAATCAAAATTCGAGGATGCTTTCATCAGCGACGAGCAGCTTCAGTGGCTTAATCTTGAACTTAAGGAAAATGCAAAGAACGGCAAACCCGTATTCGTAATTTGTCACTATCCTCTTGCGGAAGCTCACGGTCTTCCCGGAACATGGGGCTCATCTGACGGCGGTAGCTCTACAGGCAGACTTCCCTTATATGCTCCTAAGGCTGATTATGATTACACCGGCAGTATCGGTGAGTCATCAAATGCAGTTCACGAGATTCTTTCAAAATACAAAAACGTATTCTTCATTACAGGTCACCTTCACACAGCATTCGGTGTGAACACATACCAGGCAATCAACGAAGAAAACAACGTTCAGGGTATCAACGTTCCTTCTATTGGTATCAAGAGCAAGGACGGTACTTACAATGCAGCAGGTACAGGTCTTTATGCAGAGGTTACTCCCGATGAGGTTATCTTCTACGCAAGAGACTTCGAAAACGGCAGATACCTCACAACTGATGACTTCTCAGAAAACATTGCAGTATTTCCCCTTGTTAAGTAATTAATACTTTTACAAAGTACATACCTCCCGCATAAAATGATGTGGGAGGTATTTTTTTATGATTTCAGAAGCTTTTACATTCATTTTTGCACTTATGGGAATTTTATTTTTATTTCACACGGTAATATTCAAAATTACTTTATGGTTAACCGAGGATTTCACCGTAGCAATTCCGTTGTATGAAGACGATGATCTTATTTTTGACAGAGTGTATAAGCTGCATTCTCTTCTTGATTTTTGCGGACTACGAAAAAAATGCACCATAGTCATAATAAACTACGGTGCATCAGAAAATTATATTTGCAATTTACAATCTTATTATTCCCAATATAAAAGGCTAAGAATAACAAATGCTTGTGACCTACCCGAGGGAATTAAAGGGTAGCACACATAACGGCTTTGATTGTGTGCATTCTGTTTTCAGCTTCCTGGAAAACAACTGACTGTTCACTTTCAAAAACAGCATCAGTAACTTCCATAGCATCTCTGTTAAACTTCTCGCACATTCTTTTGCCGATTTCAGTCTTTTTGTCGTGATATGAAGGAAGGCAATGCATAAATATAGCTTTTTCATCTGCATTTGCCATAAGCTTTTCGTTAACCTGATAGTTGGAAAGGTCGTCTATACGCTCTGCCCACACTAACTCAGGCTCGCCCATTGATACCCAGATATCAGTATAAATTACATCAGCATTTTTAGTAGCTTCCATCGGATCTTCAATAAATGAAAGCTTTGAGCCTGTCTGCTCTGCAATTTTTTTGCACTCATCAACAAGTGCTGAATCGGGGAAATATTTCGAGGGTGCGCAAGCGGTAAAGTTAAGACCCATTTTTGCACAGCCTACCATAAGTGAGTTACCCATATTGTATCTGGCATCACCCATATAAACAAAGTTTATGCCCTTAAGGTAACCGAAATGCTCCTTTATAGTAAGGAAATCGGCAAGAATCTGTGTGGGATGGAATTCGTTAGTAAGACCATTCCATACGGGTACACTTGAATACTTAGCAAGCTCTTCAACAATTTCCTGACCGTGACCGCGGTATTCGATGCCGTCATACATAGAGCTTAAAACTCTTGCAGTATCAGCAATACTTTCTTTTCTGCCTATCTGAGATGCAGAGGGGTCAAGATAAGTAACGCCCATACCCAAATCTCTTGCCGCAACCTCAAAGCTACAACGAGTACGGGTACTTGTTTTTTCAAAAATAAGAGCAATATTTTTACCCTTGAGCGTATCGTGGGGAATATTGTTCTTTTTTTTCTTTTTCAAATCTGCCGCAAGGTTAATGAGGTAATCTATTTCCTCACTTGTAAAATCTAATAATTTTAAATAATCTCTACCTTTAAGATTCATTGTTAACACCTCAAATACACGCATTTTTTATTACTTCGACTGCTTTTTCCAGATCCTCGAAAGGAATGTTAAGCGGAGGAAGAAGTCTGAGCTTATTTTTAGCTTTTATGGGAAGAACGCCGTTTTTCTGACAGGACTTAAGCACTTCGTTAACATCTTTTTTTGTTTCAATACCAAGCATAAGACCTAAGCCCGTTACACCTATAACACCGTCACACGAAGAAAGCTCCTTTACGATGTAATCGTGTTTTGTTTCAACTTCCTTAAGGAAATCAGCATCAAGTCTTTTAATTATATTAAAAGCACCTGCCGCCGCAACGGGGTTACCGCCAAAGGTTGAACCATGGCTACCCGGTGTATAAACCTCTGCAGTTTTTTCAAAGAACATTGTGGCACCCAAGGGAAGACCGCCGCCGATACCCTTTGCAGTTGTAACAATATCAGGCGTAATACCGAACTTCATATAGCCGTACAAAGCACCTGTTCTGCCGTTACCTGTCTGCACCTCGTCAACAATAAGCAAAATGTCATTTTCCTTACAAATCTCAGAAACAAAATCAAGGAAATCCTTTTCAAGGGGTACAACACCGCCTTCACCCTGGACAACCTCTAACATAATAGCGGCAACCTTATTATTTGCCACTAAATCAGCTATACCCTGCTTATCACCTGCATCGGCATATAAGAAGCCTTCCGTAAGAGGTAAAAAGTCCTTATGGAAGCTATCCTGACCGGTTGCAGCAAGTGTAGTTATTGTTCTGCCGTGGAAACTATTATTAAGGGTTATTATATTATAGTATTCCGCACCCTTTTTATCACTTGCGTATTTTCTTGCTGCTTTTATTGCACACTCGTTTGCCTCGGCACCTGAATTTGAAAAGAAAACCCTTTCTGCACCTGTTTTTTCACAAAGAATCTGTGCAAGATTTACGCAAGGTGATGTGTAATAAAGGTTTGATGTATGCTGCAATGTGCCAAGCTGTTTTGTAACAGCAGTAACCCATTCTTCATCACCAACACCAAAAATATTTACGCCTATGCCTGTACCCATATCAATATATTCTTTGCCCTTGTCATCGTAAAGCTTACTGCCCTTGCCACCGACAAGCTCAATGGGAAACCTTGCATAAGTATTAGCTATATATTTCGAATCAAGCTCTTTAATATTCATTTACATACCTCTTACCATTGTACCGGCACCCTCATCTGTAAGCAATTCAAGAAGAACTGCATGAGGAACTCTGCCATCAAGAATAGTTACCTTGTTAACACCCATTTCAATAGCATCAATACAGCACTGAACCTTAGGAATCATACCGCCTGAAATAACGCCATCCTCAAAAAGCTGACGAGCCTCCTGGATATTTACACGTTTAATAAGTGAATCCGGATCGTTAACATCGCGAAGAATACCCGGTATATCAGTCATTGTTATAAGTCTTTCTGCCTTAAGAGCACCTGCAATAAACGATGCCGCTGTATCAGCGTTTATGTTATATGCATTACCCTCGTTATCACAGCCTACTGTTGAAACAACGGGTATATAATCCTTTTCAATAAGGTCGAGTATAGGCTGAACGTTAACCTTTGTGATTTCACCCACATAACCAAGACGCTCATCCTTAACCTCTGCTTCAATAAGATGGGCATCAATACCTGAAACACCGATAGCAGAGCCACCGAACTGACCGAGTATATTAACAAGGTGCTTGTTGATTTTTCCCGCAAGAACCATCTGAACAACCTCGGCAGTTTCCTTATCGGTAACACGTAAGCCGTCAACGAAAACACTTTCCTTGCCCACTTTTTTAAGCATTTCGGAAATTTCGGGACCACCACCATGAACAAGCACAGGCTTAACACCTATAAGCCACAGAAGAACGATATCCTCCATAACCTGCATCTTAAGATCCTCGCTTATCATAGCGTTACCGCCGTATTTAATAACAATAACCTTGTTATGATACTTCTGAATGTATGGTAATGCCTGAGTTATTATTTCGGCACGTTGAAGATTTGTAAGTTCCATATTATTACCTCAAGTTCTGTAATCGCCATTTATTTTTACATAATCATAAGTAAGGTCACAACCCCAGGCAGTTGCCTCGGCATCACCTGAATTAAGCTTAATATCAATTGTTATTTCTTTTTCAAGAAGAATTTCTTTTGCAATTTCCTCAGAGAAATCTATACCTGCACCGTTTTTGCAAACGGAAATCTCACCCTTTGGCGAAACAAATGATACATCAACCTTTGTAACGTCAACATCTGCACCACTATAACCTATAGCACAAAGTACTCTGCCCCAGTTTGCATCTGCACCAAACATTGCAGCCTTTGTAAGTGATGAACAAATAACGCTTTTTGCAACAGTTTTTGCCGTATCCTCGTCAGCTGCACCGCTTACTTTACATTCAAGGAGCTTTGTTGCACCCTCACCATCACCCGCAATCATACGGCAAAGATGAACGGTAACTGTGTTAAGAGCTTCCATAAACGTATTAAAGGCTTCACCATCTTCGGTGATTTCTTCATTACCTGCAAGACCATTTGCAAGTACACAAACCATATCGTTTGTTGAAGTATCGCCATCAACGCTTACCATATTAAAGGTATTCTGAATATCGGTTGATAATGCCTTCTGAAGCATCGGTGAAGAAATTGCAGCATCGGTTGTAATAAACACAAGCATAGTTGCCATATTGGGATGAATCATACCCGAGCCCTTGGCAATACCGCCGATTTTACATTCAACGCCATTGATATCAAATGATACTGCGATTTCCTTAAGCACAGTATCTGTTGTCATAATACCCTCTGCCGCCTCTTTACTATTATTGCCTAAAGAAGCCTTCAGCTGCTGCATATTGTTACTGATAGGCTCGATATCGAGAGGCTGACCGATAACACCTGTAGAAGCAACAACTACATCATCGCTGCTGATACCCATTACATCACCCGTAAGCTGAGCCATCTTCTGTGCGATTTCAATGCCGTTTGCATTGCAGGTATTAGCGTTACCGCTATTGCAAATAACTGCCTGAGCCATACCATCCATAAGGTTCATCTTTGTAACCACAAGGGGCGCACCCTTTACAAGGTTAGTGGTATAAACCGCTGCAGCATTCGCCTTTTTCTCACTGTAAATAAGGGCTAAATCCCTTTTTGATTTATTTTTTCTGATACCGCAATGGATACCGCCTGCGATAAATCCCTTTGCGGCACATACGCCACCATCTGTAAATTTCATTTTATAACTCCAATCCCTCAGTATCGTCGTTACCAAGAACTATATTAAGGCATTCAACAGCCGCACCCGAAGCACCCTTACCAAGGTTATCGTAGCGTGCAACAAGGATTATTCTGTCTTCGTTACCGTAAACGGAAACAACCATAGAATCCTTGCCTGAAAGAATACCTGCAGAAGCAAAGCCCTCTTCGGATTCGTCAGAATATGTAACTAACGGTCCTGTGTATTTGCTTCTGTAAATCTCTTTGATTTTTTCAATGTCGAAGCCCTCTTTTAACTGACTTCTGAATATTGGCACCGTAACCTCCATACCTGAATAGAAGTTACTTACAACGGGGCAGAATGCGGGAGCATTTTCTATACCCGTTATTTTAACCATTTCCTTAAGATGCTTGTGATTCTGTGTAAGACCATACTGTCTGGGAGCTCCCCAAAGTTCATCAGGTTCACATTCATAATCGGCAATCATCTTTTTACCGCCACCGCTATAGCCGGTAATGGAAAAGCATGAAAGATTTTCATCTGCATCTATGACTCCCTTTTCAATAAGGGGATACACAAGTGCAATAAAACCACTTGCATGACAACCGGGCACCGCTATACGCTTTGACTCCTTAAGCTTTTTTCTGTGATTGCAGGAAAGCTCCGGGAAGCCGTATGCCCAATCATCAAGTGTACGGTGAGCCGTTGATGTATCAATAACAACGGTAGTATCATTTTCTATAAGGGAAACCGACTCCCTTGCAGCATCATCGGGAAGACACAAAAATGCAACGTCTGCACTGTTCAATGCTTCCTTTCGAGCGTTTTTATCTTTTCTTAATTCCTCCGGCAAGGTAATAAGCTGAACATCCTTCCTGCTGTTAAGACGCTCAAAAATCCTGAGCCCCGTAGTACCCTGACTGCCGTCAACAAATATCTTTGTCATAATTGTTTCTCGTTTCTTATTTATTTAACTCCCTGACTCTGCCCACCTGCGCAAGAACGTTTGCAGGAGCAGGTCCGCCGAGAGATGTTCTGTCTGTAACACATTTATCAAGGTTGATAGCATCATAAACACCATCATCAAACATATCGCAAATTGCCTTATACTCTTCAAGAGGTAAGGTTTCAAGAGTAAGACCCTTTGCTATACAAAGTGCAACAAGCTCACCTGTTGCTTTATATGCATCACGGAAAGGAAGCCCCTTGCCTACAAGGTAATCGGCACAATCGGTAGCATTAATAAAGCCGCCTGCTGCCGCCTTACGCATATTTTCAGGAAGAGCAGTCATTGTATCAAGCATGGGAATGAATGCGGTAAGACACATTTTAACTGTATCGAAGGCATCAAAAACAGCCTCCTTATCCTCCTGCATATCCTTATTGTACGCTAAAGGAAGACCCTTCATCATTGTAAGTAAGGTTGTAAGATCACCGAAAACTCTGCCTGATTTGCCACGAATAAGCTCTGTGATATCAGGATTCTTTTTCTGCGGCATAATTGAAGACCCGGTTGAAAAAGCATCATCAAGCTCAATGAACTTGAATTCCCATGAGCACCAAAGAACAATTTCTTCAGAAAATCTTGAAAGATGAACCATAAGAATTGATAACGCAGATGCTAACTCCATACAGAAATCTCTGTCGGAAACACCGTCGAGGGAATTCATCATAGGTCCGTCGAAGCCTAACGCCTCTGCTGTCATTTCCCTATTTGTGTTATATGTAGTGCCTGCAAGTGCGCAGGAGCCCAAGGGACAGTAATTCATACGTTTTTTTGCATCAACAAGTCTTTCCTTATCACGAATAAGCATCTCCGCATAAGCCATAAGGTGATGACCGAAGGTTATGGGCTGTGCCCTCTGAAGATGTGTATAGCCCGGCATAACCGCATCTGCATACTGCTCTGCCTTTTTGCAAAGCACGTCAATAAGTGAAGTAAGCTGCTCATAAACAGCGTCACACTCGTGACGGAGATAAAGGCGGATATCAAGAGCAACCTGGTCATTACGGCTACGTGCTGTATGAAGTCTTTTGCCTGCGGCACCGATACGTGATGTCAATTCACCCTCAACAAAGGTATGAATATCCTCCGCATTGGGGTCAATAAGCAAAATACCCTCTTCAATCTCTGTTTTAATGTTATTGAGACCCTCAACAATAAGACCTAAATCGTCACTTGAAATAATACCCTGTGCACAAAGCATTGTTGCATGAGCAATACTGCCCTCAATATCCTCTTTATACATACGGCTGTCAAACTTTATTGATGAGTTGAAGTCGTTTGTTTTGGGGTCAATTTCTTTAGAAAATCTGCCTTTCCAGAGCTGCATAATAATATCTCCTTACATTTTGTTCAGAACAGAAAACTGCCCATTCTAAACACAATACGACAAAGGAATATTTCACCTTTGCCGTTGATTATTGTTTTTATGTGGCAGAAAAATCTGCCACATAATTCAAGTTGCCATTGTTAAAAATCAGTTGTTTTCTTCTCTCTGCTTATCAAGAAGAGCTTTAACCTTGATTGAAAGACCAAACAAGTTAATAAAGCCTGCAGAATCCTGCTGATTGTAAGCACCGCCATCATCACCGAAGGATGCAACGTTTTCATCATAAAGTGAGTAAGGTGAAACAATACCTGCGTTGATGATGTTACCCTTGTAAAGCTTAAGCTTAACATCACCTGTAACAGTTTCCTGAGTTTTGTCAACGAAAGCAGAAAGTGCCTCACGTAAAGGTGTGAACCAAAGACCGTTATATACAACCTCACCGAACTTTTCCGCAACAAGCTTTTTGTAGTGTGATGTGTCACGGTCAAGTGTGATCATTTCAAGAAGCTCGTGTGCTTTATAGAGGATAGCACCACCGGGAGTTTCATAAACACCACGGCTCTTCATACCAACAAGACGGTTTTCAACAATATCAAGAAGACCGATTCCGTTAGCTCCACCAAGCTCATTAAGCTTTTCTACTATTGCAAGGCCGCCCATTGCTTCACCGTCGATAGCTGTGGGAACACCCTTTTCGAAGTGAATTGTAACATATGTGGGAACATCGGGTGCCTGTTCGGGAGAAACGCCCATTTCAAGGAAGCCCTCCTTATTATACATAGGCTCGTTAGCAGGATCCTCAAGATCAAGACCCTCGTGTGAAAGGTGCCATACGTTTTTATCCTTGGAATAGTTTGTTTCACGGTTAATTTTAAGAGGAATGTTGTGTGCCTCAGCATACTCAATCTCTTCCTCACGTGATTTGATATCCCATTCACGCCAGGGAGCAATAATTGCCATTTCAGGAGCAAAAGCCTTAAGTGTTAACTCGAAACGCACCTGGTCATTACCTTTACCTGTACAACCGTGGCAGATTGCATCTGCACCCTCTTTGATAGCAATTTCTGCAAGACCCTTTGCAATGCAAGGACGTGCGTGAGATGTGCCGAGAAGATACTGCTCATACTCTGCACCCGCTTTAAGGCAGGGCCAGATATATTCTTCAACATATTCTTCCTTCAAATCAAGAACATAAAGCTTTGATGCGCCTGTTGCCAAAGCCTTTTCCTCAAGACCGTCAAGCTCCGTACCCTGACCAACGTCACCAGAAACAGCGATAACTTCGCAATTGTTATAGTTTTCTTTAAGCCAAGGGATAATGATAGATGTATCAAGACCACCTGAATATGCAAGAACTACTTTTTTGATATCTTTTTTATTCATAATTTATTCCTCCGCATTGCAAGAAACACATCTTGCAAAAATATTCATTCGATATGCATAGTTATACACCTTTATAACCGATATGTCAATAGTTTTGTAAAATTAATTTTAAAAAGGGTTAAAATCGCCATTTTGCAATAAACTCGGGGTTTTAAACTAAAGAATTTGTGCATTTTTCAGTTTAAAACCAGTCTTTTTATAATGTATATTCTTGCATAAATTTTGGATATATGCATTTTTTATACATAAAATCATCGCAAGGATAACTCCCTGCGATGATTTTCCGCGTGTCAATATATTTGGTTCCTATAATAATTAAGCTACAGTAGCATCAAAGAACAAGTCTTTAAAAATACCGAAAAGGATGTTTAAGATTTTCTCAAAGTAAATTGAGATTGTGTAATCAAGCTTGGTTCTGTCGTCACCGTAGCCGAGTAAGGAACCGTCTTCCTGAGAAAGCTGGCTTGATGTAAGGTTATATGTTGAATACTCCCAGGGATTCTCCTCGTTGATTTCGATAACACGAGCACCCTGAATCATATTGTTATAATATGAAGAATATGTACAACCGGGAGTCATAATGAGATCAATACCGTTGCAATCAGCAATAAAGTTATTAACGTGGTCGTGACCTACAACAAGACCGAGAACATCGCCACCGTTAACCATAGCATCCCACTGACCGTCGTTACCGTAGCTGGGGCAGCTATGCTCGAAAAGGTAGCCGTTGTATTTTGAAACATCGGGAATGAAAGAATAGCTTGTGCCATCCTGGAAGTTGATTGTAAGATCGCCCAAGTTAACATCTGACTGAACAAAGATTTCCTCAACAGGCTCCTGAGGAATAATGTGCTGAACTGCAATTGAAGGAACAAGCTCACCGCCGTTTTCAGCAGTCATTTCATCACGAACTGTGTTGTACCATTCGATCTGATCTCTGCGAACCCAGTCATAGCCTAACCATTTGCCCTGAGAATCTCTTACGTAATCACCGGTGTCAAACATCCAGAAGTTGAAAGCAACCTTTGAGCCGTCACTTGAAAGAACGGGAAGGTTATGTGTACCTGCACCGTGAAGTGAAGGATCTGCATCATAGCAAAGACAACCGTCATACTGCTGATACATTTCGATAATCTCTTCCCTTGACATACCACCAGAAGACTCTTCATCGTGGTTACCGAGAACTGCAGTAAAGGGAACACCGAGTGACTCAACAACGCCGAAAACATCATCATAGGATCTTACATCCTCGTTATTGATGTTGTCACCAACGAAAACTACAAGATCGGGATCAGCGAATTCAATAGACTCTCTGATAAAAATCTTCATTTCGTCAGGAACGGGATACCCTGTCTGAACGTCAGCAAGGAAAAGAACCTTGAAGTTGCCGTTCTCATCAAACTGAAGCTGAGCAACATCCTTATATCCTGCAAAGCTTACGGTTGTAAGTGAAAAAACCATGATAAAAGCTAACAATACTGCGATAAACTTTTTCATTTTTGCATCTCCTTAACAATTAAGTAATAATTAATTATAAATCTATACAAAGATTTTGTCAACCAACATTTTTACTTTAAAGAATTTACAAGCTCTTTATAGTGTTTGCCCTTCTCTTCAAAATTTTTGTAATAGTTATAGCTTGCCGCTGCCGGTGAGAAGAGGCAGGAGCCTCCCTTTGCAGTATATTTGTCGCACAAGCGTACTGCATCCGCCATATCTTCTGCACAGCACATATTCTTTTTGCACCCTGCCGCTTTAAGCTCAGCTATAATATTATGACCTGTTTCCGGAAGACCCACAAGGTTTTCAACATCGCATTCCATAAGGAATTTTTTGAAATCGGTGTAATCGATACCTCTGTCAAGACCACCGAAAAGCAATGTACTAACATTACCTATGGCCTTTACAGCACCCATTACCGCAGTAGGAATTGTTGCGATACTGTCATTGTAGTAGGTAACCTGATTTATAACACCCACAAGCTCCATACGATGCTCGATTCCGCCGAAATTCTTAATGGCAAACCTTGCGGCATCATCACTTACGCCAAAGGTTCTTGCAGCAGCAAGTGCATATGCAATATCCTGACGGTTATGCTCACCCTTAAGATGCTCTGTGGACTGCCACAGCTCGTTTACGAATTCATCCTCACGGGCATCGCTAAAGGTTACGGGCTTTGCCTTTCCTTTGATGACACCCGACCACTCAACAACACCGGTCAGATCCTGCTCGGGATTATACACAAGCACGTCATCGGGTTTCTGATGACGGGCGATATTAAGCTTTGAGCCTACATAACCCGCATAGCCTGTCTTGTAGTGATCAAGATGCTCCTGATAAATATTTACTATAACCGCCACATGGGGAGAAGATTTCGTAAATTCAAGCTGATGCGAGGACATTTCAATAACTGCAACAAGATCCTTACCCTCATCCGCTTTTTCGAAAACGGGAACACCTATATTACCGATAAGGCAGGTATTAAGTCCCCCTGCTTTAAGCATCTCGTAAATAAGTGTAGAGGTTGTGGTTTTTCCCTTTGAGCCGGTTATACCCACAACCACCGGATCACAGAAACGCAGGAACATATCCGTCTGGCAGGTAATTTCCGTAGTTTCTGGGTACATATCATCCTCGAGAAAGGCTATGCCGGGGCTTTTGAAAACAATATCAAAATCACCAAGACACTTAAGGTAATCATCACCGTAAATAACCTTTACGTTTTCATCGTTGATTTCAGGCTGATTTTTATCGCCCACAGTCAGCTCCTTAAGAGGTAAATGCTTACGGATATAGTTATAGGTTGATTTACCCTCCCTGCCGAAGCCGAGGATAAGTATTTTTTTATCTTTTATGTATTCTATAATTTTTGACACTATTATACTCTCCATCAAATTAAATATCTTCAACAAATTTATAGTTGTTTTTGCCGTCACGCTTTACGGCATACATTGCCTTATCGGCTTTTTCATAAAGCTCAGAATATGACGAGCCGTCATCGGGATACATTGCAACACCCACACTACAGGTAAACTCCTTATCGGGTAATTTCTGAAGCCTTACCTCACGGCAGGAAGAAAGGATTTTTTCCGCACTTTCGCACACAATAGTTTTGAAATCCTCCTGCGAGTCACGTCTTGCACTTATAAACACAACGAACTCCTCACCGCCGATTCTGCCGAGAACAACATCTGCACCGAAGCTCAAAAACAGTTTGCTTGTGAACTCCCTGAGGAAGTTATCACCCTCCTGATGACCATAGGTATCGTTAAGCTTTTTGAAGTCATCAATATCGAGCAAAAGCATTGCACATTTTTCTGTAGGATACTCTCTAATAGTACCGCTGATTTTAAGGCTTGTGGATATTTTATTAAGGAAGCCCGTAAGCTGGTCTGTTTCCGCACGGGAAATAAGACGTGATTTTTCCTTTTTTTCCTTATCCACGTCGGTCATTGTGCCTACGAATTTGGTGGCGTTACCGTCACTGCCGTAAATAACAGCAAATTTTATACGATGCCATACACCGTCACCGCGGTTATTAATGACTCTGGCATCGAAAGCGTTAAGTCTTTTACCCGAAAGGGCATTACTTAATGCCATAACAAAGGTAGAAACGTCACGATGGTCAAAAACATCACCGTAGGTAAAGGTTTCTATAGCATTATCAATTGTTGTACGTGTGCCCATACTACGTAATATTTTTGCAGAGCACTCGAAAACATCTGTAATTACATCGTAGGTGAAAATAATATCGTCAGAAATCTCTTCAACAATTTCGTAACGCTCTTTTTCCTCCTTCAGCTGCTTCTGCAATTTTTTTGTATATGTAATATCGGTAATATTGCATATAAAAACCTGATCGGATTTTGAAACGTTACGGGGCTTTCTTGTAGAAATAAGCACCCAGGCTTTTTTACCGCCTTTTTTGTTGATTCTTGTTTCAAACTCAATAACCTCACCGGGCTCGTATTCCGTATTGATTTTTCTGACAATATCAACAAAGTCAGACGAATTGAAGAGATTAAGACGTACCTCCTCCGGCAACTCCTCATACTCTTCACGGGTATAACCGAAAATCTTGAAAAAACCGTCATTGGTATAATCAAGCTGAATACCCTCAATACAGGGTGAAACTATGGCAATACCCATAACCGCATCCCTTAAAACAGTTTCCAAGGATTCTCTCGAAAGGTCTTTTTCGTAATCTCCGCCGATTCTTCGCATAATTAAGCCCCCTTAAACGCTATGCCTTCATTCAACAATATAACACAAAAGCTTTACATTAACAAGGATTTTTCAAAAAGACTTGAATAAATATAATGTTTTGTATATAATTTATTCTATGTAACTATGTAGTTAAGTATATTTATTAACAGATGGAGAAGTTTATGCTTGAGTTAAAACACATTTCATTCAATGTAAATGACGACAAGGGTGAAAAGGATATCCTCAAGGACGTTTCCCTGACACTTGAAGACGGGAAATTCCTTGTCATAACCGGACCTAACGGAGGCGGCAAATCTACCCTTGCCAAAATAATAATGGGTATCGAGAAGCCCACAAGCGGTCAGATTATATGGAACGGTAAGGATATTACCGATACTTCCATAACCGAACGTGCAAAAATGGGCATCGGCTATGCCTTCCAGCACCCCCCTCGCTTCAAGGGTCTTTCGGTACGCGACCTTCTGAGCCTTGCTCACGGAAGTGATTTGCCCGAAACACAGTGCTGTGCTTACCTTACACAGGTGGGCTTATGCTCTAAGGATTACCTTAACCGTCAGGTAGACAATTCTCTTTCCGGCGGTGAAATAAAGCGTATAGAAATTGCAACCCTTATGGCACGTGATTTGTCACTTGCAATTTATGATGAGCCTGAGGCAGGTATAGACCTCTGGAGCTTCAATATGCTTGTTGAGAGCTTTAAAGGAATTTCAAAAATCCGCAAGGAAAGTATGATTATAATTTCGCACCAGGAAAGAATTATGCGTATCGCAGACGAAATTGCAATAGTAGCAAACGGCGTTGTTAAGCAGATAGGACCGAGGGAGGAAGTTTTCCCTCAGCTTATGACAGAATTTAACAATGCATGCTCATTCAGATAAAGGACAGAATAAAATGAATAAAACTGAACTTCATATGCTCGAGGCGGTTGCTGACCTTCACGGCATACCCCAGGGCGCTTATAACATAAGAAAAGATGGCGAGGGCTTCGACAGACAGTCCACCGCAAACATCATAATAGAGCCGAAAAAGGACAAGCCCGGCATCGATATAATCGTTAAGCCCGGCACCAAAAACGAAAGTGTTCACATACCCGTAATTATCACTAAAGCAGGTGTGGAGGATCTTGTTTACAATGATTTCTTCATCGGTGAAGATTCCGACGTGCTTATTGTTGCAGGCTGCGGTATCCACAATTCAGGTGACGAAAAAAGTGAGCACGACGGCATACACCGTTTCCACATAGGCAAAAATGCACGTATAAAATACGTTGAAAAGCATTACGGTGAGGGTGACGGCAACGGTGAAAAGGTGCTTAACCCCACAACAGAAATATTTATGGACGAAAACTCCTATTGCGAGATGGAATCTGTACAGATAAAGGGCGTTGACTCAACCAAGCGTGACACCTTTGCAAAGCTTGAGGCAGGTGCAAGGCTTGTTATACTCGAAAAGCTTATGACTCACGGAAAGCAGGTTGCACATTCCGATATGGTTATTGAGCTTAACGGCACAGATGCTTCATCACAGATAATTTCAAGAAGCGTTGCAAAGGATCAGTCCGAGCAGGTGTTCTATCCACGTGCAGTAGGTAATGCACAGTGCAAGGCTCACGTGCAATGCGACTCCATCATTATGGATGATGCAAAAATCCGTTCAATTCCCGAAATTGCCGCAAATCATTGCGAAGCAAACATCATTCACGAGGCAGCAATCGGCAGAATAAACAATGATCAATTATTAAAGCTTCAGACAATGGGCAAAACAGAAGAAGAGGCAGAAGAAATAATAATTAACTGCTTCCTTAAATAACAATTTCATTTGGAGTGATATATATGACTAAAAGAGTTCTCGCTTTTGACTTTGGTGCTTCAAGCGGCAGAGCAATCGTAGGTGTTTTTGATGGTGATAAAATCGAGCTTCGTGAGGTTCACCGCTTCTCAAACGATCCCGTTACAATTAACGGAACAGTTTATTGGGACGTTCAACGTTTGTTTTTCGAAATAAAACAGGGTATCCTTAAAGCCAAGGAAGACGGCGGATTTGACTCCATCGGCATAGACACATGGGGTGTTGACTTCGGTCTTTTAAGAAAAGACGGCACACTTATCGAAAACCCCATCCACTACCGCGATAAACGAAATGACGGTATGGTAGAAAAAGCAAAAAAATATATGTCACACGAGGAAATGTATGATATTACAGGAATCCAATTTATGGATTTCAACACCATATTCCAGCTTCTTTCACTTAAAGAGAACAGACCATACATTCTTGAAGAGGCAGATACACTTCTTTTTATGCCTGACCTTCTTTCATATATGCTTTCAGGTGTTAAATCAACAGAATACTCAATTGCCACCACATCCCAGATGGTGGATTTAAAAACACGTGACTGGTCAGACAAAATCCTTAATGACTTCGGCATCAACAAAGATATCCTTACACCTATTGTTGCTACAGGCACTGTAATCGGTCAGTTAAGTGACGAAATCTGCGAGGAATTAGGTGTCCCGAAGGCTGATATTATCAGCGTAGCCTCTCACGATACACAAAGTGCAATTACTGCCGCACCCTGCGAATACGAGGATTTCGCATTCATCAGCTGCGGTACATGGTCACTTTTCGGCACAGAGGTTAAGGAGCCTGTTCTTAATGAAGCCTCTAAAAAGCTTAACGTAACAAACGAGGGTGGCTATAATTACAGCATAGCCTTCCTTAAAAATATTTGTGGTTTGTGGCTTATTCAGGAAAGCCGCCGTCAATGGATTCGTGAGGGCAAGGAGTATTCTTATGCCGAGCTTGAAAAATTAGCTCTTGAATGTGAGCCTTTCAAATGCTTTATTGACCCGGATGCTCCCGAATTCGCAACAATGGGTAACTTGCCCGAAAGAGTAAAAAAATATTGCGAAAAAACTAACCAATACGTTCCTCAGACTGTTGGTGAAATTATGCGTTGCATCTACGAAAGCCTTGCATTGAAATACCGCCTCACCTTTGACGGCATTATGGAATGCACCGAAAAAAAATATGACCGCATCCACGTTATGGGCGGCGGCACAAAGGACAAGCTTCTTCTTAATATGACTGCACAGAGCTGTAATGTTGACGTATACGGCGGTCCTATTGAAGCAACCGCATTGGGCAACATTGCCATTCAGCTTATGTCAGGCGGTGCAATTTCCGACATTAAGGAAGCACGTAAAATCATTGCCCAAGGCGAAAATCTTAAGCTTTACACCCCCGAAAGCAGAGATGCCTGGGAAGTTGCTTATGAAAATTATAAAAAAATAATCGGATAAAATTATGACTACTTTACCAAAGCTCAGTGATAAAAACGTTAACTACGTTCTTGAAACTGTAGACAATATAACAAGAAACAGTCACGACAGACGGGCAGGCTCTTCAGGTGAGGCACAAGTACGCCATATATTACTTAACGAGCTCATGAAGTTTTGTGACGAAACAAACGAGCAAGGTTTTTCTACCCATCCCGGTGTAGGAACCACCTTGCAAAAGATACTTAGCATATTACTTATTGTATCGGTTGCATTATATTCCATTTCCCTTGGTGGCGGATATATTGCACCCGTTACCTTATCACTTATTATCAACCTTGTTGTTTTTGCCGTATATTCGCACAAATTCCTTTTTGACGGAACTATTTTTGACGTGATAAAGCCCAAAAAGAAATCGGCAAATATTATAGGCAAAAGATTCCCTCGTGGTGCTACTCAAAATCGTATTGTTATTACTGCACATACAGATGCACCCCTTAGTCTTCGTTCTTTTGCTTTCAGCAACGTTATTTTAAGTGTTCTTGCTCTTTGCTCACTTGCAGGCAACACTCTGCTTTTCTGTACACAGCTTTTTTATCTTTTTGCAGGTGCGCCTGTAAACTCCACAATATTTGAACTTATGCAGATAATATCTGTTGTTTTCGTGCCATTCTACATTGTTTCCATATTCATTATTAACCCAAAACGCACCGCTACGGGTGTAAGTGCAAGTCTTGTACCCGCCTCCATTGCCGTAAGCGTTATGAAGCAATTCTTTGAGGAAAGCTACAGATATGAAAAAACAGAGGTTTGCTGCCTTATTACAGGTGCGGAATACTCGGGCCGCGCAGGTGCATACACCTTTGCAAAAAAGCACAAAAGATTATTTACAGACGTGCCTACGGTTTTCATATCACTTGAAGAAATCACTTCAACAGACCACCTTGCGGTTACATTCAAGGATGGCAGCGGTACAAAAGGCTCCCGTGAGGTTGCCGACGTTATTTTCCAGGCGGCAGATAACTTAAGCCTCGGCTTAAAAAAGGAAGCACCCTTAATCGGTACTTCCGCTTTTACTCCCTTTGCACTTAATGGTTTCGAGGCCTGCTCCTTAGGTACATCTAAAAAGCATATTACTAAAAGCATGTCACCTGTAGCCGACAAAATCTCTGCTGTAAGACGCAAAACAATTAGTGACATAGGGTCACTTCTGCTTGAAACAATAAACTATTATGACGGTTAAAAATATGGTACTTAAAAATTTCATCGGCAATAAAGAGTTTTATAAAATGACTTTGCGAGTTGCTTTGCCGATTATGATACAAAACTTTATAACGAACTTTGTTTCAATGCTGGATAACTTAATGGTTGGTAACCTGGGTACAGAGCAGATGTCAGGTGTTTCTATTATTAACCAGCTTGTATTTATCTTTAACCTTGCACTTTTTGGTGCCCTTAGCGGTGCAGGTATTTTTACCGCACAATATTATGGCAAAAAAGATATTGATGGCATACGCTACACCGTAAGGTACAAGGTTCTGGTTTCGGTAATAATTTTAGCAGTTGCACTTATAATTTTCGGTTTCTTGAACGAGCCGTTAATAAATATGTTTTTACACGAGGGTGACGATAACGGCAACCTCTACCTTACTTTAGACTTTGCACAGAAATATTTAAGGATTTTAGCTATAGGCTTTTTGCCGTTTTGTATAACCCAGGTAGTTTCAAGCTCATTGAGAGAAACAGGTGAAACTATTGCTCCTATGGTTGCAGGTTTCATTGCAGTTTTAGTAAACTGTGCTTTTAACTGGGTTCTTATTTTCGGTAAACTGGGTGCTCCCGCCTTAGGCGTAGAGGGTGCAGCCATTGCAACTGACATCTCTCGTTTTTCAGAATGCGGAATACTTCTTTTATACACTCTGAAAAAACGTCACCGCTTCACTTATTTCAAAGGTGCATTCAGAAGCTTTTATATGCCCTCAAAGGTTGTAAAGGATATTACAATAAAAGGTATGCCCCTGTTATTCAACGAATTTTTCTGGTCACTTGGTATGTCGCTTTTAAGCGTTTCTTACAGCTTATATGGTATTTCTGTTGTGGCTGGCTACAGCATTTCTTCCACAGTAATGAATCTTGCGAGTATTGCTTTCATTTCCCTTGGCAGCAGCATCGGCATAATTATCGGCAAACAGCTTGGTGCCAACAAATTTGAGGAAGCATACGATACAGACCGTAAGCTTATATTCTTCTCTGTTATAATAAGTATATTTATCGGTGTGGTTGTGTTTATTATAGGTGACAAGATTCCCTTACTATACAACACCAATGACGAATCCAAAGAATATGCCGCTTTCTTTATACGTGTTTGCTCTTGCTTCATACCCGTACACGCATTTGCAAATGCCGCATACTTCACTATACGAAGCGGCGGTAAAACGCTTATCACCTTCCTTATGGACAGCGTGTTTATAATGTGTATAAACGTTCCAATTGCATTTTCACTTTTCTATATATTTAAGCTTCCCATACACACAACCTTCATCATTGTTCAGGCAATTGACATAATAAAGGTTATAGTAGGTATGACCCTTGTAAAAAAGAAAGTCTGGCTTAATAATATTGTTGATAATTAAAACCGAACAGGCAACAAAAAAACCGCAGGAGAACCTGCGGTTTTTTATTTAAGACAAATTATTTTACAGCGTCTTTAAGAGCTGCGCCTGCTTTGAATGCGGGAACCTTAGAAGCAGCGATTTTGATTGTTTCGCCTGTTCTGGGGTTACGGCCTTCCTTAGCTGCTCTTTCACGAACTTCGAAAGTACCGAAGCCGATGAGCTGAACCTTTTCGCCTTTAGCAAGAGCGCCTTCGATAGCACCGAAAACTGCTGCTACTGCTTTGTCAGCATCCTTTTTTGTGAAACCTGCAGCTGCAACTGCATTTACAAGATCAGTCTTGTTCATTTTTAATTTCCTCCAAAAAAAATTATTTTTTTATTTTTCCAAATCGTTACCGATTTATTGTGGACTATTTATTTGCCAATTCCTTTTTGGCTTGTTCCCAAAGTGCATCAAGAACTTCGATAGAAGATTCCTTCATATTGATGCCGGCCTCTGTCGCAAGACGCTCTGTTACGGTATATCTTGCCATAAACTTCTGCGTTGCTTTTTCAAGGGCGGTTTCCGCATTACAATCACAAAATCTTGCAACGTTAACCACTGAAAAAAGCAAATCACCAAGCTCATCCTCAACAGCTTTGCTATCACCTTTTTTAAGAGCTTCTTTAAGCTCTGCCGTTTCTTCAGACACTTTATCGAAAGCACCGTCTATATTGTCCCAATCAAAGCCTGCCTTACGTGCCTTGCTCTGTACCTTCTGGGCTTTCATAAGTGCGGGATATGTAGCAGGTATTGCCGCCATAGCCTCACTCTGCGTTTTTTGTTTTTTGGTCTGACGCTTGATGTCATCCCAATTCTTAAGCACCTCACCGGTGGAGCTTACGGTAACATCACCGAAAACGTGAGGATGCCTTACAATAAGCTTTTGGCATATATCGTTGGCAACATCGTTTATATTAAACCAGCCCTCTTCACGAGCCATATCGGAATGTAAAACAATCTGAAGAAGAACATCGCCTAATTCTTCCTGCATAAGCTCAGGATTAAGGGTATCTATTGCCTCAATAACCTCGTAGGTTTCTTCGAGGAAGTTTTCGCGTATGGACTGATGAGTCTGCTCCGCATCCCAAGGACATCCGCCGGGGGCTCTGAGGATTCTGATTATTTCAACAAGGTCGTCGAAATTGTATTTATCCTTAAAGCTAAAATCAACTGCCATCTGCTTTTCCTCCATCTCATTTTATACGATTAATTTGTATTTTTCAAGTATTTCCGCTATTTTTTCTCCTTTTGGGAGCATTAAAATGTCATTTTTGACCAAAGTTTTCATTAAAAGAACTGATATTCCGTAAACAAGCACCGCAACAACGATTGAACCCATACAACCTAACGTATTGCCTAAATCCAGAACATCGGCAAAAAGCTTGTATGCGCCCATTGCCGCCGCACCGCAAAGAAGTGATGCAATAAGGGGTTTTATTATAACTGTTTTAAGGTCAATACGTACCCCTGTTTCCTTGCGGAGAACGATGTAGTTAAGAATAATGCAAAGCAAATAGAATGCCGCTGTACCGAACACCGCACCTTGAATATTGATTGAGGGAATACCTATAAGGAAGTAATTAAGACCAATTTTTATACCGCAACCGAGAGCAAGAGTCTTTGCGGGTACATCTGCTCTGCCTACTGCCTGTAAAATATTGGTAAGAGGTGCAGATAAGGTAAGAATAGGCATCATCAAGCCATAAAGAGCAAGAACGGGTGCCGCAATTGCAATGCCTGACTCATTCTCTGTGCCTGAATAAAGAAGCGATAAAATAGGCTCACTTAATGCGAAGAAGCCGGCACCTGCAGGCAACGCAATAAGCATAGTCATTCTGAAAACCGTATTTACTGTATCGTTAACAACCCTATTATCCTTACGGGCAATAGCACCCGAAATAATCGGTATTGCACTTACACCGAGAGTCATCATAATTGTAGGAACAAGGTTTTTGAAATCCATTGTAGTGTCGTATGCACCATAAAGGAAAGTGTGAATAGTGTTTTTCGCAATGTTTGCGGTGTTGATTGAATCACCGTAGATGCCCATAATTTCATCAAAATGATTTGAAACAACACTTTCAAGTCTGTTCTGAATCATCCATGCATCAATAAAGTTTGTAACATTAAGAACCAATGAGCTGATTGCTGTAGGCACAGCTATGGCAATAATGGATTTTATAGTATCCTTTTTCGGTGCTGCCAAGGGAGAATTAACAAGATTTTCCTTTGTGATTCCGTCTTTTTTGATTTTGTGACGGAGTATGCAATAAAAGCAGGCAATAACCGTACCGAGAGTAACACCGAGGATAGCCGCTGCCGCTGCCATTGCATAAACAATTGCAGTATCGGCATCGGTTTTTACAACCTGACCGAAAGCAGAGCCCGTTTCCTCAATCTGCTTAAAACCGTAATCAAGCACAAGGCGTGAAAGAGCAAGACCGAAAACAAGCTTACCCAAAGACTCGATAACCTGAGAAACCGCTGTAGGATACATATTGCTTAAGCCCTCGTAGTAGCCGCGATATGTACTCATAACACAGCAGAAAAGTATTGATGGTGCAATAGCAATAACGCTGTAAATGGCAAGAGGTGAGCCTACACTGTCAACATAAGGCTTTGCCGCAAGAGTTAAAACGGCAGTACCGACAATACCCAGAATAAGGAATAAGGGGAAGGTTACCTTAAGCACCCTTTTTACATCCTTGAATTTACCCAATGCAACATTTTTAGATACAATAGCAGAAACCGCAACGGGAAGACCAGCCATTGAAATTGCATAAACGGGGGTATAAATGTTATAAGCCGATGCAAAATAGCCGCGACCTAAAGATCCTATAACACTTGTAAGGGGGATTTTGTAAATTGCACCTATAATTTTAACAAGTGCTGTGGCAATAACCAATACCATGGCGCCACCAAGTACGTTTTGTTTTTTGTTTACTTTTTCAGACATTTTATTTCTCCTTCGGACCGATAAACTCTCTCAGAAGTGACGTATCAGGCACTAATGAGGAATCTATTTCAGGGAATTTCTGCAAGCTTTTTATAAGCCTTTGAGACTGACGGTAAAATTCAGAATCAGGTGAAAGCTCACTTAATAACTTTATTGCCATATCTTTAAGCACACATGTTTCATAAAGATGAATTGTGTTGATTTTGATATCCGCATTATCTCTGTATGGGAAAAGGTACAAATCCTCACCCGTTTGTACGTTAAGCCAGAGCTTAAAGGTTTTTTCAACGGAATTACCACGGAATTTATAATCCCTTACCATACGGCGGATAAAACGCATATTACGCTTATTCAATATTATGTTGTTTTTTTCATCATAAATTCTTGATGAAACGTTTATGTAAATTTTGAGCAATCTGTCTGCCGGCAGCTTATCGGTAATTGCAGGATTCAATGCGTGTAAGCCCTCAACAATTATAACATCACTCGGTGACAAAACCAGGTGATTGTATTTTTCCTTACGATTGCCCGTCAGGAAATCAAATTCAGGCAAATCGGCCTCACCCGTTGTAACAAGCCGGTTCATTGATTCTTCGAAATATTTCAAATCAAGAGCCTCTACCGTTTCAAAATCCGGTGTGCCGTCGGGGAAACGAGGAGCATCGCAATTGTTAAGATAATAATCATCTAACGAAATGGTATAACTGCCTATGCCCATACGCTTCAGAGCTTCCCTCAGCTTTCTTGCAGAGGTGGTTTTACCTGCAGAGCTTGGTCCTGCAATCATTATTATCTCGTTTTTGCCCGTACGTGAAACGTTCTGTGCAATGGCAGTAAGCCTATCCTCATAGCGTTGCTCACATTGAATTATAAAATCCAGCGGTGATTTCGATGCTTCCTTGATATACTCAATAGTATTGTTAATCGCAGACATTTAAGCCTCCTCGAAAAATCGTGTTATACCACTCTTTTTTTCAATCATATCAGAAAACCTTGATATATACTCAAAGGGATATTTATAATTAAAAATTCTTTCTATCTTTTTAATTCCCGGTGACAGAAGCTTTGTAACCGCACCCGCACCAACGGAAATAATGTGCTGATACTCTTCCATCATAAGAATATTATATGCACATTCCTTACCCTTTTTGCACCAGCCCACATTTTCAAAATTACCGAGAGCCTTGCTCTGACGATACATATAATAGGGATGATATCCGTTTTCGGTAAGTGTTTTTATGGAGTAATCAATCATACGCTCTATATTCTCCGCATTAACGGAGTCACGTTCATTTTCCGTTACGATAGATGATGATTTTTTCAAAGCAAGAGTATGAACGGTTATATTATCCGCACCTAATGAAATTGCTTTATCCACACTACTGCAAAAGCCCTCGTATGTATCTGTAGGAAGTCCTGCAATAAGGTCCATATTTATGCTTTCAAACCCCACTGACCGTGCAAGGTTGTATTTTTCAACAGTATTTTCCGCTGTGTGACATCTGCCGATAGCTTCAAGCACGCTGTCGGAAAAGGTCTGGGGATTAATACTTATTCTGTTAACATTATGCTTCTTTAGGGTTTCCAGCTTTTCGGTAGTAACTGTATCGGGTCTTCCTGCTTCAACAGTATATTCGAAGCAATGGGATAAATCGAAGTTTTCCTCTATTGCGGTAAGCACCCTATCCAATTCCTGAGGGGATAACGTTGTGGGAGTGCCTCCTCCCCAATAAACGGTTGTAAGCTTAAGACCTGCAGCCTTTACTATTTTACCCGTTATTCCAAGCTCCTCACATAGCTTTTCCACGTATTGAGGAACAAGCTTTTTTGCAGAATCGGTGCCTATTGCGTGGGAAACGAAGGAACAATAACTGCACCTTGTGGGGCAAAAGGGAATACTTATATAAAGGCTGAAGGAATCCTCGGGAGAATTCTCGATAATATCCCACTCTGCCCTTGCAACGCTTAATGCAAGGTCAGTTTTGCTTCTGTCTGCAAAAAACTTATTTACAAAATAATCTATTGCATATTCCTCGCCAAATTTCTGCAGCTTTTTAAGCATAAGCTTCGAGGGACGCACCCCTGTAAGCATACCCCATTTAGGTGCAAAGCCGCACAGCTCCTTCAACAACGGATATGCAAGTGACAGAAGCTCATATTCTTCATCTGTGCATTCACTCTTAAGAAGAGTTTTGGCTGCTGATTTTTTATTATTGTTATAAAAAAATTCCGTTTTGAAAGCTATGGTTTCATCACCGCTAATAATTTCAGTATAAAAATAGCTTTCTTCCGTAGTGCCAAATTCCTTAAGGCACACGTTCTTTTCAAAAGGAAGAAACAAGAAAAGAAGCTTTTCCGTTTCGTATAAATAATTGTGATTAATACAGTATATATTCATTTCAGATATGGATTATATTTTATTTCGAAGCCGATATCCGAATTTTCACCGTGACCGCAATAAAGCCTTGTGTTTTCCGGATATGCTTTTATTTTTTCAAGTGTTTCCGATAATAAAGAAAAGTCTCCGCCACGTAAATCCGTTCTGCCTACGCTGCCCCTGAAAACAGTATCTCCCGTAAACATAACGCCCTCTTCTTCACAATAATATAACACTCCGCCGGGAGTATGCCCCGGAGCATCAATTACCTTAAGTATTATATTGCCTATTGTAAGCGCATCACCCTCAGAAAGGGTTATATCCGCTTCACAAGGATAAAAATCAACCCTGAAATATTTTGATAATCCGCTGGTGGGATTTGAAAGGGCATCCTTATCAGCTTCACCTACTGCAACAATAGAATCGGGAAACTCCTCTTTCAGACGTGACACTCCCGAAACGTGGTCAAAATGCCCGTGAGTACAAAGTATATACTTAAGCTCGGTAACACCTGCAGAAATAATTTCATTTTTAAGTGCAGATGAATAATCGCCCGGGTCTATTACCGCACCCACGCCCGTTTCGGCATCAACAACAATATGGCAATTGGCGGCAAGCATACCTGTTTCAATAGATTTTACAAACATTTCAAACACTCCAGATATCTGTATCAAAGCAGATTGTAACGGGTCCGTCGTTAACAAGCGAAACCTTCATATCTGCACCGAAAATGCCTTTTTCTACTGTCTTTACGCCGTATTCCTTAAGCTTACGGCAATATTCCTCATAAAGAGCATTAGCTCTCTGCGGCTCTTCACTCGGGGTAAATGAGGGTCTGTTACCCTTTTTGCAATCGGCACAAAGGGTAAACTGTGAAATTGCAAGAATTTCACCCTCCACATCAAGAACAGATAAATTCATTTTCCCGTTTTCATCCTCAAAAACTCTTAAGGATGCGGTTTTTCTTGCTAATAAATCCGCCTGTTTTTCTGTATCACCCTTTACAACACCCACAAGTATCATATACCCTTTTTTGACAGAGCCTACAACCTTTCCGTCAACACTGACGGAGCTTTCAAGAACTCTTTGTATAACTGCTTTCATTAACTACTGCTCCTGGTAACATTTATAATTCCGTTAATAGTTTTCAAGCGTGAGATAACTGTGTTAAGGAAATCTGTGCTTTTAATAGTAATGGTTATATAGATATAATATGTTCCGTCTTTAAGCTCCCTTGTGTTTATGGAGTTAATCATAACCCTCATATCCGCAAGTAACGTTGCAACGTCTGCCATAAGAGCAACTCGGCTTTCGCACTCTATAGTAAGACCTGCCTTGAATTCGTGGTTATCGGTACCCTGAAGCCAGCGTGCACTTACCCAACGCTCAGGCTCTTCGCAGGAGCTTATATCTGAGGGCACGTTTGTACAATCACGCTTATGGATTGAAACACCGTGACCGCGTGTAATAAAGCCGATTATTTCGTCACCGGGAATAGGTGCACAGCAACGTGAAAGCTTAATAAGGCAGTTATCAATTCCCTCAACAGTAACGCCCTCACCAACGGCACGCTTGCCTGGTTTAGCTTCCTGAATCTTGATTTTTTCGGGCTGATGTGCTGTTGAAAGCCTGTGGTATTCATCCCTTATAAACGGAATGATTCTTGTTAAGAAAATACCGCCGTAGCCGATAGCTGCATAGAAATCCTCAATAGTCGCACAATGCTGACGCTCTGCAAGTGTTTTAATAAGGTTATCATATTCCTCATCGGAAAAACGCATTTTGTTACGCTTAATTTCACGCTCAAGCTCCGTTTTACCTTCGATAATATTTTCGTCACGACGTTCTCTTTTAAACCAGGCACGAATTTTAGTTCTCGCACTGCTCGTTTTAACAATATTGAGCCAATCTCTGCTTGGTCCCTTGCCCGGCTGTGACGAGGTAAGAATCTCTACGATTTCACCCGTCTGCACCTTATAATCGAGGGGAACAATTCTGCCCCCTACCTTTGCACCCACCATTTTTGTACCAACGGCTGAATGAATAGCATAGGCAAAGTCGATAACCGTTGCACCCGAGGGAAGATTGATTACGTCACCCTTAGGTGTGAATACAAACACCTCTTCCGGTACAAGGTCGCTTTTGATTGTGCTGACAATATCCTTGACATCATCTGCTTCCTTCTGTGTTTCAAGCAACTGCCTTATCCAAGAAAGGCGTTCCTCAAGCTTTTGTTTTCCGTTGATGCCAAGCTTGTATTTCCAATGGGCGGCAATACCGTATTCTGCGGTATGATGCATATCCCACGTTCTTATCTGCACCTCAAAGGGCACACCTGCTTTACCTAACACAGTTGTATGCAATGACTGATACATATTAGGCTTCGGTGTGGAGATATAGTCTTTGAATCTGCCGGGTATAGGTGTAAACATATCGTGTATAATACCCAGACAGTCATAGCATTCGATAGTTGAGTTAACAATAATTCTTACGGCATAGATATCATAAATTTCATCAAAATTTCTGTTTTGCATATACATTTTACGATATATGCCGTGAACACTTTTAATTCGTGCCTCAAGTGCGGCATCGGGAACAACGCTTTGCACTCTGTCACGAATCTGATTTTTAATTGTTTCAAGAAATTCCTTGTGGGATTTGCCCTGCTTCGAAAGCTCATCCTCAATTTCCTTATAACCGATAGGGTCAAGGTAAGATATAGCCTTATCCTCAAGCTCCTCCTTAATGGCACGAATACCTAAACGGTGAGCGATGGGTGCATAAATCTCAAGAGTTTCAAGCGCTTTGTCACGTCTTTTCTGGGGTGCAACAAAGTTAAGTGTTCTTATATTATGCAATCTGTCGGCAAGCTTGATGATAATAACGCGGATATCCTCCGACATAGCAAGAAGCATCTTTCGGATATTTTCCGCCTGCTGCTCCTCTTTATCCTTAATATCAAGGGGTACCTTACCTAATTTTGTAAGACCGTCAACAAGCCCTGCAATATCGTTACCGAATTCTTTTCTCACTTCTTCAAGTGTTAAATCGGTATCCTCAACAGTATCGTGAAGCATAGCCGCAGCAACAGACTGATGGTCCATTCCGTATTCGAGAACAATTTTTGCAACGGCAACGGGGTGTATGATATACGGCTCACCGGATGAGCGCATCTGTCCGTTATGGTAATCACAGGCTATATGGAAGGCCTTGTCAATAACATCGGCTTCCTCAACGCTGAATTGCTCCACCGCCTGATGACGAAGCTCATTATACATAAGCTCAACGCTTGTTTTTGCATCCATCCTTTTCACCCCTTTACGATAATTTTACACTTCTGTTGAATATTTCTGAATTTTCAAGTGACACCTTAATGTCACCGTCAGGCAAAGTATATTTACCATCCTTTAAAATTATAATGCCCAGCTCTGTGAATATATCTAATGCAATTCTGCAATTAATTATATCCTCCTCGGGCAGACCGAGCCTGTGACACATTACCTCGGCAGAATGATTCCAGCCAAGGCTTGAACGTAAGAATCTGTATATATTGCCACAGAATTCACGGTTGATTTTTAATTTACAGTCTATGTCTTCACCAAGACAAAAGCTTTCGTACATTCTGTAGGCAGAAATAACCTTATCATCATCAGCACCGCTGAATCTTATATCCTTAATCTGAACATTGACTCTGACTGTACCCATATATTCGTTAGGGCTAAGACGTACCGCCATATCCACCTTATCAGAAACTCTGTAAGGGAAATCCTCCACAGCTACAGAGAACATAACTGCAGTTATGTTACAGCCATTACGGGAAGCGGTAATGCGAAGGTGCTTTCCGTGACCGATAGGCTGAATAGCCGTTATCTCCATATTATAAAGCCCGAAAATCGGTTGAGGATTTTCCGCACCGAAGGGCTCAAGAATACTTAACGAATCAAGAATTTCGAAATTAATATTTGAAGGATTAAGCTTGCAGTCTATTCTCAGCTTTGCAACGGGCTGTTCCTTAAGACCTGCATACTCATTTATTTTATTACGGAAATCATCAATGCGTGAATTTTCCACACTTAAACCTGCGGCAAGAACGTGACCGCCGTATTGCACAAGCTCATCTGCACAATAAGCAAGAGCATCATAAAGGGAAAAGCCTTCAATACTTCTGCCACTTCCCTTTGCAACATCATCGGCTTCAGATATAACAATACAAGGCTTACCGTATCTTTCAACAAGACGCGAGGAAACTATACCGATAACTCCCTGGTGCCAATTTTTTCCGCTTACAACAATTACTCTTCTGTTTTTTATATCCTCATTCTTTTCAATAATCTCAATTGCCGATTCTGTAATTTCTGCCTCGGTAGACTGACGCTGAGTATTGGCGTTATTTATCTCTGCGGCAAGCTCCTTTGCTTCCTCAAGGTTATCGGAAAGCAAAAGTTGAATTGCTCTTTCTGCAGAGCCCATTCTGCCTGCGGCATTAATACGCGGTGCGATTCTGAATGCAAGTACATTTGCATCTACGGTGCCTTCACTTCCGCTTTCTTCAAGAAGTGCCTTAAGACCCAAACGAAGGTTGCCGTCTGCAATATCAGAATTAATATATGATACACCGCTACGCACAATGATTCTGTTTTCACTTTTCAATGAAACTATATCCGCGATTGTACCGAGGGCAATAATATCCCCGTATTTTTCAAGAATATCGAAGCCGTCACTATCATTAAGAGCGCAAACAAGCTTAAAGGCTACGCCTACACCTGCCCACTCCCTGAATTCACAACAAGCATCTGCACGATGAGGGTCAACAACAGCTACCGCATCGGGCAACACCTCACCTGCCTTATGGTGGTCAGTTATGACAACATCTATCCCTAAGGCTTTTGCATAGGCTATTTCCTCAATAGCACTTATTCCGTTATCCACGGTAATAATCAGCTTTGTACCGCGGGCTTTAAGAGTATCCATGGCACAAAGATTCATCCCGTACCCTTCCTCCGCCCTGTCAGGTACGTAATAATCCACACAGGCACCGCAGGAAACAAGGTAGGAATAAAGCAGGGCAGTTGATGTAACACCATCTGCATCATAATCACCGAATACGGTGATGCTTTCTCCGTTTTCAAGTGCCTGATGTATGCGATCACACGCTTTTTCCATATCAGGTAAGGTGAAGGGATCGATTAAGTCCGTGTCATATAAAAAACTCTCAATTTCAAATTCATCCGTCATACCCCTGGCACACAGAAGATAAGCTGAAAACGGCTCTATACCGCAAGCTTCGGCAATATCCGCCGCCCTATCTCTGTCGCAAGGAGCAACATACCATTTCTTTCGACTCAAAAAATCACCCGATTATAATTTTACAGTTTATTATATCACAGTACACCCTACATTTCAATGAAAAAGTGAAAAAACAGAGGGCCTCGGCACCACTGCCGAAGCCCGTAAAAATTCATTTGATTCCGAGGAAATTTTTAACAACGGGAAGAATAAGAAAATCTGTTTTTCTGAAGGCTGTGCTATGTCCTCCGTTAAGCACTATTATTTCCTCCGCACCCTCAACCGCTTTAGTTATTTTTCGCGAATGTGAGCGTTTAATCATATCAAACTCACCAAAGCAATTAAGAAACGGCACTTTAATAGCCGAAAGCTTTTTGTAATTAAGCTTTGGCTGACCTACCATCATACCCTCAATTTCTCTCCGCCTTATCCATTCGGGGTCCTTTGTAACCCTTGCCTTCAGGGCATATATTGCGTGATCCTTTATTATGCCTAACTGATCAAGAGTTTTTGTGCCCCGTGTGTTAAGATTAGAGCCGAAAACTGCAAGTCTTTTTACATATCGGGGATATCTAACCGCAAACACCATACCCAGATTGCCTCCGTCAGAAAAGCCGCAAACGTTTGCACTTTTCACTCCCAGATAATCAAGAAGAGCCTTAAGGTCATCTGAAAAAAGCTCAAAGGTCAGCTTTTTATCACCTAAAGGAGTTTTGCCCGTACCCCTTGTAGAAAACCTGATAATTTTAAAATGTTGCGAAAGGGGTACATATAAATCACCTTCAAAGCAACGGTAATCACCGCCATTGCCGTTAAGCATAACAAGGGCTTCACCCTCCGGGTTTCCGCTTATGTGATATTCAAAATCAATTCCGTCGTGATTAAAAAATCCATAATCAATAACATTTACAGTATCTGTCATAATAACACCTCTTAAGAGATATTCTAATCCAAAATAAATCTGTTGACAATAGTTTATATTGACTAACTCTATGCTTTTTAGTAAAATACCTTTTATAAATTAACTGAAGAAAGGCAAAAAATGAACTTACCAACATATTTTTCTACACAATGCAGCAGTACCTCCAATTTATTAAAGGCACAGAATCTGCATATCAAAAAAATTGTTTCAGGGAAGAAAAAGGAGCATACAGGTGTTCTTGCAACTCTTTCTTTTGACGATTTCAAAATAGATATTTCATATTACGAATCGGGCAAATCCGCTTATCAGCAACAGACAATATGGATATCCCTTGTGCTTGACAGTGACCCTACCCTGCCTTTTTCAATTTACGATATACTTGCGGTGCTTGACCCCGAAAACTTCAACTGCTACACCTACTCCTACGTTGATTCGTTTAATCTTATGGATGAGTGCTTCGATGAAATAAACACACTACTGACCGCAATAGTACCCCGACTTAGTGAGTACCTTAAAAACGGCACGGATAAAAACCGACTTATAATTTCACAGCGTGAAAGCATTAACAAATATTTCGGTGATAATGTGCTTGAGCATGGTGAAATGCTGGGCGGAGCTGCCGATAATCTTATTGATATGATGCTGAGGAATTTCCACCAGGCACAAATCGAGGCAGCAGTTATAGGCACACAAGGTCTTTTTTATGCAGGCAAGGATGAAAAAGCCTTGAAAAAGCTTAAAAAAGCCAAATATCTTACACAATATCAGGCTAATCTTTTAAATCATCTTCAAAAGGGCGGAACATCACAGAATATTTCTGAAACCGTCAGAAATGCCTCCGCAGAAAAGGGTGCCTTACGTCACGGCGGCGGTGTTACGGGAGCAATAAAAACAATTGCTCTTGCACTTGCCTTAAGCATCCCCTTATCCCTTGCCTTAGGCGGTATTTTTTACGTTACCTGCCGAATTTTATTTAGAGATGCTCTTTTTGTTACGGGCTATTTAGAAAACATCCTGCTTATGCCCCCCTTTTGCAGTATATTAAGCTTTTCCTTATCACTGCAGATAATAAAACGAAAGCAGGAAAAACCCTCAAAGAAAAAAGCAATTGACATCCAGTCACCGAAAACACCTGAATTTGTTAACACACTTATTAAATACGTAACAATAGCAGGTGAGACACTTGCACTTATCGGTTGCTTTACAAGTGTTTTTTCAACAACAGTATTCTATAAGGATAAGGTAGGATTTTCCGAGGAGGATTTCCCCTTAAGCCACAACTACTATGATTATTCTGCTATAGACTACGTTGCACACATAAATGGCTTTGAGGAAAATGGAAAATTCTATGATTCACCATATATGGTAATGAAAACAAAAAGCGGTGTAGTTATTGATTTATATAATTCCACCTGCATTTCTGCGAACAAGGTAATTAAGGATGCCGAGGTTCTTAAAGAAAAAGGAATAAAAATCAAACGCTTCGACACATTTGAAGATATAGAATAAAAAAATCTGCAACGGCTGGTAAAGCTGTTGCAGATTTTGTTTTAAATTATATTCAGATTTTGGAAAGCTCGATTGTACGCTTATATGCTTTCTTCACCGCATTCATGGCACTTGCACGGAAAGCGCCCTCCTCCAGAGCCTTTACGCCCTGAATTGTACTGCCTGCAGGACTGCAAACCGCATCCTTAAGCTTGCCGGGATGCTCCCCCGTTTCCATAAGCATTGTAGCCGATCCCGCAAGAGTCTGTGCCGCATAAAGAAGTGCCTTGTCACGAGGAAGACCGCATTCTACCGCACCATCTGCAAGAGCCTCACAAAACATAAATGCGAATGCAGGTCCACAGCCTGAAACACAGGAAGCTGCATCAATCTTATCCTCATCAATTCTGTCAAGCACACCTGCATACTCCATAGCATCAAGGAAGCCGTCAACATCCTCTTTGGAAACGAACTCATTATAGGTATATAAAATCATACCCTCGCCTACGCTTACGGGCATATTAGGCATTATTCTGACAACAGGACAATCTGTTTGTGCCATAGCGGAAATACTACTCATAGAAACACCTGCCGCCATAGAAACAAGCACAAAATCTGTAGTTCTTTCCTCAATCAAAGGTGCGATTTTTTCAAAAAGAGCCTTAAGCATCTGGGGTTTTACGCCAAGGAAAATATAATCACAGTTAAGTACAATATATTCTGCATCGGCAATATTTACATCTGTTTCATCTGCAAATGCCTTTACTTTTTTTGTATCAACATCAAAAACAAAAATATTTTCTGCACCAACAGATTTAACCGCTGCTCTTGCAAGGGCTCCACCCATATTGCCACAGCCTAAAAAACCGATTGTTCTCATAAAATCACCCTTTCAGCGTATCTGACCGTCACCTTTAATAATAAACTTATACGTTGTAAGCTCCCTGAGTCCCATAGGTCCACGAGCGTGAAGCTTCTGTGTAGAAATACCCATCTCGCAACCAAGACCGAACTCACCGCCGTCTGTAAAGCGTGTTGAAGCGTTAACGTAAACCGCCGCACTGTCAACAGACATTGTAAACAAACGGGCATTTTCTGAATTTTCAGTAATAATTGCCTCACTGTGACCCGTAGAATGTGCGGAAATGTGAGCAACCGCTTCACTGACATTTTCAACAGTTTTTACTGCAAGTATATAATCAAGGAACTCGGTATCAAAATCGTTTTCACCTGCAGGAGTACCATCAATAACCTGCGCCGCCGCAGAATCAAGACGTAATTCAACGGGTATAAGCCCTGCCTTTATTCTTTCATCAACAAGACGGCTTTTAAGCATAGGCAAAAACTCATCCTTGATTTTACTGTTAACAACCAGAACCTCACAAGCGTTACAAACCGAAGGACGGCTTGTTTTTGCATTTTCTACAATATTGCAAGCCTTTGTAAGATCTGCATTTTCATCAACATATATATGACAAATACCTGTGCCCGTTTGTATGCAGGGCACCTTCGCATTTTCCGTACAAGCCTTTATAAGACCTGCACCACCACGAGGGATAAGCAAATCAACGTAGCCTACCGCGTTCATAAGCTCGTTTGCACTGTTACGCGAGGTATCCTGAACAAGGTTTATAAGCGTTTCGGGAAGACCAATAGAAGCAAGACCCTTACGCATTGCCTTGATTATTGCATCGGCAGAACGGAAAGCTTCTTTACCACCACGCAGAACACACACGTTACCGCTTTTAAGTGCAAGAGCGGCAGCATCGGAGGTTACATTAGGTCTGCTTTCATAAATAATTGCAACAACACCCATAGGAACCGCAGTTTTTTCTACCACTATACCGCTGGGGCGTGTAACTGTGTCAAGAACCTGACCGACAGGATCAGGAAGCTGTGCTACCTGACGGATACCCTCTGCCATACCCTGAATTCTGTCTTCTGAAAGAGCAAGTCTGTCAAGCATAACATCAGAGATTTTACCCTTTGCATTATCAAGGTCAAGCTTGTTTTCTTCAAGAATAAAGCTACTGTTTTCAACAAGGGCATCTGCCATTTTAAGCAATGCCAGATTTTTTGTGTTTGTATCGAGAGAACACAAAACGGCTTTTGCCTGTTTTGCCTCTGATAAAATTTCTTGTGTGGTTTTCATAAAATCATCTCTTATTTCTTGCAAATAAATCTTGTACCTACTGCCTTACCCTCTACAATATCATAAAGAACTGAGGGTGAAGAGCCGTTTGCAATAACAACATCTGCCCCTCTTGAAAGGCATCTTTTAGCTGCAGAAAGCTTTGTAACCATACCACCTGTACCAAGTCCGCTCTGACTACAACCGCCAAGGGCTTCTATTTCGGGGGTAATTTCTGTAATTTCCGATATAAGCTGTGCATCGGGGTCCTTATGAGGGTCTGCTGTATAAAGACCATCAATATCTGAAAGAAGCACAAGCAAATCGGCATGCATACTAACTGCAACAATAGCACCGAGCGTATCGTTATCACCTACGGAAATTTCGTCTGTGCTTACAGTATCATTCTCGTTAATAATAGGAAGAACGTTAAGCTCCAAAAGACGATTGATTGTAGTTTTTATATTGTGATATCTTGTAGGGTCTTCAAGGTCAAGTCCTGTTAAAAGAATCTGGGCTACCGCATGGTTATACTCTGAAAAGAGCTTGTCATAAACGTACATAAGCTCACATTGACCTATTGCCGCGGCCGCCTGCTTTGTTGCCATATCGGAAGGCTTTTCCTTAAGTGAAAGCTTACCTACACCCATTCCGATAGCGCCCGATGAAACAAGCATTATTTCGTGACCTGCATTTTTCAAATCCGCAAGCACCTTGCAAAGCTCCTCAACGTGCCTTATGTTAAGGCAACCTGTACTATGTGCAAGTGTAGACGTGCCTACTTTAACAACTATTCTCATTTTCCATATCTCCAAAAATTAATCCTGATTATCATCAGAGCCTGTTCTGCTCTTAAGCTTTGCCGCCCTTGTAATTGCAAGGTCACCCATCATCTGCTCTTTAACCTTACCATCTACGTTAAAGAACATAAGTGAAACGGCTTTACCTATTCTGCCGATTGCGGGGGCAAGTGTAAATACTGTCCAGATCGCCTGAAGCATTCCCGGGTCAGTCTGGGGAATAACAACTCCGTATGAGTTGATAAGTGGCTCGTAATTAATTGCGGCAATAATAAGACCGCTTAAAATTGTTGAAATATTGTTTGTTATAAGTGTGATGTAGCCCATTGCCGCACTCATCATACCCTCATTTCTTATGCCTGTTTTCCACTCAACATAATCATAAAGGTCGCCCTGAAGTGCAGTACCGCAATAACGCTGAACGCTGTTCATTGCACCTGCAAAGGTAAGGAATATAACTATTATTACAATATTGACAATGTTATTATCGGTTGGTCTGAAGCCGACAAAATACATTATAAGGTAAACGATACCGCAATAACCGTATGCTAAAACTGAAAGGTTTCTCAAGCCGATTTTCTTAGTCATTTTTGTTGCAAAGGGCAACACGAAATAGCTGGGAAGTCCTGTAAAGAGACCTGCAATAGCTGCATTGGAAAGCTTGCCCGTACAGTTAAGCCAGAAATAGTTGGCAACGCTCTGTCCCGTACCTTTACCCATACCGAAAAAGTTCTTTGCCATAAGTGCCCACATAGGACGGCAGGAGGCAACCTGCTTAACAGATTTCCAAACACTTGTGCTTTGCATTTCCTCACGGGAAGCAAGGGGCACACGCTCACGCAGACTGAAGAAGCCGAACACACGGAAAACAACAACAAGTGCTATAAATACAAGTGCACCTACGAGATAAATATTTCTTGTGGGAATTGTTCTCGGCAGATAGTCTACAAAGAACGGGAACAATGAAGGTAACCACACACCGAAAAGGTCAACGTATGTATCAGCCGCAATAAGCTTGTTGCGTTCATTTATATTTGGTGTAAGGTTATATAAGGTTGCCTGGTAGGCAGGTGTATAGAAGGAGTTTGCAATTGAGCCTATGTAACGGATAATAAGGAAAAGGAAAAGAAGTGCTGACTGTGAAAGTCCGTCAGGCAAAATATAGGGCATAGCTGCCGAAAAAAGGAACAGGGGTAATGTAAGCACAAGGTAAGGACGCACTCTGCCCCAGCGTGTACGTGTTCTGTCAAGTATAGGTCCCGAAATAGCATTATCAAAGGTATCAATAATACTACAGAAGGATTGTGCAACGCTCAACGTAATAGGGCTTACGTGCTGGAATGTTGTTGTATAGAAAAACTCGTTATTTCCGTTGAAGGTTTCCCAGTTTTTGTCACCTATACCGGAAATAATGTAGGCAGCCATCTCACGAGGGCCTAAATATTCCTTTTCTTGCTGTTTTCTCTGTCTTTCTATTTCTTCCTGAGTAACCTCAGGTTCAATATAAACAGATGTTTCCTTTTTTGCCATAGGGTCACTTCCTCCCTTTTTTATGGTTGATTAAATATTATCATAAAGAAAGTATGCTTTCAATATCAAGCATCTGTAAATTTTTGTAATTCACGGTAAAGCCTTGCTACAGGTAAACCCACAACATTATAATAGTCACCCTTAAGACCCTTTATATGTATCGCAAATTCACCCTGCACCGCATAGCTTCCTGCTTTATCATAAGGCTCCGAGCCTGATATATACTCTTCGATTTCTTCATCGGTAATATCATAGAATTCAACGTCGGTTTTCTCGCTGAAGGTAAGATATTTATCACCTTGTGAAATCGTAACACCGGTATAAACACAGTGTGTTCTGCCATTAAGAAGCTTTATCATTCTTCGGGCATCCTCTTTATCTGCAGGCTTACCAAGTATTTCATTATCTATTGCAACAACAGTATCAGCAGAGATCACAATTTCCTCATCTGTTGATATACTGCGTGTTGCTTTATTTTTTATTAAAGACAAGCTTTCCGATGCCTCCTTCGGTGTGATACCTTGGGGTAAGCTTTCATCACATTCCACCGGTCGCACATCAACACAATCACTTATATGAGAAATTAGCTCCTGTCTGCGTGGTGATGCGGAAGCAAGTACAATTTTTCGTTTTTTCATATTTACCACTCTAAAATTCTGCAAATATTCTTAAGGGTGTTAAGTCCCCATTTACATGCGGTAACCGGGTCCTCATGCCCTTCAAACTCAAGGGTTATGTAACCATCATAGCCACTATCCTTAAGTATTTTCAAGGTCTGTAAAACGGGCACGTTACCGTGACCGAGAACTGCACCGCGTAAGTAGTTGCCGCCCCTTGTTTTGAAAAATCCGTCAACGGGAGGAAGCTCACTACCGCTTTTTACGTGGAAATCCTTAGCGTGAATATAGGAAACAAATGGTGAAAGTCTACTGACTGCAGTAACGGGGTTTTCATCAACGCAAAGGAAATTTCCTATATCAATAAGTGCACCGAAATTCTTATGTGCAACAGTTGTAATAACAGACTCCACTCTGTCACTATCCTGACAGAAGTAGCCGTGATTTTCTATCATAGTTTTTATGCCTTTTTCTTCGGCATATTCAGTTACTGCCCTATAGCCCTCTGCGATTCTCGGCAAAGCCTGACTGAAGCCCTTATATTTCTTTTCTTCACCCTGATAGCCACCGGTTGCATCGTGACGCATACCCTTTACACCTAAAGCAGAGGCAATATCCACCTCATCTTTAAGACGGGATATTTCTTTTTCCAAATCACCATCACTGCCGTTTATGAAATCGGCGCCTACAGAATACTGGACCGGCTCAACGCCTACCCTTTCGCACTCTGCCTTAAGGGTTCGTGCATATTCCTGCTTATCCATACCCTCGGGAGTACGGATTTCTGCGAATTCTATACCATCGAAGCCTATTTCCTTTGCTAAAGAAATAAGCTCCTTCTCTGTTTTTTCACCTTTATTTACTAAAGAGGAAAGACTGTAACTGCTTACCGCAAACTTCATAATAAAAATCCTTTCCATTATTTTATCATTGTGTCTAAGCCTTTTGAGTATTATGATAATAGAGCACAATAAACTCACCAAGGAGGCGACACTTTTGAAAATAGAGGCTGACGGTGAAGAAAAAATTGCCGTAACACTTACAAATCGGGATATGCAGGAATTCGACATTACATACGAGGAAATGGATTATTCCAACATAGAAACCCGTCGCGTAATATGGACAATACTTGACGAAGCCAAACGAGTTCTCGGTAAGCCCATAAGCACCGATAACCGATTACTCATTCAGGTTTCACCGCTTGAGGAGGGTGGCTGCCTTTTGCATTTCACTATGCTTGAGGAATGCAGCACCGCAACACGAAAGCGTCTTATTATGAAAAAGGACGCAGAGCCATTATTGTTTAAGGCATTTAATGATGATGCCTTCCTTGACAGTATACCCATAGTTTCAAAAATAAATGAGTACACTTTAAAAACCGAGTTTTTCGCTAAGGGTGACGAATACTATATTATAATAACACCAAAACCCCGTCACTCAGACAAAGCCATTTTACACCTGAGTGAATTCGGCAATATATCACAGGTATGTAAAAGGGATATTGCAGAAATTCACGAAAGTTGTCTGCCCCTTAAGCTTAGCTGATTATCCTGAAAAACACTTAAAATCTTTTACGCCTTACGTAAGGAATCTATTGCGGCTTTTATATCGGCAGAGCCGAAAACAAAACTGCCCGAAACCATAACGTCAGCACCTGCTTCAATACAAAGAGGAGCTGTTTTGCTGTCAACACCGCCATCTACCTGAATCAAAAGAGCAGGGTTTTCCTCATTTGCTTTTTCCCTGATAGCTTTTATTTTCGGTAGCATATCGGTCATAAATGACTGACCGCCGAAGCCGGGCTCAACCGTCATAACAAGCACCATAGCAATATCCTTGATATAAGGGAAAACTGCTTCTGCAGGTGTACCCGGTTTTATTACAAGTGCAGGTAAAACACCTGCGCTTTTTATTTTTTCAATAGTTTTGTCAACGGGACTGTTGCTTTCTGTATGAAATGAAATCAAGTCTGCACCTGCACTCGCGAAAGCATCAATATAGTCCAAGGGCTCGGATATCATAAGGTGACAATCAAGAAACATATCCGTTGCCTTACGAATTGCTTTTACTACAGGTGGTCCTATGGAAATATTAGGAACAAAGTGTCCATCCATTACGTCAACGTGAAGCATATCTGCCCCTGCATCCCTGACCTTATCAATATCAGGCTTTAAAAGTGCATAATCTGCAGAAAGAATAGAGGGTGATACCTTTATTTTGTTTTTAAATTCCATAATCTGCAACCCCATTCAGAATATTTAATGCCGTTGCTCTGTCGGCGGCAATACGTAAGCTCAACTCATCCAATGAGCCGAATTGCATTTCACCCCTGATTTTTTTAACAAGAAAAACCTCGGGATATCTGCCGTATAAATCACCTGCAAAGCCAACGATATTCGTTTCACTTCGTTTTTCACTGTTACCGATAGTCGGTCTGATACCGATATTTGTAACAGAATTATATTTTTTGCCGTCTACAACGGTAAAGGAAGCATATACCCCATATTGAGGCACCTGAAAATCTTCTTCAAAAAACTGATTAATTGTAGGTGAGCCTAATAATCTGCCACGCTCATCACCGTGCTTAACCTCAAATGCATAGGAAAACAATCTGCCAAGCATAGCGTTAGCCGATTCCATATCACCGTTTTGCAAGGCTTGTCTTATACGTGTTGAGCTTACCGGCTCATCCTTATACTCAACCTTATCAACAACAGTCAGCTTTATCTCCCTTTCGGCACAAAGCTGCATAAGTGTATCGGTATTACCCTCTGCATTCCTGCCAAAACGATAATTAAAGCCACAAGCAACAGAACGAGCGTTATATTTGCCCACAAGTATTTCATCCACAAACTCCCGGGGAGTGAGTGAAGAAATCTGCGAAAAATCTATATACTCAGGCTCAACACCCCAGGAAAGAAGAATTTCTTTTTCCTTTTCGGGAGTAATAAGCATACCGGGACATTCCCCCGTAAGCTCCGCCTGAGGATGCTTTGCAAACATCAACGCGATTTTTCTTTCATATTCGGTTTTTTCTGAGGTAATTACTGCTTTGTGACCGATATGCAATCCGTCAAAAGTACCAAGGGCTACAAAAGCCCCTTCAAACCGTTCTTTGTTCATCTTTCGTTATAAACTCTTTTCACTGTAAGGCTTTCGCTATCTTCAAGATATTCTCCTAAGCCTAAAAATTTATTTAATCCGTATACTCTGTAAATTCCGTAGCCCTTAAGCTGACGCACACGGTCTGCCATTAAATCTCCGCCGTTTTTAAATCGCACCGCCTGATTATCGGAAACGGTAACAGCAGGATATTCCTGAAGAAGCTTATCAACAGGTATAAGGGCTTCCTGAAGTATGCCCTGCTCCTTCATAAGTGCCAATTCCTCCAGCGTGTAGCAATCCTTAAGCTCCACACCACAGGCGTAAGTACGCTTAAGTGACGTCATAACCGCATAAGTGCCAAGGGCATTGCCTATATCACTTATAAGTGTTCTGATATAAGTACCTGCAGAGCATTCACAATAGAGGGAAAACTCGTTGTTTTCGGCTTTTTCTATTTGTAATTTATAAATCTCGCATTTACGGGGAGTACGCTCCACCTCTTCACCCTTACGGGCAAGCTCATAAAGACGCACACCGTCCTTTTTCAATGCGGAATACATTGGTGGCAGCTGCATAATTTCACCGCAGAATTTCTCCTGCATTTTTATGACAGAGTCATCATCAACCACCTTGTCCGATGTTTTTGTAACAGTACCCCATATATCAAGAGTATCTGTTTCCATACCCAGCTTAAAGGTTGCCGAATATGCTTTTTTATGTGTGGGCAAAAGCTCTATAAAACGTGTAGCACCGCCAAAGGCTATAGGCAAAACTCCCGTAGCATTAGGGTCCAAGGTGCCTGTGTGCCCCGCCTTTTTTTCACCTGTTATCCTCCTTAGCTTGCTCAAAGCAAAAAAAGAGGTTATATTCATTTCTTTATTAAGCGGAATAATTCCTGTCATTTTTTCAGACCATCCAAAGATATTTTTGTTGATTCAAGCACAAGCTTCTTTGCTTCTTCACAAGAACAATCAAGGTGACATCCTGCCGCACCCTTATGGCCGCCGCCGTTAAGACGACCGCATATTTCGGAAGCATCAATGCCTTCCTCAGTACGTACGGATACACCGAAGGAGCCATCCTTTTTCTGCTTAAGAACAACACCTACAAGCACACCCTCAATTTGTCTGGGCAAAGCGGTTATGGGATAGCACTGATGCTCATCAGATCCGCTTTTTTCATACATATCCTGAGTAATGGTTATTACGGCACATTTATCATCGTAATAATACTCGAGTGTTTCTCTTGCAAGCATTTCAAGCTGAAGGAAGCTTTTTGTTTTTGTTTCAAACATAATTTTATTGATTTTTTTGAAATCTATGCCATCATCCATAAGCTTTGCGGCAATCGCAAAAACGGATGCAGTCATATTCTGATACCTGAAGCAACCCGTATCTGTAGAAAGGCCTGTGTAAATACAGTTTCTGAAATATCTGTTTAAAGGGATACCTAATTCAAGCGCTAACTCATAAATGATTTCACAAGCAGCCGCACGGTCCTCAACAAACACATTTTTTGCATAATTTGTATTGGAAATATGGTGGTCAATGCAAAGGTCGATTTTACCCGAAAGTTCCTCCCCGATACTGCCGAGAAGCTTTTCATCCGCCACGTCTACGGCAATTATAAAGGGGGTTTCCACCTTATCCTCAACAAATTCATCAACTAAAAAGTCAAAATCTGCAGAAATAGGGTCAGCACAACGAAAAGCTCTTTTTTTACCCATAAGCCTTAAAATTTCGCACAATGCGAAAGCACATCCTAATGTGTCACCATCGGGATGCTCATGGGAAAGAATAAGAAATTCGTTATGCTCTTTTATTAAATCCAAACATTGATTTTTTGTAATAATCATAAAATACCCCACGGGGAATTACAGACCATTACGACCTGTAATTCCCGTTGTAATAACATTAATCCTCTGAGGAACTTCCTGAGATTTCCTCAAGTTTTTTTACGATGCTCATACCATATTCGATAGAATCATCTGCTACAAATTTTATTTCAGGGGTTTTGCGAAGGCCAAGTCTTTTGCCAACCTCACGGCGTACAAGACCTGTAGCACCCGTAAGCGCCTTTGTGGCCTGTTTTGCAACATCTATACCCTCAATGGCGCTTATATACACCTTTACAAATGATGAGTCAGATGCAACCTCGGCACGAGCCACACTAATAAGATGCTCTGTTAATCTGGGATCTTTCAGCTCCCTGATTATATTAGTGATTTCACGCCTTATATCCTCGGCCGTTCTGTTTTGTTTATAAGTTCCCATAAACTCTCCTTTTATGGTTAATCCTTGTATTCCTCAACGATATATGCTTCAAGGATATCGCCCTCTTTAATATCGTTGAACTTTTCAAGACCTACACCGCATTCGTAGCCGGTAGCAACTTCCTTTTGGTCATCCTTAAAGCGTTTAAGTGATGCGATACCGTCTTCAAATACAACAATACCGTCACGAACAACACGAATTTTTGAGTTACGGGTAATTTTACCGTCTATAACATAACAGCCTGCAATTGTACCTGCACTTGAAAGCTTAAATACGTTACGAACCTCAGCCTTACCCATTTCAACATCGCGGAATTTAGGTGCAAGCATACCCTTGATAGCAGCCTCAACCTCTTCGATGCAGTCATAAATAACGCGGTACATTCTCATTTCAACGCCATCACGCTCTGCGTTAACCTCGGCAACGGAGTCGGGACGAACGTTAAAGCCTACAACAAGTGCGTTTGAAGCATTAGCAAGCATAACGTCGGACTCGTTTACGGCACCAACACCGCCATGGATAACTCTTACGCGAACCTCATCGTTGGAGAGCTTTTCAAGGCTCTGACGAACAGCTTCAACTGAACCCTGAACGTCTGCTTTAACGATGATGTTAAGGTCTTTAAGAGCACCCTCATTAATTGAGTCAAACAAGTTATCAAGAGTAACCTTCTGCATTGAGCGGAATTCCTCTTCCTTGAGCTGACGCTTTCTCTGTTCAACAAGCTCACGGGCAAGCTTTTCATCTGATACGCAGTCGAAAGCATCACCGCCAACAGGTACATCTGCAAGACCTGTGATTTCAACGGGAACGGAGGGACCTGCTTCGTTAACCTTTTTGCCCTTATCATCTGTCATAACACGTACTCTACCAACGGCTGTACCTGCAACGATGATGTCACCTGATTTAACAGTACCGTTCTGAACAAGAAGTGTAGCAACGGGGCCTCTGCCCTTATCAAGACGAGCCTCGATAACAACACCCTTTGCTGCTCTGTTGGGGTTAGCCTTAAGCTCTTTCATTTCTGCGATAAGAAGAATTGATTCAAGAAGCTTATCTATATTCTGGTGCATTTTTGCGGAAACAGGAACACAGATTGTATCACCGCCCCATTCTTCGGGGATGATTTCGTACTCTGTGAGCTGCTGCATAATTCTGTCGGGGTTAGCACCGGGTCTGTCCATTTTGTTGATTGCAACGATAATTGAAACATCTGCAGCCTTTGCGTGGTTGATAGCTTCAACTGTCTGGGGCATAATACCGTCGTCTGCCGCAACAACGAGAACAGCGATGTCTGTTGCCTTTGCACCACGAGCACGCATTGATGTGAAAGCTGCGTGACCGGGAGTATCAAGGAATGTAATCTTTTCGCCGCCGATGTTTACCATATAAGC
>JAZRLZ010000036.1:0-3245 GCA_045647125.1 Acutalibacteraceae bacterium | reverse complement strand
GTGAAGGTTACCATCGTCACAAAGCAATCGGCAATACCATGTTGTGATAAGTGCCTTTGCATTTATCATATAAAGCTCTCTTGTGAAATCGTCAAGCTTGTCCGTGTATTCCTTGACAGGCTCAATGTATGACTTGAATGTAAAATCTTCACTGTTAAGCAATATTCTGTCAAGGGTGTCCATAAGTGATAACAGCTTTTCACCAATTTCAATGCACTCGGCATAATTCTTGCTCTTATATGCTGAAACTATGCTTCGACAAAGAGGAGTCATTTTATTGCTGACCGACTGTCTTAATAAATCAACGGCATCATAAATATAACATTTATTATCTTTAAACTTATCAAAATCCTCAAGGAAAAGCTTAACGGCCTTGTCAAAATCCTCTGCTGAATATGGAATTTTTACGGTAGCACGAGCGGTGAATCTCTTGCTTTCAGGGTCAAGAGGACGACGACAACCCATCGTTTCCGTAGCACCGAAGCTTAACGGTCCGTTGTCACTGCCGTATGCGGTTTTAAGGAGAATTTCCATACTCTCGTTAATATGCTCACTTTCCTTACCGTATCTGCGAGCTGCATATTGCTTTGACCAATCAGTTACATTGTCAATATTTTCCCATATGGTGCTGAAGAAAATATCAGTTACAACAGGATTGACATTTGTGCTTTCGGCAGTAAGTGCAATTCCCTTGAAATTAGGTTTCTGTGAAGCATTTTTCACCATATCGGGAATCTTGTTGATGTCACCGTAAATACCGTGTCTTCCGCCAAAATTATTGAGAAGACCGCAAAGTACGTTTCCGTATTTTGCAAGTCGGCTGAGCTTGTTGGCATTATGATTGATTTTTTCTGTATTAAGGTCAAGCATAAGAATGTGTTCGTCACGATAATCCTTAACTGATTTTGTGAACAGCTTGTTAGGATTGAATGCCCAGCATTGTACAATCCACATAGCTTCCTTATCAAATGACAGCATACTTTCCATAACGTTGCAGTAACTGTCCTTAGCCTTTTTCTTGTCAAGATTTCCGCCTTCGTGACCGATATCACCGGCATAAAAATGGGTGATATCACCAAAAACTTCTTTCTGACACTCGTAAAAAAGCTTGGCATACTTAACGTAGTAAGCACTGTCAGGACAAACGATTAAAGGTTGTTCAATACCTTTCCACTTGCCTTGCTTGATAGTCGGAACATCTCTGTCCTTTCTGTTTATATCACGAGGCACCATACCTGTATATGCCTGCAACACAATGTTCATTCCGAGTGCTTGCATTCTTCGGTGGTTTCTTCGTGCCATCTGACACTTTTCAAAGAAGAAATTATCGTGGACAGGACCACCTATACCGCAAACATTTCCCATATAAAACCAAGCGTAGTAGGAGGGACCTGTAATGAAATTTTTAATTTCTCTGTGACGATATCCGAGCTTTGTAAGGAAACGTCTGTAAACCTCTTCCATTCCAAGAATGTCAAGGACTAAATTCACACCGTTCATAGCAAGAAAATCAATTTCCTTCTGCCATTGCTCCTCCGTCCAGAATGCCATCGAATACGAATGTGTACAGTAGTTGTATGCATATCTGTACGTGAATGTGGTTGTGCGGTCGATTTTGCCTGTGACAAGAGGGAGAGTGTCGGGAAGATTTACCTGATTGCCATAACGTGAAATATGACAGCCGCAGACTTCCTTAAGATAATGATTGAATGCCGATGCAAGTCCCACACCGCTGTTTGATGTAAGTAAAACCTTATCCTTAAGTGTTGCGATTGAAAAATAATCTTCCTTAAGTCTTTTATCAAGTCTTAAATCGAATTGTTCTATATACCTTTCACCGATTGTTCTGCCAATGATACCATAAACATCCTGAATTGTTTCGTCGTCAGTAACAGGCTTTGCAAAATCTGTCTTACTGAAAATTTCAGGCTCACGCAAAACCGCCTTTTTGTCAGGGAAGCTGCAATCCTCACCAAAGACCTCAATGCTGTTGATTGTAACCCTTTCACCACTGTAATATTTCACGAAAATACGAAGATATCTTGCAATTTTAGGGCTTTTACCTTTTCTGTAAAAGTTCACACCGTCAAGACTTGAATAGACAGTGTAATTTACATCAATATTATCAGGAAAAGTCACAACAACATCGTGAACACTCATGCATTTGGGAAATGAGAGGTCAATAAAGCAAGGATATGTGTCAAAACTGAACATGGGAGAGGTGTTTTTGCTTGCCTCACCACTTGCATTTAATATTTCATAATTCAATATATCCAAAATAATCACCCGTATGTTTAAAAACTATTAAAAATATATCATAAAAAACACCAAAAGTCTATTAAGAAAGGCAACTATTTTTGTCTATAAACAAATAAATTTAAAAAGGAGTAAAAAAATAGAAAAAAACTATTGAAAATAAAGATATATTTTGTTACAATTTATAAGGTTAAGTGTGTCAATGGCACAACCATAAATTGTTAATAATTTTTTGGAGGTATAAAAATGAGCAAAAAGTTTGTTTACCTTTTCAAAGAGGGTAACGCATCAATGCGTGAACTCCTCGGCGGTAAAGGCGCTAACCTTGCAGAGATGACAAGTCTCGGTCTTCCTGTTCCTCAGGGCTTTACTGTTACAACAGAAGCTTGTACACAGTACTATGAAGACGGAAGAAAAATCAATGATGATATCCAGGCTGAAATCATGGAGTACATCGACAAGATGGAAGAAATCACTGGCAAAAAGTTCGGTGATAAGGAAAACCCACTCCTTGTTTCAGTTCGTTCAGGTGCTCGTGCATCAATGCCAGGTATGATGGATACAATCCTCAACCTTGGTCTTAACGAAGAAGTTGTAGAAGTTATGGCTGCAAAGTCAGGTAATGCTCGTTGGGCATATGACTGCTACAGAAGATTCATTCAGATGTATTCTGACGTTGTTATGGAAGTTGGTAAGAAGTACTTTGAAGAGCTTATCGACGAAATGAAGGAAGATCGCGGCGTTACTCAGGACGTTGAGCTTACAGCAGAAGACCTCAAGGAACTTGCAGGTCAGTTTAAGGCAGAATATAAATCAAAGATCGGTAAGGACTTCCCATCAGACCCAAGAGAACAGCTCATGGGTGCCGTAGAAGCTGTTTTCCGTTCATGGGACAACCCACGTGCAAACGTTTACCGTCGTGACAACGATATCCCTTACTCATGGGGTACAGCTGTTAACGTTCAGGCTATGGCTTTCGGTAACATGGG
>JAZRLZ010000035.1:0-124022 GCA_045647125.1 Acutalibacteraceae bacterium | reverse complement strand
GAAGATTAAAGGCGATGGTAAACGGCACTTTGGAAATAGAAAGTACAGCTGGTGTTGGCACCAAGGTCTTGATAATGATTCCCAAGGAGGTGGAACGATGATTGCAATAGCAGTAGACGATGAACCCTTGATGCTGGGGGCGCTTACGAATGCGATTAAAGCATCGGATGATATTACTTGCGTTGCGGATTTTACCTCTTGCGATGATGCTCTCGACTATATTAAAAATAACCCTGTCGATATTGCCTTTTTGGATATTAACATGCGTGGTATGGGTGGGCTAGCTCTTGCAGAAAAAATCATTGACTTTTGTCCGGACTGCAAGATCGTATTTTGCACCGGATATGAGGAATACGCAATTTCGGCTTTCAAGCTTCATGCCTCCGGGTATTTAATGAAGCCGGTGTCTGCAAAAGATGTACAGGCGGAGATTGATAATATAAAAGGGATTCGTCAAAGCCAAAAGCCGCTTACCGTAAAATGCTTCGGTACATTCGAGGTCTACGCAAGAGGCGAAAAGTTAACCTTTAAACGTTCAAAAACCAAAGAGTTGTTTGCCTTTTTGGTTGATCGGAACGGTGCAGGGGTTACGGTTGCAGAAATCAGGGTTGCGCTTTGGGAAAATGACGAAGATCAAAAGAACCAAAATTATATCCACCAATTGTTCCGAGATTTGCGACAAGCTCTCGAATCGGTGGGAGTGGAGGAGATTTTTGAGCGGAATAATTATTTTTATTCCATAAAACCCGAAAAATTAGATTGTGATTATTACACATACTTGAAAACAGGAAAACCTGAATTCCGTGGGGAGTATATGTCCCAGTACAGTTGGGCAGAAGGAACTTGCGGATTGCTTTGGGAAAAGAAGATTTAAATAATAAATTCAGAAAAAGCCGTCGATTCGACGGCTTTTTTTACTGCTTTGTAAGAGATTTGTCATACCTTAAATAATATAATAAATAAGTAATTATATGGTTTGTGGGTACAAACAGGGGAGATTGTTATGGATAAAAAAGTCGAGCCTAAGCTTTTTCAACTGTTACAGTTTGATGGAAATATAAAAGAAACAGATGTTCTACAGACTAATGATGATTTTTGGTTTGTGTACAGATCTTTAGCGGATATATTGATAAATAAAAGAATTTTTGATTTTCCTGACTCAAGCGGAGAAAGACTTGCTTGTAATAAGTTTTTTGACGATTGGTTTTTATATGCTGTTCCCAGTTATAACGATTATGTATATAGCCTTTTAAAACTCAGGGAGCAGGAGCATGATATTGAGGAGGGTTCTCCGGCTGATGGTGATACTCCCGGTGTGACTATATCCTTTATTTCGTTTGATTTTGAAGTTTTGTTGGATTGTCTTGCAAATCCTTCTGATGAAAACAGAAAGAGGCTAAATACCGAGATAAATCGCGTAGTTTCTCGTAAAGGTCAGAGTCACCATAAAGCACTGAAAAAATATTTTAAAACTCCTCAATCCCAAGGCGCTTACCTTGTGGCTGACACATATATAAAAATGATTGCATCTTATGCTGATGACGGATGCATCAAGGTTCCTGATTTTTACAAAGAAATTGTACAGCAAAGTATTTCATATAAAAATTCTAAAAAGTTAGCAAGATTACCAGGCTTTGTTGAAACGTTGAATCAGTCTGCAGGACGTATTGTTTGCGACAATGAATACATATACCTTGAAAACCCGAAAGAATTAAGCGAACAGGAGGCTATGGCAATTCTTGCAACTCACACAGGAAATACATCAGTATATTCCTTTGCTGCTGAGGTGGAATACCATGCAAGATTTTTATCTTCCTTGGCAAAGATTAAAATTCCGTTTTTCGGTAGGTCAATATATGATTCTGCCATTCGAGCAGATATGACAGTCGGTGATACTGAGTTTGAGGGTCCGGCACCTTTTTATAAGGATGATTCTAAAATCGTTAAACGACAATATGAATTACACAAATAAAGCAAAGATAAATTCAAGGAGTTGAATTAATATGGATAAATTAGTAAGAAAAATTGAAATTCCTCTTGCAAAAAATGCAATCGAAAAAGCTGGATTGTATATCGTACAAGAGAAGGATCTTGATCGTTTGGCTGAGGTTGCAGCAGATGCATATAAGGACTATCCTTTGCACAATTGGTTCACTAAGGGCAAATATGATCAAAAAGCGTCTAAATTAATTATGCAAATTTCACTTAGAACAATGTCTGAAGATGCGGTTGTTTATGCTGATAGCGAAGAAATTAACGGATTTGCTGTTTGGCTCCCGTTTGGTTTTACCGGAAGCAAAACTTTTCCGTTCTTAGCTAATGGCGGAATGAGCTTGATACTTCATTCAGGACCCGGTATTATCGGAAGACTTTTAACCTATGAAACATATGCCATGAATCTTAAGAAAGAGTTTACAGATAACTATGATTGGTATTTATATAACCTATCCATCAGGAAAAGTGCACAAGGAAAAGGCATAGCAAGTAAATTAATGCGTCCTATGTTGCAATTCTGCGATGACGAGCGTATGGTTGTTTATTTGGAAACTAATAAGGAGTCTAATGTAGGACTTTATCAACATTATGGTTTTGAATTAATGAAAGAAGAGCAGATTCCCAAAAGCACTGTTACACATTATGCTATGGTGAGAAATCCGATATATGACAAATAATATAGTTTTACCTTCTTAATTGATTCTTGTATCACATATGATTAAATCAAGTATAAAATTTTTAATAAAATGGAGGCAACAATATGAAAAACGAAAAGAAAGAATTTATAAAGAAGTTTAATTTAGTGATTGAGGACTTGTTGGATAATTATGAAAAGTATTCCGATGAAGAAAAGGCTCAGATTAAAGAACTATTCGAGAAAGTTACTGATCTAAATAAAATTTTGGATAAATATGATATTGAATCTGAAATTAATTGGTCAGAATATTGGGGAACGGTTTCTCAATATTTTGTTGCCGGTTGTTATTTTTAATTCTCAAATATAAATAAAAATTAATGGAGAAATCAGAATGCCAAAAAAACAAAAGAAGTTTGCCGATGATGGTTGGGCCATTTGGGTTGATGGTGAAGACACCAGCACAGTCTATATTAACAATTGGCTGAATCCAAAAGGAAAAAGTTATGTGGACCTTGCTATCCGTGTACGTGGTGTAAGTCTAAGTAAAATATTACATGTGTACGTTCCGTTTACTATATCCGCAGACGAAATCGAAGATGTTTCTTTGCTTTTTAATGACACAAAAATTTTGCAAGCAACTTTTAGTGCAGCATGTATTGTGGATTATATGAAAAATGAGCATACTTCGGAGATTGCATACAACGGGAAAACTGTGGATATTGTACATATTAGCACCTTGAAATATGAGATGAAGACGTTATCGGACGGTACGCTAATCAATGTGGATTTAGAAAAAATAAATGAATCGTTTGATAATGATGAAGCTTATTTCATCTGGCGTATGCCGCATAAATCTTTGGATGACATTTTTAAACCTCGTGTTGATGTCGGTAATGCGATAAGTAGACTAAGGGATTTAATTACAACTCCTGTAGTTTCAGAAAAATACGGTTATTCTATCCGTATTAACGAATCAAGACTTTTACCGGAAGAGATTACCAGAATTGGTGCATTTCATCGTCAAAAATTAAAAAAAGCAGTTATAACTTTATCTATTGATGAAAACTATGAATTGAATGATGGTGGTTGTTATCGTATCCGTCGATTGGAAGAGAAATTATATAAAAATTATCTTCCTAAGGGCTATATATTCGATGATGTAATTACCTATCAATGGAATCAGGACCGAGAGAATAACGGACAAGGACAATTTAATTTTTACTATAATCTCTCGAAAGATTCTGTAAGTAAAAGCAGTATGTTTTTGTATATGCTTTTGCTTTTATCAGTTGGTGTCTTTGGTGACATTTTAGCAGAAATAGTCAAAACCTTATTGCGTATGTTCTTTTAGGGGGTAAATTATGAGATTAACTATTCCAATATTACTTAATTGCCTCCTCGTTTTAGCAGTATACCTCATTGATAAATACACATCTGCAAAAAAACTTCCGTATATTGCAAAACAGGTTATTATTGGCCTTTTGTTTGGTGGAGTGTCGGCTTTTGCATCAAGTTATGGTGTGGAGTGGCTTGGTACGACTGTTAATGTTCGTGATGCAGCACCTTTATCTGCAGGTCTTATTTTTGGTGCACCTGCAGGTATTATTGCCGGACTGATAGGTGGTCTTTATCGCTGGTTCTCTGTTTATTGGGGTGGTGGTGCATATACACAGCTTGCGTGCAGTATTGCAACCATTCTTGCAGGATTTATGGCTGCAGGACTCAGAAAACTGATGTTTGATAACAAAAAGCCCACTTGTAGTTACGGTATATGTATTGCCGTTGTATGTGAAGTTATCCATATGATTTTGATCTTCCTGACAAATATGGATAATTCTTCCCAAGCCTTTGAATTTGTCAAGGGCGCAACAGCTCCAATGATGTTGGGCAACTCTGTAGCTGTTGGGGTATCTATTATTTTAGTTTCTCTTTTTAGTCACGAGAGATTTTTTAAAAAGAGGTCTTCTGAAGGCATTGCTCATACTTTCCAGCGAAGACTTCTCAGTTGCATTGTGATTGCCTATCTGATTACAAGCACTTTTACTCTTATTCTTCAGAATGGGATGGCACAGATCGAAACACAAGAGGTGTTTACTGTTGCTATTAATGATGTTGAGACAGCTGTAAGAGAGAAGTCCAATCTCCAGCTTCTAAAAATCGCTGAACAAGTCAAACAGGTGTATGAAAAAAACCCAACAGTTTCTTTGTCTGATCTTACAGATAAATACGGTATTAAGGAAATTAATGTTGTTCTCTCTGATGGCATCATCATAAATTCCACAGAATCGGACAGCATTAACTATGATATGAATAGCAAGGCACAATCCAAAGAATTTGTAGATACACTAAAAGTTCAGGATTCATTTGTGCAGGATTATTCACCAAGAGGCAAGGATGAATCTGTCTGGCGAAAATATGCAGCTGTTAATCTTACCGAAGGTGGCTTTATTCAGGTAGGGTACGACGCAGAGCAGTTCCATGCGATGCTTAATGAGTTCGTTATTGATGTTACCAAGAATCGTCATGTTGGTACCAGTGGTTTTGTCGCGGTCCTTGATGAACAACTCTGTATGGTAATTGATGATGCCTATGCAGGAAAGCATATATCTTCCATTGGTATTAATCCTCCTGAGGAAATGCAACAGGGGAAAACCGCTACCACTCTCTATAATGCTGATGTTGTAGATGGTATCAATGATTTGAGCGCAGAATACATGTATGTATTTAAGTTTGTTGAAGGCTACTGTCTGATTGCCGCTATGCCGGTGGATGAGGCTATGTTTATGCGTGACGCATCCATGTTGACAAGTGTTTTTATGCAGGTGATTATTTTTGCGACATTATTTGTATTTATTTACTTACTTATTAAGCGCGTTATTATTAATAATTTGAAGAAAATCAATGATACACTTGCGCAAATTACAAATGGTGACCTGAGTGTAACTGTTGACGTGCGTTCTAATGTGGAGTTCGCTTCATTGTCAGATGATATTAATTCCACAGTTTCTACATTGAAACAGTATATTGCAGAAGCTGCAGCACGTATCGATAAAGAACTTGAATATGCTAAACAGATTCAGCTTTCTGCACTTCCGACCAACTTCCCGGTGGATGATGACCATAGCATTTACGCACAGATGATTGCTGCAAAAGAAGTCGGTGGAGACTTTTATGATTTCTATAAATTAAACGATACAACCGTGGCCTTCCTTGCTGCTGACGTTTCGGGCAAGGGAATCCCTGCAGCGATGTTTATGATGACGGCTAAAACCATTATCAAAGACTTGGCAGAGAGTGGGATGGCAGTAAATGATATTTTCACCAAAGCAAATGAAAAACTTTGTGAAAACAATGAATCAGGTATGTTTGTAACTGCTTGGATGGGTATTCTTGACTTGAAAACCGGCAATGTACAGTTTGCAAATGCAGGTCATAACCCACCATTGATTAGAAGAGCAAACGGAGATTTTGAATATCTCAAAACAAGAGCTGGTTTTGTTCTCGCAGGTATGGAGGGTATTCGTTACCGCGTCGGTGAAATCACACTCAATAAGGGGGACAGGTTGTTCCTTTACACCGACGGTGTGCCGGAGGCTACAAATGTAGATAACAAGCTTTACGGCGAAGATAGACTCTTAACTTTTATGAATCAGAATGCCTCTATAGAGGCTACTGAACTTTTACCTGCACTAAAAGCTAATATTGATGAATTTGTGGGTGAAGCACCACAATTCGATGATATTACAATGCTGATGTTTGATTATAAAGCTAAAAAAGGAGGTGAGCGTATGACGAATAAAACATTCCCGGCCAAAACAGAATCGTTGAATGATGTTATCGGCTTTGTAGAGGAAACCATTGAAGGTTTTGAATGTCCTATGAAAACACAAATGGCGCTTTGTGTTGCTATTGAAGAGGTGTTCGTCAATGTCGCTCGTTATGCCTACCCTGAAAGTGAGGGGGATATGACTCTTCATATAAGTTTCGATGAAGATAGTCGAAACATAATTTTCCGCATGACGGATAAGGGTGTTCCTTTTGATCCTTTGAAGAAACCTGATCCGGATATTACTCTCTCTGCTGAAGAGCGTGAGATTGGTGGTCTTGGTATCTTTATTGCTAAGAAAACAATGGATTCCCTTAGTTACTCCTATGAAAACGGAGAAAACATTTTAACTATGATTAAAAAAATATAAAGGAGATTTACTAATATGACAATCGAAATCAAAAAAAATACAGAAGAGACCATTATCGAGATTGTAGGAAGACTCGATACTATTACCGCACCCGCATTGGACAAAACCATTAACGATGATATTGGCGATACTAAAAACCTCGTTCTTGATGTAAAAGGTATGGAGTATATCTCAAGTGCAGGACTTCGTGTCCTTCTTGCAGCACAGAAAAAAATGCAGAAAATCGGATCTATGAAAGTAACGGGAGTTTGCGAAGATGTTATGGAGGTCTTTGAAATGACAGGATTCGCTGATATTTTGGTGATTGAATAATGGAACTTGTAAGTGAGGCTGTCGTATTTGCAGTTAAAGCTCACGATGGAATGCGACGCAAAAAAAGTGATGCCCCATATATCCTGCATCCAATGGAAGCGGCAGTTATTGTTGGGACAATGACGGATGATCAGCATCTGATTGCTGCAGCTGCGCTTCATGATGTTGTTGAAGATGCAGATATTAACATTAATGAAATTGAAGAACGCTTTGGAAAGCGTGTAAGGGAACTTGTTGAGTCTGAAACTGAGGATAAACGATTAAATCTTCCACCCGCCAACACGTGGCGTATTCGCAAAGAAGAGTCTTTGTCTGTATTAAAAAATACGGATGACATCGGCGTACTGATGGTTTGGCTTGGAGATAAGCTTGCCAATATGCGTTCCATTTACAGAGATTTTAAGGTCGAAGGTGTACAGATGTGGCAAAGATTTAATCAAAAGGATGTAAGTGAGCAGGCTTGGTATTATCGTTCGATTGTCGATCTGACTGATCGTTTGTCTGACACTTCGGCGTGGATTGAATACAAAAAACTTACAGAACTTGTTTTCGGAAAAGGAGAGTAAAAAATGAACGTTACCTATCGTATAGATAAAGATATTCTGTATATCGCTGTTGAAGGTAGAGTAGATGCTTCCAATTCAGCTGATGTAGAAGAGAAAATTTTTAATATTAAAAATGATAACCCCGGAAAGCATACTGTTGTGGATGCTGATAAACTTGAATACATATCCTCCGCAGGACTTCGTGTGATTTTGAGACTCAGAAAGGAAGAGTCAAAGCTTGCAATCATTAATGTTGCTTCTGACGTGTACGAAGTTTTGGATATGACTGGATTCACAGATATGGTTACAGTTGAAAAAGCGTATAAGAGAATGAGTATCGAGGGTTGTGAGTTTATTGCAAAAGGTGCCAACGGTGCTGTTTATCGCTATGATGATGAAACCATACTCAAGACATATTTTGCAAAGGATGCTTTACCTGAAATAAAGCAAGAACGAGAAAACGCAAGAAAGGCTTTTGTTCTTGGTATTAACACGGCTATTCCTTATGGTATTGTACGTGTTGGTGAGGGTTATGGCACAGTTACAGAGCTCTTGAATGCAATTAGTGTAACCAAGATGATTCGTGATAATCCCGATGATTTGTCCGAAGCAGCTAAGTATTATATTGATATGCTTAAAAGCATTCACACTATTGAAGTTGAGGATGGCGATGTGCCGGATATGAAAGAAACTGCTCTTGCGTGGGCAGATTTTGTTGCATCTTATCTTCCTGAAGAACAAGGCAAAAAACTTCGTTTTTTAATTGAATCCGTTCCTAAGCAAAAAAATCTTATGCACGGTGACTATCACACAAATAACATTATGGTTCAAAATGGCGAGCCTCTACTTATCGATATGGATACCCTTTGTATGGGACATCCGGTATTTGAATTTGGTTCTATGTTTAATGCATTCATCGGATATTCCGAGCTTGATCATCAGGTAACGAAAGATTTCTTCGGTTACACTCATGAATCTGCAGAAAAGTTTTGGGATATGTCTCTTAAAATGTATCTTGGTACTGAAGATGATGAGGTGTGCAGAATTGTTGCGGAAAAGGCAATGATTATTGGCTACACCCGTATGCTTCGTCGTGCTATTCGCCGACCTGAGGAGGCTGACAGCCCTGCTAAAATCGCAAGATGCAAAGAAATGTTGGCGTATCTTTTGGATAAGGTTGATACTCTGGTTTTCTAAGTATAGATAATATTTGTTGAGTTGAGTAATCAAAGTAAAATAGAAATTAACATAATATTTATATCGATAACATAGTAATAAGACCGTGAGATTTTCGTCTCACGGTCTTATTTTTTGTAACTATATTTGGTCTTTCATATCATAATTGCTTGTATATATCAATAATTGTTTTGTTATCTCGTTCAATAATTTTTACATATATAACATAATTGCTCAAATAAAGTTAAGGAATATACTTCAAGATTTTTTGCCTTTTGGTTATTGATTTTATAACGAATTTTAAAATAACTATCACCCAACAAGTAGCTCCCATCTACAGAAGTAGGTGGGAGCTTTGTCTGTTTGTTAAGTTAATGTGCAGTATAGTATTACAAAACCGCACCATTATCTTTTAGCGTTTGTTGTAGAATTTTAATGTCGATATTATGGGTGGTTGCGTTTGAATTGTGTGCTATTGCAACTGCGGTACCGGCTGCTTCACCAAGGCAACAACAGATTGGCATTATTCTGACAGATGCCTGTGCTTCGTGAGTTGCGGAAAGGCATCTACCTGCAACAAGCAGATTGTCAAACTCCTTTGGAAGAAGTGAACGGTAGGGGATTGTGTAAAATTCACCATCACCGAAAAATCTATGGCTTGTTCCCGTTCCTGAGGGATTATGAATATCGATATCGTAATTTCCAAGGGCAATTGAATCGTCGAATCGGGTACAGGCGATTATTTCATCAGCTGTAAGAATATGTACACCTTTTAACTTTCTGCTTTCTCTTATACCGATATCAATAGCTATGGATATTAAGGCACTTTCGTGAAAAGCGTTTGAATTTTCCTTTAAGAAAGCTATTAGCTCGTGAATTTGTTTTCTTGCGATAACCTCGGCTTTGCTTACATCAAAAGGATTAGTAGGATCAAGCTTTATAACACGGGTAGAGTTAAAATGCAGAACATCTTCACCAACACCGAAAAAAACAAGAATGTTTTCTCTTGGATTTGTAATTTCACCTTTTGCTTGTTTTTCTTTGTAAAGCTCCTGTAAACGAGGTCTTTCTTCTGTGAAAAGATCAAGGTCAACGCCACTCATACGAAAACAACTTGTCATTGGTTGGCAGAGATTGTCACTTTCTCGTCCTAATTGATAATCGCAACCTGCAAGGTAAAAGAGTTCTCCATCACCTGTGGCATCGACAAAGAAATCTGCTTGGACTGTGATTTTCTGCCCTTTTGCAGTTATGTCAACCTCTTTGATGTATCTTCCTTCAGATTTCACATCATAAACAACGCCGTGGAAAAGAACATCAACATCGGATTCAGTTGTCATATCATCAAGTACAATTTTAAAATATTCAGAATTGAATTCGTGGTCTTTACAGTCATCAACATATTTATCGTGACGTTCTTTCATTTCTTTGAAAATGCCTTGTGAAAGATAATTTCTTTTAACATTTTTGTCCCAATATGGTTTAGTCCAATAGGGCATAAAAGGATAAACGAGATTGTTGGCAATTGCACCACCAAGGCAACCTGATTTTTCAACGAGTAAAACCTTTAGTCCTTTGCGGGCAGCGCTTACTGCAGCTGCAACACCGCTAAGACCACCGCCTGCAACAACAAGATTATATTTCATACTATCACGCTCTTTAAAATATGATGTTTATAATTCTAACACCTATAGTCGATAAATACAAGTTTTTAAAGTTTTATATGAAATTTTCTTTGAATTGATTTTGGAAAAAAGTAAAGAAAACGTTATTTGAAACGAGTTGTTATTATCTGTGAGTCAGTCATAAAAGATGAAATATCTGCGTTAAAATGAGCTATAACAAATAGATAAACTTAACTGAAAATAGCCTGTAGAAACATCCTTTGTAATACATAAAGAATGTAATGATTTAAATTGTGACACAATATGGTAAAGTGATTTGTGAGTTGCAAAAATTGATTATTCCTATTGTAAACTACTTTATATTTGTGCTAATATGTAAAAAGTTCTACATCAAATTCAGTAATGAAGGGTGGAAAAAATGAAACCTATAAATTTTTATCTTGTAACTGATACTCATTATTTCGAAAATGAATTAGGTGCCGGTGGAGAAGCTTTCGAAAAAAAACATGGTGACCGAGCAGTATTTTGTAAAAGAAAGTCACGCTATCGTAAGCAGTGTCTTCGATGAAATTATTGAAGATAAAGAAACGGAAATTGTTATAATTCCGGGTGATCTTGTAAAAAATGGTGAAAAAGAAAGTCACAACAGTTTTATAAAAGAACTTTACAGACTCAAGGGAAACGGTAAAAAGGTCTATGTTCTAACTGCAGGTCACGATTATAACGATTCTGCCTACATATTAAAGGGGGATGGGCGCGTACCTGTCGAGGGAACTGACTTTGCTGACCTTTGTGATATGTACCGTGATTTTGGCTACAAAGATGCCATAGCCTTTGATGATGCAACTCATTCTTATGTAGCTGAAGTTGTGAGCGGTATTCGAATGCTTGCTATATGCTGTGACAGTAAAGACCAGCCCAAAGGTACAATGGACGAAAGACTCATGGCATGGGCAAAAGAGCAGCTTGACAAGGCAAAAGAAGATGGTTGCTCGGTTTTTGCAATATGTCATTATCCGATTATTCCATCTGTACCTGTTTTCGATTTGGTTGGCGATGCGAAAATCAAGGATTGGAGAAATATTGCAACCTTCCTTGCTGATAATGGCGTTGAGCTTGTTCTTACTGGTCATATGCACATTCAGAGTATAAATGAGTTCTATTCCGAAAAAGGTAACAGACTCATTGATGTATGTACATCCTGTCTTGTAGGTAGTCCAGCAAAATATAGAAAAATAACTATAGATAAAAACTCCGTTCTTAAGGTTGAATCACATAATATACCTGATTTTGGCTGGGATTTAAACGGACTTACACCTCAGGAGTATTTTGATAATCATTTCGCTACAGCGATTGTTGCAAGAGTTCGCGGTGCACTCAATGGTGGAAAGGGTATTGTAAAGCACGTGAAGTCATTTGTACGAAAACGATTTGATAAAATCACTATAGGAACAGTTAAACGGATTTTCTTTATAAAAAGAGATAAAGAATTTGATAAGAAAAAGTTTGTTGATTTTGTAGGTGAGGTAGGGTTAAGTATATTCACAGGTGATGGACCTTATGTTGAAGGCACACCCGGATATATTTTTATTTCAGATTTTCTTTCGAGATTTTCTTTTGTGCTTAAGAAAATTGAACCGAAGCTCAGTAAAGACGGAATTGAAGTGGATTTGAGAAGTATGCTTCTCAATACTATCGGAAACAATAAGGGTTTTTCGGATAATGATGCTGAATTTACGTTGAAAAATTAATTATCAATTAATAAGATAAGGAGAAATAAATATGGCAAAGAAAATTATATTAATTGCATTATTGGTATCGGTTGTTATTCTTGTAGCTGGAATAATCTTCTTTGAACTCGATCCCGAAAACACAAATGTCAACTTTGAACCGGCAAACGCACAACAGAAGGTTGATAAAACTATTAGATTTGATAAAAACGGAAAGCTTAAGATATTGCATATTGCTGATACGCATCTTAACTATGACAGGCATTTTGATGCATCAATATGGGTAATTGCAGAAGCTTGCGATGTAGAAAAGCCTGATCTCGTTGTTCTTACAGGTGATAATACTCATCCTAACGAGGATCCTGAAAAAACCAAAAAGCTCATCAATGCTTTGATGAATATTTTTGAATCAAGAAAAATTCCCGTTGCCGTAACCTTTGGTAACCACGATGCAGAGTGTGGACCAATGACAAGAGAAGATATTATGGAATATTACCAGACCTTCTCATGTGTAATATCAATCGATAACAGTGAAAATTTCAAAAACTGCGCAACGTTTAATATTCCTGTTCTTGCATCTGATAGTGATAAAGTTAATTTCAATCTTTGGGTGTTTGACTCAGGTGATTATGACGAAGATGAGCCAAGGCATTACGATCGAGTACGAACTGAGCAGATAGAATGGTACAAGAAAACCGCTGCAAAGCTTAAAAAAGAAAATGATGGTAAAACGGTTAACTCTGTTGTTTTCCAACATATAATTGTTCCTGAAATTTATGATGTTCTTAAAAAGTCAGACTCAAAGCAGCCATATGCAATTCAGCATATTTATAACGAAGAAGAATATTATATGTTTGATTCTGAACAGGTTAACTATGGAACTCTTAATGAAAAACCTTGTCCCGGATATTATAATGATGGTCAGTTTGATGCTTTGGTTGAGAATGGAGATGTTCTTGCAATGTTTACAGGACACGACCATACAAATGCTTTTGGGGTAAGAAACCGAAATATTGATATTTACACTTCTCCTATGACTCGTTATAAAGGTTTGGCTTATACAACCCAGTACGGCTATCGTGTAGTTGAAATTGATGAAAAAGATACATCTACTTACGAAACAAGGGTTGAACGCCTTTATGATGTATTTGATTTTGATTATATAAAAACTGCAAAAGATAATGGTGACAAATATTCAAAAAGAATTGCTTTTGAGCTTGCGGTAAAGGGTGCTGTGCAAGAAGGATTTATGAAGATTTATCAATCTGTTGTTGAGCTCATTACTGGTCGACAGGTTACATACCCGGATTAATAGTACAACTATTGCCATTTTATATAGTCAATAAAACAGTTTACAGTAAGTGTGATTTTATCCTGTAAATGTAAACTACAAAAATCCGGACACATCTGAAATGATGTGTTCGGTTTTTTTGTAAGAGTAAATATTCGGGTTATCAATGTTTTTACAAACTAACAACCTTAACTTAATGATTTTTTAGTCAGTACCGTTTTTGTTTTATTGTAGTGTGGTAATATGGTGATATATGTGATATAATTAACTTAATAAATATGATTATTATGATCAATTTTTTCTCTACCAACGGTTTATTTCTTCTTACTAAACCAATGGTAGGTGTGTTTTTTTGAATTGATGTTATATACTGTGTGTTAAAGGAGGTACATTATGGACCAAATTAAAATCGGAAGATTTATTGCAGAACGTAGAAAGATAGTAAGTTTAACACAGATGCAATTGGCAGAAAAGTTGGGTATAACTGATAAAGCTATATCAAAGTGGGAACGTGGCGTGGCAATGCCTGATACCTCCATAATGCTTAAACTATGTGATATTCTTGGCATCAATGTAAATGAATTACTATGCGGGGAGAAGTTTGATATGGAAAATGATAAAAAAAATGAACAAATTTTACTTGATATGGCAAAGGAATTAGAAAAGAAAAATAAAACGGTATGGACATCTATGTGGATTATCATGGGTATTAGCTTGATAGGATTACTCGGAGGACTTGCTGTTGCGGCTTTTTTGATACCCGAGGGTATACTTCAACTTTTAATAATTTTAGGAATATGTGTTCTATTTTTGATACCATGTTTCTATGCAGTAAAACTTGAAGTTAGCGTTGGTTCTTATAAATGCAAAAATTGCGGTTATGAAATAGTTCCTACTTATATGCAGGCTCTTAATTCTATGCATATGGGAACTACTCGTTACTTGAAGTGTCCTGAGTGCGGAAAACGAACTTGGTGTAAAAAAGTATTAAAATAGTAATTATATGATACAAGCAACGGTAGTTTTTACTGTTGCTTTTTGTTTTACTTGGATGCTATAATTATTAAGGTGAACTTTAATTCGGATGTTTGGGAGTTAATATATGATTGAAAAATTTGAAATTTATACAGATGTCCTTGTTTTAGGAAGTGGACCTTCCGGATTTGCAGCGGCATATAGTGCTGGAAAAAATGGAGCCAAGGTGATTCTTGTTGAACAAAGTGGGGATGTAGGTGGTATTTCAACATCAGGTCTTATGAGTCATTGGACCGGAAGCTGTGGAAGCCCTTTATATTATGAGATTTTAAAAAGATCATCAGAGATAAATGAGGGTTGTTCTAATAATGATGACATTAACTTGATAGATCCTGAAAAACTTAAATTATTATATCTTGAAATGCTTTCAGAGGTTGGTTGTACAGTTATGCTTTACACATTTGCAGAGGATGCATTATGTGATGGTGATAAGGTTCTTGGTGCAACCGTTATCAATAAGTCAGGCAAAACTGATATTTATGCAAAAATCACTATTGATGCTACAGGAGATGGCGATATTGCTGCAAGATCAGGAGCTGAGTTTATTCTCGGAAGAGAAAGTGATAACAAAATGCAGCCGGTTACACTTATGTTTAAAGTTGGTGGAGTTGATTATAATAATGCAGTTTTTTTAGGTTCTTTTGAATCAACCTACGAAACATCAAAAGGTGAACTTCAATCTCTTGCAAAAGCTCATATACCGTATCCTGCCGGTCATCTTCTGACATATAAATCAACACTTCCGGGTATTGTTACATGTAATATGACAAATGCAATTGATATTGATGGTACAAATGCAAATGACTTAACACGTGCCACACTTGTATGCAGGAGACAAATTAATGATATAGTTAAATTCCTTCGTGAATATGTACCCGGTTATGAAAATTGTTATGTTATAAGTTCTGCTTCGCTTATAGGAATTCGTGAAACAAGGCATTTTAAAGGTAAATATACTTTGACTGAACAGGATATTTTAGAAGCAAAGGTTTTTGATGATTATGTTGTCAAAGATGCTTACTTCAATTTTGATGTGCATAATATTTCCGGGTCGGGTCTTGACAAAACAGGTGTTCAAAAGTATTTTGAGCAGAAAAAAGGCTATACAATTCCTTATCGTTGCTTGTTGCCTGAAACAAAAGAAAACCTTTTGCTTTGTGGGAGAAATATATCAGGCACACATATGGCACACTCGAATTTTAGAGTAATGCCGATTTGTGTCGGTATAGGTGAAGCTGCAGGTGTTGCAGCATATATTTCTATTTCAAACAACTGTAGCTTGAATGATGTTAAAGCAAAAGAAATAACTGAAATTATTGGTATATAATTTATAACGAAAACATTTTAATTTTATTTATTTTTAACTTTAATTTATAGTTTTCATTGTCTTAAAAACAATATATTCAAGAAAATGATATCATCTTTTTTGAGAAATTAATTGAATTATATTGAAAAATGCTTACTTTACATGTTTCGAGAATTATGGTATTTATATAACATAAGATATATGATTATCTCTTTGTATTATTTGGATTTAATAAAATAAAAGAAATTAAATATAACTTATGTTTTGATGGAGGGATTGTTGAATGGAAAACAAAGAAAGCGTTTCCACAATTAAATCTGAACCTCGCCGTTATGTTGGTAAAAAGGAAACTCTTGCCTATGTTCTTAATGATGTTGCCGCAAGTCTTAATATCGATGATTATAAAGAAAGATATATATATGACGTTATAAAAATCGATTTTAATTATCTTGCGATTCAAAATGTTGTTGCTACCATTTGGGATTCGTTTAATGATACGTTTATTGGTGTAATGGTTGATAAAACCCGAACACGTTGGGGTAAGTTCAAACCTTACGTACTTTTAGGGGAAATTCCTCTTACGGTTTTAGGTATGTGGTATTGGTTAATACCATTCATTTTTCCGAATACACCTGCTACATATCTCCCGAAATGGATATTCTATTTTGCAATGAGCATAATTACAGAAACCGCCGGCACATTTACCTCTATTGCAAAAACAGGTTTCCTGTCAACCTTGACCCCGGAACCTTTAGAGCGTTCGAGGTTAATTGGCTTGGCGAATGTATCTTCGCATTTGGTTGAGGATTTGCCTAAACAGATATTTGGTATAATTTTTGACCTCGTTTCAAACAAGAAATTAAACTTACCGTTACCTAAACTGTTTTCATCATTTGGTATTATTTGTGCGGCAGCTTCTGCATCATTTGCTCTTTTCTTTATAACAAACTCACGAGAACGTGTTACGCAATCTATCAAGCAACCGTCTGTAAAGCATTGTCTGAAAGCTGTTTTAAACAATAAACCAATGCGAATTCAATTGCTTTCATCATTACTTTCGGGATTTAGCATTGGCAAGAGCCGAACTAATTTCTATATAGATGTTATAGGCTCTATTACATGGAAAACTATTGTTGGAATTCCTGCATTTCCTGTAAAATTCATAAGCTATAGTTTCGTTGAACCATTAAGGCGTCGCTTTTCGACAAAAACCTTATGGATTTTGGAAGATGCCTGGACAGATATGCTTTGGTTGTTAGTTTTCGGAATTGGTTCTATTAATAAGAATTTTATGAAAAAGTCAGTAATATTACCTTTGATGGCAATTGAAGAAGTTTTTGAAATGTGTGTTTACGGCTTAAGACGAGTTATTCCCGCAGAAATTCAGAACGAAGTCCTTGACTATTGTGAATGGAAAAACGGTTACCGTTCAGAAGCTATGCTCGGTGTTACTCAAAGTCTTATAACTAAAATTCAGCAGGCCATTATGGGTGGTGTTTCAAACATCGTAATGGGTAAAATAGGTTACATACAAGGCTTGGAAATTGGTACTCAAACCGACAAAACAAAATGGTGGATTTTTGCTTTGGGTACAGGTATTCCTATTATAACATCAAGCTTGGGTATAATTCCTAAACTTTTCTATCCTCTTTCTGCGGAAAAACGTGAAAAAATGTATGAGGATCTTCAAAAAAGAAGAGCTTCGATGGCAGAATTTATGGAAACTGCATCGAAAGAAGAAATTGAAGCAATTGCACATAAGCAATTGAAAGGTCAATTTGAATAAATCGTAATTTATGGTTGGTTTACATTCTTAACTACACTGAAGTTTAATTAATGTTTTTTAAAAGCAGCTGCTTATAAGTGGCTGCTTTTTTTACCGATTTTTAACAATAATTTAACTTTGCGTAACACTTGTTGTATTATAATCAAATTAATGATATAATTAATTTAAAATTAAGTTGTTAAATAATTTTCTGTAAGGAGGAAATAAAATGGCAGAGCATTATAAAGAAATTTCTGATTATATTATGGAACTCGCAAAAGTTTCATCATTTAATAACAATATTAGGCCTGAAATGTATGCAGAGCATAATGTCTTCAGAGGACTTCGTGATTTGAATGGTAATGGTGTTGTTACGGGACTTACGGAAATTTCAAAGGTTCAGGCAAAAATAAAAAATGAAAACGGGGAGCTTGTGCCTTGTGCGGGTAAATTAGCATACAGGGGTATAGATATAAAGGATCTTGTCAATGGCTTTATGTCGGATGGCAGATTTGGTTTTGAAGAAACTATTTATCTTCTTTTGTTTTCAAAATTACCATCAGAAAATGAACTTCAGGAATTCAAGAAAACCCTTAGTGAGATGCGTACACTGCCTAAATCATTCACACGTGATATGATTCTGAAAGCTCCAAGTAAGGATATAATGAATATGATTTCCCGCTGTGTTCTTGCATTGTATTCTTATGATGAAAATCCTGACGATATTTCCATTGCAAATGTTTTACGTCAAAGTTTATTCTTAATTTCAATTTTTCCGCTTCTTTCTGTTTATGCATATCAGTCACTGCAGCATTACTATAATGATAAAAGCTTGTATATTCATTTGCCTAAGGCAGAATATTCTATTGCTGAAAATATTTTGTACCTTTTAAGAGGTGATAAGGGCTTTAAACCGATTGAAGCGCAGATTCTTGACATGGCACTTGTTATCCATGCAGAGCATGGCGGTGGAAATAACTCTTCATTTACAACGCACGTAGTTTCTTCATCTGGTACAGATACATATTCAGCAATTTCGGCAGCCCTTGGTTCACTTAAAGGACCTCGTCACGGCGGCGCTAATATTAAGGTTGTGCAGATGTTTGATGATATGAAAGCATCTATTGATATTAATGATATGGATGAAATTAAATCATATCTTAATAAACTTCTTAATAAAGAAGCTTTTGATAAGTCCGGACTTATATATGGTATGGGCCATGCCATATATTCTGTTTCCGACCCAAGAGCAGAGTTGCTTAAATCAAGAGCGAAAGAACTTGCAATAGCAAACGGATATGAGGACGAGTATAATCTTTATACAACCGTTGCTAAATTAGCACCCGAAATAATTGCTGAAAAACGTAAAATGTATAAAGGCGTCAGTCCCAATGTTGATTTTTATTCAGGTCTTATTTATAGAATGCTTGATTTACCTGAGCAGCTCTTTACTCCTTTGTTCGCCATTGCTCGAATTGCCGGTTGGAGTGCTCACAGAATTGAGGAGATCCAGAATAACGGAAAAATAATAAGACCTGCATACATTAATGTTAAGCCTGATTGCGATTATACTCCGATTGAAGAAAGATAAATCTAAAATTAATAATGGTAGGTTTTCTACCATTATTAATTTTTTTATTGCTAATATTTTAGTTTTGTTATATATTTTATATTAGTAGGTGATATGTATTTATGTATAACAGAGTAATTGACTGTGTAAAACAGATAAAAAAGTTAACAGATTTCAAACCTTATATTGCAATAGTTTTAGGTTCTGGCTTAGGTGATTTTGCAGATGAAATTAAAGTTGAATCTACTATTGATTATTCTTGTATTAATGGTTTTCCTGTTTCAACTGTAGAAGGGCATAAGGGTAGATTTGTTTTTGGTTATATTGAGGATATTCCCGTTGTGCTTATGCAGGGCAGGGTTCACTATTATGAAGGGTACACAATGCAGGAGGTTGTGCTACCCATAAGAGTTATGGCACTTTTAGGTGCTAAAAAACTTATTCTTACTAATGCTGCAGGGGGCGTTAATGAAAGCTTTAAGCCCGGTGATTTAATGATGCTTAAAGATCAAATATCGTCATTTGTTCCAAGTCCGCTTATAGGTAAAAATATTGATGAATTAGGTCCTCGTTTCCCTGATATGAGCAATATTTACAGTTTACGTATGCAAGATATTATTGTTGAGAGTGCGGATGAATGCAACATTGATTTAATGTCAGGAGTTTATGCTCAGTTAACCGGTCCTAACTATGAAACTCCTGCTGAAATCAAAATGTTCCGTATTTTAGGTGCAGATGCCGTAGGTATGAGTACAGCGTGCGAGGCTATTGCTGCTGTTCACTCGGGTTTAGAGGTTTGTGGAATATCTTGCATTACAAATATGGCGTCGGGTATTAGCGGTAAGCCTTTAAATCACGAGGATGTGCAAAAAACTGCCGATGATATTTCAGATAATTTCCAAAGATTAATTAAAACGATAGTTATAAGGTTAGGTGAAAATAATGTTTGATGCATTAAAAATTAAAAATGAATGTGTTGCTTGGATTCAGGAATTCTTTAAGAATAACGGACCTGATTGTAATGCTGTTATCGGTATTTCGGGTGGTAAGGATAGTTCTGTTGCTGCCGCGTTATGTGTTGAAGCTTTAGGTAAGGATAGGGTAGTGGGCGTTTTAATGCCTTGTGGCGATCAGCACGATATTGATATGGCTCAGCTTCTTGTTAAACATCTTGGTATAAAACATTATGTGATAAATATTAAAGATAGCGTTGATGGTGTTCTTAGTAATATGCCTGATGGTTTATCAATAAGTGAACAAACAAAACAGAATTTACCTCCCCGAATCAGGATGTCTGTTTTATATGCGATTTCTCAAAGTGTAAACGGTCGTGTTGTAAATACATGTAATTTGTCAGAAGATTGGGTAGGTTATTCAACAAGATATGGTGATGCTGCAGGTGATTTTTCACCAATGTCGTTTTTAACGGTTACTGAGGTTAAAGCTATCGGAAGACTTCTTGATTTGCCTGATGTTCTTGTTGATAAGGTTCCGATTGATGGCCTTTGCGGTAAAACTGATGAAGAAAACCTTGGCTTTACTTATGATGAACTTGATAGATATATCCGTTATGGAGTTATTGATGATACTGCCAAAAAGGAAAATATCGACAGAAGACATAAAGCAAACTTATTTAAACTTCAATTTATGCCTTGTTTTAAACCGGATATTAAATATTGATAAATTTATTGTTAAAATTCCGGTGTTCTATTGTTTTATTTTATAAGTGATATATAATTAAATTATAATATTTTCAGGAGGTTTATTATGAAAAAGATTATTTGTAAAGTTGAATATGATACCGATTGTTCCGAGATTATTGTAAAAAATACAAAAGGTGAATTCGGCGATCCTGCAGGATACGAGGAAACCCTTTATAAAACTCCGGAAGGAAAATATTTTCTTTATGTAAATGGCGGTTCAGAATCACCATATAAGGAAGAAAATATAAAAAGAATGTCTGCTGCAAAGGCTGATGAATGGAAATCATCTCTTTAATTAACAAAAAAGTGTGAGTCAGTTTTGACTCACACTTTTTTATATCAATATTGAAAGAACAACTATAATACAAATTATAAAATAGCTGTGTACAAGGAAAGTACCATTACGGGATATAACTGTATGTAAACTTCGTTTTTCCAGTTTACCCGTATATTCATTGAAGAGTAACTTATCGCGAAGCTTTTCGATTGACTCCGGTATAATCCAGATGAAGGTTAATACTTCATAAATCACTGTATACATAATCATCGTTGCAATGAAATTAAATTTATATTCAAAAAATAAGTTAAGTATTAGGAAAATTGCACCAAGTAATGATAATGTAACCTTAAGTATAATTGATTTTAGGATGCTCATTTTCTTTTCGAATGCAACCTCTTGCGCAAGTACCCAGAAAACCATAAAATATGACATTACAGAAGCGGTGGTATCTGAACCTAGGCAAATCATTACGAAAGGAAAAGCGGCATATATAAGGAATTCTGAAGGCTCTAAAATACGCTTGTAATTAATATATGATTTCGGTACGGTGTCAACTGCTCTTATAAGCTTAGCAGCATAAACCTCTTTTGTGATTTTTCTGCTTTTTAGAAGTGCTTTTAGTTCATCTTTTGTAATTGGCTTATTAATAAAGTAATGTACCATATCTGCCAAAATCAGTATAACCCATATTATCAAGCCAACTAATGAAAACGTATCGCTAAAAGGCTTTAAACCGCCGTTTAGTTCCATTTGAAATACAGTATCTCTAAATGTGCTAAAGGTTAAAATGAAACCGATAGCGGCACCTAATCCGCCAAAAGCTCCGAGAACACATTCCATTTCTTTCCACGCTTCGGCACCACGTGATTCTGAAAAGAATCTTCCTAAAACGGATTCCGATTCTTCAGCATAGTGTTTTGAATAAATTTGTAATCCTTGACCGAGAATCCATCCTATACCTCCTGCACAAGCACAACACAAGGAAAATATAACAGAAAACAAATCTCTTTTTATAATGCCCGTAATAAGTAGGGGAAGAATTATTCCGAGTATGGCTCCCCAGGATTCCTGACGTGATTTTGAAAAGTAAATACGTGGGTATTTATTATCATCAACACTAAAAGGTTTATTAAATAAAAAATAAAAAGCAATTGAGCTAAGTGGAGTAACAATAAATAATACAATAAGCTCATATAACCTGTATTTACCGCAAATTGCATTTACACCGGTAGAGAATATGCAGCCAAAACTCCCGAACCAAAGGAACCCTTTTACAAATAGTGCCAACAAGCCTTTTTTCATATTTTCGGCAGGTCTTGCACTCATTGAAAAAGCAAGTGTTTCACCATATGTCATTGCTCCGCCGAAATACATTGAAATTGCACCTAATGCCGAAAAAACATAAAAGTGCTCCTGCACAATATAGATTCCGCTGAACCATGCAAGTACGGCACCGATAATTGCTCCGGGAAGCATTGCGCCTTTTTCACCGCCGATTGTTGTACCACGCATACCCCAACCGTAAGAGGTCGCAGGAATAATGCACAATATCATTATTGTGGCAGAAAGAACTTCCATATTAGTCCTCCGTTAATTTCTTTCCGTAAGCAGCACCTGATTTTTTACAATCAAGAAGCTTAAAACCATTTTTTTCGTAGAAGCGTCTCGCACCCTCGTTCTCGTAACCAACAATTAGCATAACACCCTTGATTCCTAAGCTTTTTAAATATTCACATAAGCTTTCCATAAGGCGTGACCCTGTGCCGTTAGAGCGTGTACCCGGTAATAAATCAATATGTAAGTGGGCAGGGTATTCATCTTTATAAATTTTATGATTATAAATTTCCACCTGAGCATCTGCTGAATATAAACCGTTGTTGATTTCGGCAATTTTTTTAAGATAGGGTTGGAAGTTCTTGTGATATTCATCGAAATCCTTTGCTCCGTATATATAGCCGAAGGGTATATCGTTGTCATCAACTGCAACATAACAACAATCAGGTTCCTGTTCAATATAATAATGGCAGAACATTATTTTTATATATTCCCATAATTCTTCAGGATGAGAATCATCTTTATCCATGATGCAGATATTAACAACCTGCTCATAATCTTTTGATGAAAATTTTCGGATTTTCATAAATTAACACCTCACTAAAAACATTATATAATTTATTTATGAAAAAGTCTATATTTTTATAATATAGTGTGATAGAATATGGAGCGGAGGTTGATATTTATGAAAATTATTAATAATGGTGTTTATCCTACAATGGTTACACCTTTTACAGATGATAATAAAATAGATTATAATGGTGTTAAACAATTGCTTGATTGGTATGTCGGAAAAGGTGTTGACGGAATATTTGCTATTTGTCAGAGTAGCGAAATATTCTTCTTATCCTTTGAAGAAAGACTTGAGCTTTTAAAATTTATTATGGATAATAAGCCTGATGGCTTATCTATAGTTGCTTCAGGTCACACATCAGATGATCTTGAAGTGCAGATTCGCGAAGCAAAAGCGTTTATTGAAACGGGTATTGATGCTTATGTCTTTATTTCAAACCGTTTTGCTGAGGCAGACGAGAGTGATGATGTTCTTTTCGAAAGAATGGAATATGTGGCAAATGCTTTACCCGATGTTGCATTTGGCGTGTATGAATGCCCGTATCCCTACAAAAGAGAGTTAACTCCGTATATTCTTAAGAAAATGGCTGAAAGTGGAAAGTATACTTTTATTAAGGATACTTGCTGTGATCTTGATAAGATTCAAGCTAAACTTGATGCAGTCAAGGGTAGCACAATTAAGCTTTATAACGCTAATGCGGCAACTCTTTTGGAAAGCTTAAGAATGGGTTGTGATGGTTATTCAGGTGTTATGGCTAACTTCCATCCAGACCTTTATTCTGCGCTTATTAAAGCCAATAATGATGGTAATGACGAAAAAGCAGAGTTCTTGCAGAATTTAGTTGGATTTTTCTCTGTTGCAGAATGTCAGTGCTATCCTGTGAATGCAAAGTATTACTTAAGCCTTGATGGTATTGATATTACATATAATTCCAGAACAAGAAACCCTGCAGAATTTCTTGATTGCCGTAAGCTTGAAATTGATCAGATGTATAAGCTTACTAAGGATTTGGAAAAAAAGTATAATATATATTAAAAAAATGGTTGTTGCAAATTCTGCAACAACCATTTTTTAGTTATTTAATTAATTCACCCATACAATAGATTGCTATACCGTCTGTATTACCCTGAAGCTTGTAGTCTCTAAGTTTGCCGTTTTCCCACTCAATGTCAACAGTAATATTACCGATTGCTTTAAGACCTGTAATTTTACCATTTTTCCATGATGTGGGAAGGGCGGGCAGGAGGAATATTTTACCCTTGCGTGATTGTAAAAGCATTTCACAAACACCGCTTGTGCAACCATAGTTACCATCGATCTGGAAGGGGGGATGAGCATCGAAAAGATTAGGATATGTACCACCGCCACGACGTACCTTAGTTTTTGCAGGTACCGGAGAAAGCTGAATATCGAGAAGCTTAAGTGCGTGGTCACCGTCCCAAAGACGAGCCCACATATTGATTTTCCAGCCAAGGCTCCAGCCGGTACCGTTGTCACCTCGTAATTCAAGACTTCTGATACAAGCTTTTACTAAATCCGGTGTTTCGTCGGGTGTGATTAGATTACCGGGATGTAAGCCGTATAAGTGTGATTTGTGTCTGTGATCAGGTTCGTGTTCTTTAAGCTCTTTATACCATTCGAGTAGTTCTCCTCTTGATCCTATTCTGAAAGGTAAAAGTTTTTCGAGTTTTTCTTTTAATTCATTCTTAAATGGTGTATCAAGATTTAATGTTTCACATGCTTCAATAGTGTTTCCGAACAACTCTTTAATGATGCTCATTGTCATTGTTGTTGTTTCACTAACGCTTGAGGGCTTGCCGTCAATAAGGAATTCGTTTTCGGGGGAGGTTGATGGAGCGAAAATAAGATAACCGTCTTTATCCTCTATAAGCATATCCAACATAAATTCACAGGATTTTTTCATTATAGGATATGCAGTTTCCTTAAGATATTTAATATCATTAGTATAAAGATAATGGTTGTAAATATGTTGACAGAACCAACCGCCTGCCATTGGCCAGAAGCCCCACTGAGTGTCACCATTTGCAGGGTCACAGAAACGCCATATATCAACATTGTGATGACAACAGAAGCCATTTGCATTGTATATTGTTTTTGCAGGCTCTTCACCACGAACGGAAAGTTCTTTTACAAATTGAATTAAAGGCATATTGAACTCTGTAAGATTACAGGGTAAAACGGGCCAATAGTTCATTTCTGTATTGATGTTTACTGTGTAGTTTGAGCTCCACGGTGGGTTTAATCTATCGTTCCAAATGCCTTGGAGGTTTGTAGGCTGAGTACCCTCGCGTGAGCCTGAAATAATAAGATATCTACCGAAATTGAAGATTAAAGTATAGAGTCCAATATCTTTTTCACCTTTAGCATGTCTTTTAAGGCGTTCATCTGTTGGTACATTTTCTTTGTTATCAGTACCTATATCAAGAGAAACTCTGTTGAAATAGCCTGAAAATTTATTTATGTGCTCTTCTTTAACTTTTGCATAGTTTTTATCAGCTAATTTTTCAATCTGCTTAAGACAGGCTTTTTTATATTCTTTACCTTGTAAAGCAGGATGTTTATCATAACCGTTGAATGAGTTTTTAGTGCAGAAGATTATTGTTGCAACAGAAGCGTTTGTAACAGAGATGCTTTCACCATTATATTTTACTTTACCGTCAGTAATAACCTTGATAGCACATCTGAAACTTATACCTTGTAACTCTTTTTCCTTTGGGTATAATGAACCTTCAAGCCTTCCGTATGTTTCTTGGTTAAAAGGTGAGTCGGAAGGGCATATTCCGTCAAGAATAAGTGTTTCACCCTCTGTATGAGATTTACCTTTAAGCTTTGTTGTCATGTAAACGGTAAAACTTACTTTTTTGCCCTTTTCTGCCGTTATTGTATCATAGTAAGCATCCTCATCGAAAGAAACAAAGGATTCACGTTTAAAGTTATCTGAGCCACGTGTGTATGTAACAGTGTTTATACCTGTTTCTAAATCAAGAATACGCTTGTAGTTTTTCTGGAACCCGTTTTTTGCATACTGAATTCTGATGTTGCATAGGGGCATATATGCCTGGGAACAGTTTGCAAGAACATTTTCTTCAAGTATTTTCTTTGAAGTGAAATAGTCACCCTGCATAACAAGGTCACGTGCTTTGTTAAAAGCCTCATTTGCACCATCTTTAACTGCGGATTTACGGGGGAAGCCTGTCCACAATGTATCGGAGTTCATGGCAACGATTTCATCAGATGTTCTACCATAAACCATTGCGCCGATCGATCCGTTACCCAAAGGTAATGCCTCGAGCCAATTTTTAGCTCCTTTTTTATAAAAAAGCTGTTTAGTGTCATTGAACATAATTATTATACACCACCTGATTGTATTTCTTTTCTTATAATAATCTAATTTTAATTTAAAATCAATATATAAATGGTTGTAAAATAACAAAATATATGTTATATTTTATCTAATGTGTAAATATGGATGTGATACTATGAAAACAAAAATTGATTTCAAGCCGACTGTAGATTATATGGTTGAAAAAATCACTTATATATGTGATAAAATTGGTCCTCGTGCACCTGGTAGTGCACAGGAGCTTGAAGCACAGAAATATATGGGTGAAGACCTTAAAAAATGGAGCGATAACGTAGAAATTGAGGATTTCACAGTTCATCGTCAGGCATTTATGGGTTTTATTCCCTTTACTGTTATTATGGCCATGTCTGCAACGGTTTTGTTCTTCTTCAAGCCATTGATCGGTTTTATTCTGACTGTACTTGGTATTATTCCTCTTGTTCTTGAGTTTTTAATGTACCGTCAGTTTATTGATCGTTTGTTCTTTGGTCACCCTTCTCATAACCTTATTGCGACAAAAAAAGCAACAGGGGAAACCAAAAAGCGTATTATCCTTGTTGCTCATGCAGATTCGCAGTATGAGTGGATTCTTAACTACAAATTAGGCGGTACCGGTATGAAGCTTTTCCTAATACCCGGTGTTGTTGGTCTTATTGCTCAGTGTATTGCAAGCTTTATTAAATTTATAGTTGTTGATGTTAAGGGGATTCAGACTGAAGGAACAGAGACATTCTTCTTTGTTGCAGGTGTTATCCTTTGCATTTTCTTTATCCCTTATATCGGTTTCTTCTTTTTGCAGAGTGTTACAAAGAGTGTTCCTGGTGCAAACGATAACCTCTCAGGTTGTTATTCTTGTATGAGTGTTTTAAAGCTTATGGCTGAAAACGATATTTCTTTCGAAAACACCGAGGTACGTGTTATCCTTTCCGGCTCTGAAGAAGCGGGCCTTCGCGGTGCAAAGGCTTATGCAAAAGCACATAAGGATGAATTAAAGGAAATTGAAACAGTAGTTGTTGCTTGTGATACAATGCGTGACTTAAAGGATATGGCTGTTTACGACCGTGATTTAAGCGGAACATTGAAGCATGATTTGCAGGCAAAACAGCTTGTTAAAAAGGCTGCATTAAATTGTGGCTATGATATTCCTTATGCATCTATTTATCTTGGTGCTTGTGATGCTGCCGCATTTACTCAGGCAGGTATTAAGGCTACGGGATTTGCTGCTATGGATCCCACACCGCCCCGTTACTATCACACACGTCTTGATGCACCAGATATGCTTGTTCCCGAAGCACTCGAAGCAGGCGCAAAGGTGTTGCTTGAAACCGTTTGTCTTTACGACTCAGAAGGTTTACAATAATTTTAATGCTATGACCGTTGTATTTTGCGACGGTCATACAATGTGTTTAGGAGTTTATCTATGAACTACATAATTATGGACCTTGAATGGAACAATGCATATTGTAAAAAGAAAAAAGGTTTCATTAACGAGATTATAGAAATCGGTGCAGTTATGCTCGACGAGGATTTAAACGTAGTTGATACATTTTCTATGTTTATTAAGGCACAACTCGGAAAAAAGCTCCATTCCCGTGTGAAAGAACTTACAAATATCACAAATGATGATATCAGTAGCGGAACACCTTTTTCACAAACAATGGCTCAATTCCGTAAGTGGTCTGCGGGACCCGATAACGTTATACTTACCTGGGGTGACACGGATATAAGAGTTCTTATTGAAAACTTCAGGTATTTCAACGGTATATCATTTATACCGTTCCTTAATAATTATGTTAACCTGCAAAAGTATGCCCAGGCATTTATGAATATTTCAAAAGCAGATCAAATAGGCCTATCTGCTGCTGCAGAAAAGCTTGGTATTGATGTGGAAAGCTATTCATTGCATCGAGCTCTTGATGATAGCCTTCTTACAAGTGATTTGTTCAGGAAAATATATAATAAGCATATGCTTTTGTCATACACACTAACTTGTGATACTGCATTTTATTCCAAAATTACATTTAAACCTAAAGTAATTACTGATATAAACAGTCCGCTTATTGATAAATCAAAGATGCGTTGCCTTTGCGATGTTTGTGGCGGTTCTTGTGAGCGTATTACAGAATGGCGTGTAATTAATCAGGCGTTTAGGGCGGTTTTCGTTTGCAAAAAATGTAAACGGAAAATCAGATTTACAATAAGATTCAAAGAATATTATGACAGAGTTGATATAAAATCATCATCTGTTCCTTTTATAGAAAAAAAAGAAATTAGTGTTGTTGCCGTAGAAAGCAGTGAACGTACACAGAACAAAACGGAGGTTTCTGAATGAATACACCTATTAAATTAAAACCCGTATTTAAAGAAATTGTGTGGGGCGGTAATCGATTGAAAACAGATTACGGCTTTGAATCTGATCTTAATAACATTGCTGAAGCCTGGATGCTTTGTGCGCGTGAGGATGGCGATAATGTAATCGTTAATGGTGATTTTGCAGGGATGTCATTTACCGAATTTGTAAAAAATAATAAATTTGTACTTGGTACTAAAGGTCAAAAATACGAGGAATTTCCTTTGCTTATAAAATTTATTGATGCAAAAGCTGATTTGTCTGTTCAGGTTCATCCCGATGATGAATATGCTAAGCTTCACGAGAATAGCTACGGAAAAACAGAGGCATGGTATATTCTTGACTGTGACGAAGGTGCTCAGTTAATTTATGGTTTTAATAAAAAACTTTCTCGTGAGGAGTTTAAAAAATCAATAGAGGAAAACACCTTCCTTGATTATGTTAACAAGGTTTCGGTAAAGAAAGGTGACGTATTCTTTATTAATGCAGGAACACTTCACGCTATTGGTAGCGGTATTTTACTTGCAGAGGTTCAGCAAAATTGTAATACAACCTACAGAGTGTATGACTATAACCGTTTAGTTAACGGTATGCCACGTGAGTTACATGTTGAAAAAGCACTTGATGTTACAGATACTGTTCCGCCTACACGTAACGGTGATCCTGATTCTGACCCTGTTATTAAAGGTGATGCAACAGAGCAAGCACTTTGTCAATGTGAGTTCTTTAAAATGGATACTATTGATGTTAATGGTACACATTCTTTAGATGTAAATGATGAAAGCTTTGTGTCTTTGCTTGTTCTTGAGGGTAAGGGCGAAGTTTCGGGTCTTGAAGTTGTTGCTGGTGACAGTATTTTCATTCCTGCAGGTTTTGGTAAGACAGTTATTAACGGTAATATTAAGTTACTTGTAAGTTCATTATAATTCAGGTGATTTTGAATGTCTTTGTTGACTGCTCAAAATTTAACATTTGGTTTTTTAGACGGCGTCTTATTTAAAGGCGCCGCTTTTAAGGTGGAAAACGATGACAGAATCGGTTTAATTGGTGTTAACGGTTCAGGCAAAACCTCTCTATTTAAGCTTATTACGGGCGAATATTCTCCTGAAGAAGGCGGTATTGTTCGAGGCAAGGATGTTCGTATCGGATATATGGAGCAATACCTTGAGTGTGACGATAATCAGACGTTATATGGTGAAGCACTTACTGTTTTTAGTGATGTTATTGAAATGGAATACGAGCTTGAAGCAGTTACCCACCAGCTTATGACTGATAGTAGTATTGAGCTTATTGAAAAACAATTGCGACTTTCTGAAGAAATTGAGAAACGCGAAGGTCTTGTATATCAGGCAAAAACCAAAGCTGCATTACTTGGTCTTGGTTTTAAGGAAGAAGATCTCACACAAAGGGTTTCAACCTTAAGTGGTGGTCAACGTTCTAAGCTTTCTCTTTGTAAATTATTGTTGTCAAATGCAAATCTTTTGCTTCTTGACGAGCCTACAAATAATCTTGACGTTGATGCAATCAATTGGCTTGAGGATTTCCTTATAAAATACAGAGGCGCTTTTATTGTTGTGTCACATGATAGATACTTTCTTGATAAGGTTACGTCATCTACAATGGAAATTTGCCATAAAAAGCTTACTTTAATTAAAGGCAATTATTCTGTTTTTCAGAAAATCAAAGCAGAGCGTGAGCTTGCGATTGAACGTGAATATGAAAAAACAATGAACGAAATTCACCGAATTGAGGGTATAATAGAGCAACAAAAACGTTTTAATCAGGAACGTAATTATATTACGATAGCTAGTAAAGAAAAACAAATCCAACGCCTCAAAGAAACTCTTGTTGTTCCCGAAAAAACTCTGAAAAGTGTTCATTTTAGCTTTAAAACTGATATAAGAGCAGGGGATGAGGTACTTAATGTTTTCTCTTTGAAAAAATCATTTCCCGGTAAAGAATTATTTAAAAATTTTGATTTAACGGTTTATCGTGACGATAAAGTATTTTTGTTGGGGCCCAACGGATGTGGTAAGTCAACGTTCCTTAAAATAATTAATGGTGAAACATTTACCGATGAAGGTACTTTCAAAATAGGCACTAATGTAAAAATTGGCTATTTTGATCAGAATATTGATAAACTTGATTCTGATAAAACTGTTTTAGACGAAGTGTGGGATATGTATCGCTACTTAACAGAAACAGAGGTGCGTAGTGCACTTGCGATGTTCTTGTTTTGTGGTGATGATGTTTATAAAAAAGTTTCGAAGCTTAGTGGTGGCGAAAGAGCCAAAATTTCACTTCTGAAAATAATGCTTTCGAAGCCGAATTTTCTAATATTGGATGAGCCAACAAATCATCTTGATATTACCTCTCGTGAAGTTCTTGAAAATGCTTTGATGGATTTTAACGGAACACTTCTTGTTGTTTCCCACGACAGATATTTTATTAATAAATTATCGAGTAGAATTATACACCTCACACACGATGGTGCGGTTTCTATAGATGGCAACTACGATAAATATCTTGAATATAGAGAAAATATAGTTGGACCTGCTGATTTAAAGGTTGATAAGAAGCCTGCAGTTAACGAGTATAAACTACGTAAAGAGCTTGCAAGTAAGGAAAGAAAACGAAAAACACAAATTAATAAAATTGAAGAAGAAATTTCAATTTGTGAGAATGAGATTTCTCGTCTTGAGGAAGATATTTCTACTCCCGAGATTTCGGGCGATTATGAAAAACTTATTGATTTTACCGAGAAGCTTGATTCGCAAAAGTGTAAGCTTGAAGAATTGTACTTAGAATGGGAAGAACTTCAATCATATGAATAATTGTAAAATCACCCGCATATTAAATTGTGGGTGATTTTTTATGGAAAAAAATAAGAAAGATTATTTTGTAGCAACCTTTATATATCAGCTTGTGTTTTGCCTGGTTTTATTTTTTTCTGTCTATGGAATCAAAGCGACCAATACGGATTTGTATAACACACTAAATGATCAGTTTTACAGCAACATTGACAGCAACTTAGGTGTTTTGGATGAATTAAAGGAAAATAAAAAGAAAACAGTAACAATTGCTGAATTAGAAACGAAGGAAACTACTGAAAATGATGTATCCGATTCTGTTACAGAGGAAGTTGTAAGAGAGATAAAAGATGAGCCGATAACCGAATTATCTGCTGAAGTTAACAGTAAAAATAATGATGATAATTTGCCTGATAATGTTTCTGTTAATAATTATACTATCAGCCAAAGAATGGTTTTACCGGTTTCCGGTAATATTACATCACCCTTTGGTTATAGAGAGCATCCCGTATATGATGAAGAAAAGTTTCATGCAGGTGTTGATATAGGTGCACCTATGGGCACACCCGTTTATGCATCGTTTTCGGGTGAAGTTATAAAAGCTGCCTATGACCAATGGAACGGTAATTATATCAAGATTTTGCATGATGGTGATATAATGACTGTTTATTGTCATTGCAAAGAGTTGTGTGTTGAAAAAGGCGATTTTGTGGAGGCGGGGGATGTGATAGCGTACGTTGGCTCTACGGGTGTTTCTACAGGCCCGCATCTTCATTTTGAATTACGTATCAATAATGTATCATATAACCCTGAAACTGCCTTTAAAACGGCTATAAATGAGGTTTAAATTGAAAGATATAAATATTAATGTAAGATTTACTTTTTTATTTCTTGTATTGATATTTATTTTATCGGGAAAAACAAAATTTTTGTGCAACATTCTGTTGTGCAGTCTTATTCACGAATGTGTTCATTTATTGTTTTTAATTATGTTTAAAGGAGTTATAAAAAGAATTGATTTAACGATCTGCGGCGGAAACATCGTAAGAGGAGATTGCCTTAGCTACAGCAAAGAGGTAATTGTGAATTTATCTGCACCTGTTGCAAATATAGCATTAGGTATTATTTTTATAATTTTGTATGGCAAATCATCTGTTTTTGGTTGTGTTAGTTTGCTTACCGGTTTCTTTAATATTCTTCCGTTTTATTGTTTTGATGGTGGTAACGGATTATATTATCTATTAAGAATGTATTTGACTGAGACTAAAGCTAAATCAATTGTATTTTGTTTATCTGTAATTATTGTATCGGTATTTTCTTTGATTTCAATATTACTGATATTGTTAAATCAAAGTAATATTTATTTAATTTTATTAAGTGCATATCTTTGTTTTTCTTTGATTTTAACCCAGAAATCAGAGTTTTGTGGTTTGTAAGTCTTTTGTAATAATTATTAAGTTTTTGTAACAAGTGTTGAATATTTAAGATTTTTGTATATAATTGAAAATAATTAAAAAGAAGTATTATGGGGTCAGAAGTATGGAATATATTTTCAAATCGCAAAAGTCCCTTACAAGAATAAATAAAATACGTCAATTTTTACTCAGTAACCAATGGATGGCACTGTTGTTTTTAGTTACAGGTGTATTTGCTTGTGTAAGCTCTGCTTTGCCCGGTAAAAACATTGAAATTTTTGGTACTGTTGTAATGGCTTATGTAACAGGTTTTGTATTTTTAATGTCTGCTGATATCATAGCTTTGATTATACCATTGCTGTTTACTTATATGTTGGCAATACGGTGTTATGATTCATTAAGCACCTTTATGAGTATTTTCCCTGTTGCAATACCGCTTATTGCTATCATTTTATTTAATCTTATCGTTTACAGAGAGAAGCTTACAACAAAGGGTAGTCAATTTAAACCTATGATGATTGTATCATTTTCAATTATTTTAGGTGGTCTTGGTTTTATTTCCGCAAAGGAGTATTTTGCAGGCTCTTCAATATACCATATGCTCGGTATGGGCTTCGGTATGGTTTTGATGTATTGCTTCTTCTATTCAAGAATACATATCAAGGAAGAATATTCGTTAATAGAGAAGTTAACTAATGTAATGGTTGCTGTTGGTCTTTTTGGCTCATTTATGGTAATTATGCATTATTTACTTAATATTAATCTTGTTATGGATGTAGGCGGTATATTCTTTATCCGTTGGCGTAACAATCTTTCTACAATTCTTATGATAGCTATGCCCTTTGGTTTTTTGTTTGCAAACAGAAGAACGTACGGCACTGTTGTTGCATTCATTTTCTATCTTGCAATGCTTCTTACCGGTTCCCGTGGCGGTATGGTTTTTGGCTCAATTGAGCTTCTTATGTGTATTGTTATGTTCGTTCTATACGATAAACGTCGCAGGCTTGCTTACGTTTTCGTTTGTGTATGTGTTGTTTTTGGTGTGCTCATTTTCTTGCCGCAGATAACACAATTCCTGAATTACACCTTTGAAAGATTATTTAAGGTACTTAACGATTTCTTGCTTGGTGGTGATGACACCGAAACACGTGTTCGTCATTATGCAAGAGGTATTGAGGATTTCTTTAACCATCCTATTTTGGGTACCGGTCTTGGTTATATGGGTAACCGGGATATTTTCAAAAACAAAGCTGGTGCACTTTGCTGGTACCATTGTGAGCCAATTCAGATAGCTGCAAGCTTTGGTGTTGTCGGTATAGTAGCTTTTGTATATCAGTTTATTTCAAGAAATATTTTGATTTGGAAAAAGGCAACTTTATTTAATATGTCCATTTTCCTTTCTTACATTAGCCTTGAGATGATGTCACTTGTTAATCCCGGTATTCTTTGCCCGGTTCCTTATTTGATGCTTATAACTTTGTTTATGGTTATTGTTGAAAAGTGTGATGACGGCGAGGAACAGGAAAAAATACCAATTTTAAAGCGTTTCAGAGAAAAACGCAAGAAGAAAAAAGAATTAAAAAACTTCAAAAAGGTATAAATTCGTATTTTTACACCGCAGGATAATTCTTGCGGTGTTTTTATTTCTTTAATGTGATTACTTGATTATTGATTGTATTTATTGTAAAATGTAAGAAATATATTTATATGGGGATTTTTTGATGTTTAAGGATAAAATTGAAGCTATATTACCATTGGTACAAAAACCTGCAAGATATACGGGCGGTGAATTGAATTCCGTGGTTAAAAATAAGGAGGACATAGATATTAGGGTTGCTTTTTGTTTCCCTGATACATATGAAATCGGAATGTCTCACCTCGGTATGAAAATACTATATAGTCTTATTAACAGCCGTGATAATTTCTGGTGTGAGCGTGTGTTTGCACCTGATACTGATATGGAATCAATAATGCGTGAAAGGGAGATTCCCTTATTCGCTCTTGAAAGTCGCGACAAGTTAACTGATTTTGATGTTGTTGCTTTCACACTTCAGTATGAGTTAAGCTATACAAATGTACTGAATATGCTTAATCTTTCAAATATTCCGTTGCGTAGCAAGGATAGGGGAGATTCGTTGGATATTCCTATTGTTATTGCAGGCGGACCTTGTGTTTGTAATCCTGAGCCTATGGCTGATTTTATAGATGTTTTCCAGATAGGCGAAGGCGAGGAAATGATGCTTGAATTCCTTGAACTTTTGAATGAATACAGAAAGCAGGGTAAATCAAGAAAAGATTTTTTGATTGCAGCTTCGCATATTGAGGGGATTTACGTTCCGTCATTGTATGAGGTGTCTTATTCTTCAAACGGAATTATACGCGGCATTGAAGCAAAAGATACTGCACCTGATATTGTTAATAAACGAGTTGTTTCTGACCTTGATAGTGTGTTTTATCCGGATAAATTTGTCGTTCCTTTTGTTGAGGTTGTTCATGACAGGGTTGTTCATGAAATATTCAGGGGTTGTATTCGTGGTTGCCGTTTTTGTCAGGCAGGCTTCTGGTATAGACCAATTAGAGAAAAGAATGTTGATACAATCAGTAACCAGAGTCAACGTCTTGCTTGTACAAGCGGTTATGATGAGCTTTCTCTTTGTTCTCTTTCAAGTAGTGACTACACTAAAATCACTGAGCTTCTTGAAGAGCTTCTCGGATGGGCTATACCGCAAAAAATCAATGTTGCTTTACCTTCGTTAAGAATAGATAATTTTTCTGATGAACTTAAGGAGAAATTAGCTCTTGTTCGTCGTTCGGGTCTTACTTTCGCGGCTGAGGCAGGAACACAGCGAATGAGAAACGTTATTAATAAAAATATTACTGAAGAAGAGATTTTATCTACTTGCCGTAAGGCGTTTACAGGTGGTTGGACTGCTGTAAAACTTTATTTTATGATTGGTCTTCCTACAGAAACAGATGATGATGTTGTTGGAATTAATGAACTTTCACAAAAGGTTGTTAATGAGTTTTATAATAATCCCGACAAGCCTAAGGGTAAAGGTGTAAGTGTCAGCGCGGGTGTATCGTCATTTGTTCCTAAGCCTTGCACACCATTTCAATGGGCGCCTATGGATTCAAGAGATGAGCTCAAGCGTAAACAAAGTTTACTTCTTGAAACATGTAAAACCAAAAAGATTACATTCCGTTTCCACAATACTGACCTTACATTCCTTGAAGGTGTTTTTGCAAGAGGCGACCGTAAGCTTTGTGATGTTATTGAAAAAGCTTATTTTAACGGTTGTACCTTTGATAGCTGGGACGATAAGTTTAATTTTGACGGTTGGATGAATGCTTTTGAGGAATGTGATATTTCACCCGATTTCTACACAAAGCGTAATCGTGAATATGATGAGATTTTACCTTGGGATCATATAAATTCAGGTATTTCAAAAGAGTTTTTGATAAAGGAAAATGAAAAAGCCAAAAACGCCGAAACAACACATCATTGCAGGCAGGGTTGTTCAGGTTGCGGCTCTAATAAATTGAATGGAGGAAAGTGTGATGCGCTCGGTTCGAATATGGTTTAATAAAAAAGATACTGCAAAATACATATCTCACCTTGATATGACGCGATGCATTACACGTGCTTTCAGAAGAACGGATATTCCTTTATGGTATACAGAGGGCTTTAATCCTCATCCACACCTTGTTTTCGGACTTTCTTTGCCGTTAGGTGTTGAGGCTGAACGAGAGCCTCTTGATATTCGACTGAATGATGATAATTATCCTCTTGAAAGGGTTATTAATAACTTGAATGAGGTTATGGTTCCTGGTATCGAGTTTGTTGAAATAAAGGAGCCTGCAAACAAACCTACAGAGATATTTAAAGGTGAGTACAGTGTTATTATACCTATGGAAAACGGTGCTAAGAAGTTGTGTGATAAAATTGTTGATTGTGTCAACAATAATGTAATTACCTTTGAAAAAAAGAGTAAAAAAGGCGGATTTAAAACAATTAACGTAAGCGAGCATTTAACTGATTTCAGCTATGATTGTACTGATAAAGCAGTTAAACTTCGTTTTAAATTACCTGCAGGTAACGAGTTTACAATAAACCCTGTAAGCTTTTGCGACACATTATTTGAAATGATTGGTGAAAAAGGAATTCTTCACCGTATTACCCGACACAAGCTTCTTATGAAGGACGGTACCGAGTTTAAATAATCCTGAATAATTATCCTATAAAGTATATTCTGTTCATATATTTTATTGGTGATTGTTTTGAAAAAGATTTATGTATTGATATCATTAATAATTATTTGTTCAATAATATTTAATTGTTCAGTTTATTATAAAGAGAATTCTGTTCCTGCTTCTTTGGATTCTCTTGATACGGATGATACATTTAATGTAATAATTGATGCAGGTCACGGAGGCTTTGATGGTGGTGCTTCTACAGTAGACGGCTATCCCGAAAAAGATATCAATTTAAAAATTTCGTTGTTTCTTCGAGATTATTTGAATCTTTTTGGTGTTAATAATATTCTGACTCGTGAGAATGATTCTTCCCTTGAGGATGATGGGTTAAATACTATAAGAGAACGGAAGGTTTCTGATATACATAACAGAATGAAGCTTATGGAAGAAACTGATAACGCTATTTTTGTAAGTATTCATCAAAATTATTATTATGATAATCAGTATTCAGGCGCTCAGGTTTTTTATACTCCTGAATTGCCTGGTGTTTCATCAAGCCTTGCCCAGTGTGTGCAAGATAGCATTGTTTTTGATTTACAGCCTCAAAACACCCGACTTATCAAGGAGTGTGGGTCTTCGGTCTACCTTATGTATAATGCGGTTAAACCGGCTATATTAGTTGAATGCGGTTTTTTGTCAAATGAGACAGAGGCTGAATTACTTAAAACTGATGAATATCAGAAATCTATGGCATTATGTATTGCTTTAGGAATTATAGATTTTATATGGTGATTTTATGGCAAAAAATAAAACTGTATATATATGTAATCAATGCGGATATGAATCTGCAAAATGGTATGGTAAATGTCCGTCATGTGGTGAATGGGATTCTCTTAACGAGGAGCAGATCATTGTTTCACCAAAAGGCGGCTCAAAGAACCGTCTCGGTTCATCATCAGGTGTAGCATTACCTTTATCTAAAATTGATTCATCTGTGGAACTTCGCTATGATACGGGAATAGGTGAGTTTAACAGAGTGCTTGGTGGTGGTCTTGTTAAAGGATCATTGGTTTTGCTTTGTGGTGACCCCGGTATCGGTAAATCTACCATTCTTTTACAAATATGCGAAAGTCTTGCAAAGGGTTTTTCTATCCTTTACGTATCGGGGGAAGAATCTGCATATCAGATAAAAATGAGAGCAAAAAGGCTTGGTGTAAATAATGAAAGTCTTGCAATAATGTGTGAAACTGATGCAGAAATAATTTGTGAATATATTTGCACAAATAAGCCTGATATTGTTATGATAGACTCTGTACAGACTATGAGTATAAACGATGTATCATCTACTGCGGGCAGTATTTCTCAAGTAAGAGAATGCACAAATCTTTTTATGCGTACCGCAAAAAACAACGATGTATCCATCATTCTTGTTGGACACGTTAACAAAGATGGAAACATTGCAGGACCAAAGGTTTTAGAGCATATTGTTGACACTGTGTTATATTTTGAAGGTGAGCGTAATTTATCTTATCGTATTTTACGTGCCGCTAAAAACAGATTCGGCTCAACTAATGAAATCGGTGTTTTTGAAATGACAAGCAAGGGTCTTGTACAAGTAGAAAGCCCATCTCTTGCCATGATTTCGGGAAGACCCTTAAATGTATCAGGTACTTGTATAACATGCCTTATAGAAGGCTCCAGACCTATTCTCGCAGAGGTGCAGGGACTTGCTACCGCATCAGGGTTCGGTAATCCGCGTAGAATGGCTGCAGGCTTTGATTATAACCGAATGGCTATGCTTATAGCTATACTTGAAAAAAGAGCGGGTTATTTCCTGGGCAATATGGATTGCTATGTAAATATTGTCGGCGGCTTAAGAGCTGATGAACCTGCATGCGATTTAGCAGTTGCTTTATCAATTGTATCAAGTCTTAAAGATGCAGTTATAGATAGCGGCACAGTTGTATTTGGTGAAATTGGACTTGCCGGCGAAATCAGAACAATTAATAATTGCGAAAAGCGTGTGCGCGAATGTGAAAGACTTGGATTTAAAAGATGTATTGTTCCCAGACAAAATATTAAATCCTTACCTAAAGATGATTTTAAAGACATTGAGGTAATCGGTGTAAGGAATATCCGTGAAGCTTTTGAATGTGCGGTTGATAATTTATGAGTATTATTATCGGAAGTAAATATACTCAAGAAATAGAAGAATTAAAATATTTTGATAGTATTATTACATTTAACTCAAATCCCTTTCTTACAGAGGAAATTGATTCACATAGCGATATAAATATTTTTAAATGCAATAAAAATACTTTAATTGTATCTGATACAATAAGAGGGGAGATAGAGTCTAAAATTAAGGGCTATTCTTTTGTAAATTGCAATAATATTAAATCACCGTATCCCTGTGATGTTAAACTTAACGCTCTTTATATAGATGATAAGATTTTTTGTAACACTAAATATTTATCAGAAGAAATAATTGATTATTCAGTAGAAAATAATATAGAGTTGATTCATACTAATCAAGGCTATACAAAATGTTCGGTTTGTATTGTTTCCGACAATGCTGTAATCACAGATTGTGAAGATCTCTCCTCTTTGTTAAAAAAATATCAAATTGATGTGCTTGATATAAAACCCGGTTATATTGGTCTTAGTGATAAGCATTACGGGTTTATTGGCGGTGCTTCAGGATTAATAGATGAAGAAACGCTTTATTTCAGTGGGGATATATCATCACATCCTGATTATGAAATTATTAAAGAGTTTTTAAATAAATATAATATTAAATACATTTTTAATAAAACTCGTCCATTATATGATTTTGGTGGTTTCGTTAAAATTTAGTGTTTATTATAATAAATCATTGTTTCTATATGATTTTTGAAAATAAATCATCGACTCAGTTTTTTTGAAGTGATACTTACATCATTTTGAAAATTTCTATTCGATGAGAAAGGAAATGAAATTATGAAAAATCCTGAAAAGAATGCAGTTGCAAAGCTGGGTTACACTGTAACAATGGTTGTAGTAGCGACAGCAATATTAATTTGTATGAAAAAATATAAAGATCAATAATAAAACAAAATTGAATGTTGTTACATAACATCTGGTTATAAGACAATATCAGATGTTTAATCGATAATTAAATATCCGATAGGTATACGGGTTAGCTAAAATAACCTCAAGAAGCTGTTTTTAACACTATTTACCATTTTTCATCTAATTATCCATACCCCGAGCTTCGCAAAATTTTAATTTTGCGAATGTGGGTATATAAAAATCAGAAGTGTTATATTTATGCCCTTTCAGATTATATTTAAAGAATTTATTATTTTTGGAGGAATTTATGAAAAAAGAAAACTTTATAAATATATTTCCCTCTTATGTAGTTGATTTTTTAAATTATTATTCTGTTATAAAAAATCGTTCAGATTTAACAGTACGTGAATACGCTAATGATTTACTTACGTTTTTCAGATTCATAAAAGTAATACGTGGTCTTGTTGGTGCAGACGTTCCTTTTGAGGAAATCTACATAAAAGATATTACTATTGATGTAATTTCTTCTGTAACACTTAATGATGCATATATGTTTCTCGTTTACTGCAAGGATAACAGAAACAATAATGAGCGTACACGTGCAAGAAAAGCCACAACATTACGTATTTTTTACAAATATCTTACAGTTCAGAAGCGTCTTATTGATGAAAATCCTTTACAAGAGCTTGATTCACCTAAAATTAAAAAGACCCTCCCCAAGTATCTTACACTTGAAGAGAGTGTTGCACTCCTAAATTCAGTTGATGGTAAATTTAAAGAACGTGATTATTGCATAATTACTTTATTCTTGAATTGTGGTATGCGTCTTTCCGAGCTTTGTTCTCTTAATCTCTCTGATATCAGAACAAATAACACCCTTGTGGTTACCGGTAAAGGTAACAAGGAGCGTACAATATACCTTAACGATGCTTGTATTGATGCTCTAAACGCTTATCTCCCCTTCCGTCCCGTTGATGGTGTTAAAGATAAAAATGCATTATTTATAAGCAGACAAAAATCACGGATTAATCAGCGTACTGTTCAGATGATTATTACAAAAGCACTTGAAAAAGCAGGTCTTGGTGAAAGAAATCTTTCAACACATAAGCTTCGGCATACCGCAGCCACACTTATGTATCAACATGGCGATGTCGATGTTCTTGCTATAAAGGAAATATTAGGTCACGAAAGCCTTAGTACAACCCAGATTTATACACATATACTTGATGAACAGCTTAAGCAAGCATCATCAGCAAATCCCTTAAGTAATATCAAAGCCCCGAGAAGACCTGATATTGTTTTCAATGAGGGTGATGATGCGTCAGATGAAGGTGAATAATTTTGAAAATAATCTAAAGCTTACAGTGTTTATAATTCCGGCAAAAGCAATAACTACAGTAAAAATTATATATTTAATAGTGTAGTTTTTTAATGATAATTCGCTTTTCTCTTTTTTACCTGAAATTAAATAGAAGAAAATATCTTCTGACATTTCTTTACTAAAGCAGCAGCACTTTATTAAAGTGGCTGCTGTTATTGCATAACAAGGTAAATTTATGAGAATACAATATCCTATTCCCGTTAAGCCGAAGCATATATAATACTGGCATATTGTTGTACCGAGTATTATACCAAGCATTAATGGTGATAGATAAATAAAAGGTACACCAAGACCACAAAGACCACATATATAATCAAACAAAAGAATAAGCGATAAAACAGCAAAAACACTTATGAAATTATTAAATGAACTCCTTTCTGTTTTCGATTTAATATGTGTTTTGAGTAATTCGTTAAATAAATTCTGCCATTGTTCATTATCTATTTTTGTTATCATAACACTAAGTATTATTCCACATATAAATAGGGTGAACAATAAAATGGTAGTCGGCTCAATTTTGATCCTTTTTATTTTTGGTGCATTTATTACAACATGTCTTTTTAACATAACTACCCTCTTAAATTATTTATTGGCACTTATAACTCCGCCCATGGTACCACTGATAACAGAAATTAATGGTATATAAATTATTTGCGAAGATATTTTAAACGAAGACAAAAATATAATAATTATTGTAATAACAAAACCATAAATAAGACCGGAAATAACCCCATTTAATATCCCCTTCTGTTTTATCCTTTTGTAAGCTATAAAGCCTGAGATAAAGGCGCCTAAACCGATAATCACATATATAATGACCTTATAAAATATATTGAAGTCTGCTTTTGAATAAATAAAAAGCGCTAACAAGCACAATAATCCTATCGAGAATATCAATCCTTTAATAACAGAAAACAAATATTCGATAATTACGGGATATTCTTTTGTTGTTTTGGTTTTAAGTATTTTAGGCATAAAAAAACCTCCGCACATCTTTTTGTAATAGATATGCGGAGATTATTATGATTATTCTTCAGTTGCTTCTGTTGTTTCAGCTTCGGATGCAGTTACTTCTGCATTTTCTTCCTTAACCTCGTTTTCAACCTTTACAACTTTATTCTTTTTACTTTTTTTACCGTTAACCTTTTCGTCAATTGCATCCTGCTCTGATTTTGCTTTTTTAGCATCCTCAGCAGCCTTTCTTTCAGCAGCCATACGGTCATTAGCAGTGTTATTTGTCTGAATAGCCCAACGCTGGAATTTCATTTTTGTTCTATCAGCGCCTGTTTCAAGAACGATACAATCTTCTTTAACAGTAACGACTCTACCCATAATACCGCCGATTGTTGTGATTTCGTCACCGATCTGGATAGAATCACGCATATTCTGTTCTTCCTTCTGTTTTTTCTTCTGAGGACGAATCATAAGAAAATACATAGCAACAACCATAACAACCATAAGGATAAGTGAGCCGTAAGGACTTTTTGTTCCTGTAGGAGCTGCTGCTTCAAGTGTTAAAAATAATGAGTTAAACATAATAAATATCCTCCAAAAATTTCGTACTTGAGTATTATAACTAAAACTATTGCAATATACAAGTCTTTTTTAAAATTTAATAATTAATTAAATTCTTGTATCAAGCAAATCAACGTATTTATTCCTAAAATCAGTGAACGTGCCGTTGTCAAGCTCTTCCCTGATTCTTGTCATAAGATTATTGTAAAAATGAAGGTTATGCAATACTGCAAGTCGCATTGCAAGAATTTCTTTAGCTTTGAATAAGTGGTGCAAATACGCCCGTGAAAATCTTGTGCAAGTAGGACAATTACAGGTTGAATCAATAGGTGTATCGTCATTTGCATATTTGGCATTATTAAGGTTTATTATTCCGTTCCAGGTGAATAAATGACCATGACGGGCGTTTCTTGACGGCATTACACAGTCAAATAAATCAACACCTCGGTAAACACCCTCGATAATATTACCTGGTGTTCCGACACCCATAAGATATCGGATTTTATCCTTAGGCATAAAAGGTTCAACAGCAGAAATAATACGATACATATCTTCCTTCGGCTCACCTACGGCAAGCCCTCCGATTGCGTAGCCGTCGAGATCAAGATCGGCAATAACCTTCATATGCTCAACTCGTAAATCATCATACGTAGCACCCTGATTAATACCGAATAACAACTGATTTTTATTAAGTGTATCAGGCAGAGAGTTAAGCCTTGCCATCTCGTTTTTACATCTTATCAGCCATCTTGTTGTGCGCTCTGTGGAAGCTTTTGCATAGTTATACTCTGCAGGGTTTTTCATACATTCATCAAACGCCATAGCAATTGTTGAGCCAAGATTTGATTGTATCTGCATACTTTCTTCGGGACCCATAAAGATTTTGCGGCCATCTACATGTGAATTGAAGGTAACGCCCTCTTCTTTAATCTTTCTAAGTCCTGCGAGGGAAAACACCTGAAATCCACCGCTATCTGTTAATATAGGACCATTCCATCCGGTGAATTTATGTAAACCGCCAAGCTCTTTTATCAGTTTATCACCCGGTCTTACATGCAAGTGATATGTGTTACACAGTTGAACCTGACAATCGATTTCTTTAAGGTCATATGCAGATACACCGCCTTTTATCGCACCGCAGGTTGCAACATTCTGAAAAGCAGGAGTCTGTACAACACCGTGGATTGTAGTAAATTCACCTCTACGGGCATTTCCCTCTGTTTTAAGTAATTTATACATAAAATATCCTCTGTAATTTATATAATTAACATACAGTCGCCGAATGAGAAGAAACGATATTTTTCCTCTACAGCGGTGTTATATGCTTTTAATGTTTTATCATATCCGTAAAAAGCACTTACAAGCATAATCAAGGTGCTTTCGGGTAAATGGAAGTTTGTAAGTAAACCGTCAATACATTTGAACTTATAGCCGGGATATATGAATATATCTGTATTACGGTCATCCTCGCAAATTTTACCGCAAAATGTGGCGGCACTTTCTAAGGTGCGGCAGCTTGTGGTACCAACAGCAATAACTCTTCCACCATCTTCCTTTGTTTTGTTAATTAAATCGGCTGTTTCTTTTGGAAGGTGATAATGTTCGGAGTGCATCTGATGGTCTTCAATTTTTTCAGCTTTTACCGGTCTGAATGTACCGAGTCCTACATGAAGTGTAACATAACCGATGTTAACTCCCTTATCCTTAAGTTTTTCTAAAATATCGTCTGTAAAATGAAGGCCTGCGGTAGGTGCTGCAGCAGAGCCAAGCTCCTTGGAATAAACTGTTTGATAACGCTCTTTATCCTCTAATTCCTCTGTTATATAATGTGGTAGAGGCATCTGACCGATTTTATCAAGTATGCTATAAATATTGTCTTTACAATCATAGCTGAATCGAATGATACGGTTTCCGTTATCAAGTACTTCCTCAACTCTGCATTCAAGCAAACCATCGCCGAAAACAAATTCGGAACCTTCTTTTGCACGTTTACCGGGACCCGCAAGCGTTTCCCAGACGTTATTCTCAATCTGTTTAAGTAAAAGAAATTCAACATTTGCACCTGTACCCTTCTTAATACCGTAAATTCGAGCAGGAAGAACACGTGTGTTGTTAAGTATCAGGCAGTCACCGCTTTTAAAATAATCGAGGATATCATAAAAATGCTTATGCAAGATATCATTATTCGATTTATTAAGCACCATCATACGAGATGTATCACGCTTCTCAATCGGATGTTGAGCAATAAGCTCCTCAGGTAAATTGTAGAAAAAATCTGATTTATTCATAATACTTCCTTTATTAACATATATATAATAAAAATTATTGCACAAAAATATTGACTTAAGTTTGTATAATATGTTATTATCAATGAGTTAAAAAGCGGATTATATTATAATTCATTTACAACTTATTTACAAGTGTTTTTTTATTACGGAGGTAACAGTATGAAAAAGTATAAGGTTGGTATTATCGGTGCAACAGGTATGGTTGGCCAGAGATTTGCACTTTTACTTGCAGATCATCCCTGGTATGATGTAACTGTTCTTGCTGCATCATCACGTTCAGCAGGTCAATCTTACAAGGAGGCTCTCGGTGACCGTTGGTGTATGGAAGAGCCTACTCCTGCAAAATATCTTGATATGACAGTTCTTGATGCAGAAAAGGATATTGAAAAAATCGCTTCAGAGGTTGATTTTGTGTTCTGTGCCGTTAACTTAAGCAAGGATGAAACAAAGCTTCTTGAAGAAAAATATGCAAAAGCAGAGTGCCCTGTTGTTTCTAACAACTCTGCCCACAGAATGACTCCTGACGTTCCTATGGTTGTTCCGGAGCTTAACCCTCAGCATATTGAAATCATCAAATCACAGAGAGAACGTCTTGGTACAAAACGCGGTTTTATTGCAGTTAAATCAAACTGCTCACTTCAGTCTTATGTACCTGCACTCTTCCCCTTACACGATAAATTCACGGTTAAGGATGTTGTTGTTTGCACATATCAGGCAATTTCAGGTGCAGGTAAAACATTTGAAAGATGGCCAGAAATGGTTGATAATGTAATCCCCTTTATCGGTGGTGAAGAGGAAAAGAGCGAGAAAGAGCCTCTTAAGCTTTGGGGTAAAATTGTTGATGGTGAAATTGTTCCTGCAACCGAGCCACACTTTACAGCACAGTGCATTCGTGTTCCCGTTTCTGACGGTCATATGGGTGCTGTGTTTGTTAGATTCGAAAACAAACCAACTAAAGAAGAAATGATTGATATGTGGAAAAACTTCAAGGGCAGGGCTCAGGAACTCGAACTCCCCTCTGCTCCCAAGCAGTTCCTCCACTATTTTGAAGAGGATAACTGTCCTCAGACAAAACTTCACAGAAATCTCGAAAATGGTATGGCTGTTTCAATTGGTCGTCTTCGTGAAGATTCTCAGTATGACTACAAATTTGTTTGTCTTGCTCACAACACATTGAGAGGTGCTGCAGGCGGTGCAGTTCTTCTTGCAGAGCTTCTTTGTGCTGAAGGATATATGGATTAATTGATCCGGTATCTTTTATAAATTTATAATTATTTGTGGGGGTATTATATGAAAAAGCCTATCTTTACCGGTGCCGGTGTTGCTATTGTTACACCTTTCAAAGGCAAGGAACTTGAAATTGATTTCCCTCTTTTTGAAAAGATAATTGAAGACCAGATTCAAAACGGTACGGATGCAATCGTCGTTTGCGGCACAACAGGTGAAAAATCAACCCTTGTATACGATGAGCACGTTGAGGCAATACGTGTTGCAGTTGAAACTGTCGGTGGCAGAATCCCCGTAATTGCAGGTACCGGCTCTAATGATACCGTTCACGCGGTTAAGCTTTCTAATGATGCTGAAAGCATGGGCGTTGACGGCTTGCTTATGGTTACCCCATATTATAACAAAGCTTCTCAAGATGGACTTATTGAATCTTACACCTATATTGAAGAGCGTGTTTCTACACCTATCATTCTTTATAACGTACCAAGTCGTACAGGTGTTACAATAAAGCCCGAAACTTATGCAGAGCTTTCTAAATTACCGCTTATAAACGGCGCAAAAGAAGCAAGTGGTGATATTTCACACCTTGCGAAATGTATTGCTCTTTGTGGTGATAATCTTAATTTCTATTCAGGAAATGATGACCAGATTACTGCTTTTATGGCTTTAGGTGCAAAGGGTGTAATTTCTGTTTTATCAAATATAGCACCTAAGCTTGCACACGATATTGCTGAGCTTGGTCTTCAGGGTAAAATCAAAGAAAGTGCTCAGCTTCAGCTTGAATATATTGATTTATGTAATGCCCTTTTCTGTGATGTTAACCCTATCCCCGTTAAAGCGGCAATGTGTATGATGGGAATTGATGTAGGCAGATGCAGAATGCCTCTTTCCCCTCTTAATAAAGCAAATGAAGAGCTTTTAAAAAGTGTTCTCGAAAAACACAATATGATATAAATTCCTTTATGGAGGATGTTTATGACTAAAATACTTTTATGTGGTTGCTGTGGCAGAATGGGCAAATTTGTTGCTGAAACAGTAAACAACCGTAACGATTGCGAAATTGTTGCAGGCATTGATATAATTGATGACTCATCATTAGGTTTCCCTGTTTTTGCTAATTATGACGAGGTTAGCGTTGATGCTGATGTTATAATCGATTTTTCAAATCCTGCATTGTTATCATCAATGTTGGCTTATGCAGAAAGAACAAATACAGCTATTATTCTTGCTACAACAGGTCTTGATGATGAACAAATAAAAGCTGTTGAGAATACAGCAAATAAAATCCCTGTATTTTTCAGCTATAACTATTCATTAGGTATCAGCCTTCTTTGTGAACTTTCCAAGGTAGCTGCAAAGGTTCTTGGTAACGGCTTTGACGTTGAAATTGTTGAAGCACATCACAACCAGAAGCTTGATGCTCCCAGTGGAACTGCAATCATGCTCGGCAACGCTGTTAAAGAAGAGTTACCCGATGCTTATTTTGAATATGATAGGCACTCAAAACGTCAGAAGCGTAACGGCAACGAAATCGGTATTCATTCTATAAGAGGTGGCACAATTGTCGGTGAACATCAGGTTATGTTTGCAGGTAATGATGAAATAATCACATTAAGTCACAGTGCACGTTCAAGAGCAGTTTTTGCAACAGGTGCCGTTAATGCCGCAGTTTTTATTAAGGATAAGAATCCCGGTATGTATAATATGAGTGACCTGGTTCGTTCATAATCAGATTACAAAAAACCACATCACAATTTTGTGATGTGGTTTTCTTTATTTAAAAACAATTACAATATACTGTTAAGCAAGAAAATGAATTTTCATTGTTTGTTCAATTAATCTGTTTCTAACCAAAGCTTAAAAAAATCAACTGAATTTTACCCTTCACTTATATAATGCTCAAAATACAAAAAAGTCACAAAAACCATAAAATTCTTTTATATAATATAAAAAAAACCGTAAAGCATAAGCTCTACGGTTAATTTTTTGTATTGAATTAATATGCTTTGCCCCAATAAACCATATGCTTTGCAGGTTTACCGCAACAGATACAAGTATCGGAAAGCTGTTCCTGTTCGAAAGGAATGCAACGTGAGCCAACACCTGTAAGCTCCTTGATTTTATCCTCGCACTCCTCTTCACCGCACCACATAGCTTTAACGAAGCCATCACCTTTTTCAGCAAGAACGGCGCTGATTTCATCAATAGAAGTACAAGTGTATGTACGGTTCTGCATATTAGCATAAGCTTTATCGTAAATACCCTTTGCATATGCTTCAAGAGCCTCTGTAATACCCTGTTCAAGATTATCAAGTGAAACAAAAATCTTTTCACGGTTATCACGTCTTACAAGAACACACTGGTTGTTCTCGATATCCTTGGGACCGATTTCAAGACGAATCGGAACACCCTTCATTTCATATTCACTGAATTTCCAGCCTGCAGAGTTATCACTGTCATCAACCTTAACTCTGAAGGATTTTGCAAGTCTGTCGCGAAGCTCATAGGCTTTATCAAGAACGCCGGGCTTGTGCTGTGCAATAGGAAGAATAATAACCTGAATAGGTGCAATTGCAGGAGGAAGAACAAGGCCGTTATTATCACCGTGTGACATAATAAGGGCACCGATAAGACGGGTTGTTGAGCCCCAGGATGTCTGGTGAACGTACTGCAATTTATTCTCTTTGTCGGTATAAGTCATATTAAATGCTTTAGCAAAACCATCACCAAAATAGTGTGATGTAGCAGCCTGCAAAGCCTTACCATCATGCATAAGAGCCTCAATACAGTAAGTAGAAACTGCACCGGCAAACTTATCGCTTTCTGTCTTAACACCCTTTACAACGGGCATACAAAGTGATTTTTCGCAGAAATCAGCATAAACGTTAAGCATACGCTCTGTTTCTTCAACTGCTTCCTGAGCTGTTGCATGAACAGTATGACCCTCCTGCCAAAGGAATTCACGTGTACGGAGGAAAGGACGTGTAGTTTTTTCCCAACGAACAACGCTACACCACTGGTTATAAAGCTTAGGTAAATCGCGATGTGACTGTATTATTTTTGCATAATGCTCGCAGAACAATGTCTCTGATGTAGGACGAACACAAAGTCTTTCTTCGAGTTTGTTACTGCCGCCGTGTGTAACCCATGCAACTTCGGGGGCAAAACCCTCAACATGATCCTTTTCCTTCTGCAAAAGGCTTTCGGGAATAAACATAGGCATATAAACGTTTTCGTGACCGGTTTCCTTGAACATACCGTCAAGAATGCTCTGGATGTTTTCCCATATTGCATAAGCATAAGGACGTATAATCATACAACCCTTTACGCTTGAATAATCAACAAGGTCTGCCTTTTTAACAATATCGGTGTACCATTGAGCAAAATCAACCTCCATTGAGGTTATTGCTTCTACCATCTTTTTCTGATCTGCCATTTTACTTCCTCTTTAATAATTAATTTTCTTCAAGATATTTAACCAAGTCGCCTATTGTGGAAATTTCTTCAAGAGCTTCATCGGGAAGCTCCTTTTCGAATTCATCTTCAATAGACATAACAAAATCATATAAATCGATTTCATCAAAATCAAGGTCTTCAGATAATGTTGCATCTAATGTAACATCAGCCTCATCAATTTCAAATTCTTCACAGATAATACGTTTGATTCTTTCAAATACCATAAAATAAACAACTCCAGTAAGAATTAAAATTATGTATTTATACTGATTAATATCAACTAATAAATTTTATTAATTTTTAATTTATTTGTCAATACCTTTGTTAAAAAACAATGTATATAACCATGTTTTTACGTGACCGAGCCACGAACTACAACCCAATTCCTCAATATTATCAATTGTAACATAATCGGCAGTCGAAAAACCATGACCACCGCTACTGTATATATGCAATTCAAATGGTGTTTTATTCTTAGATAATGCATTCGCAAACTCAAGAGAGCTGCAAATAGGAACGATAGTATCGTCTGATGAAGCAAATATGAATGCTGGAGGAGTTTTCTCATCAATATGCTCTATAGGTAATGGTAAGTTATTGTTGTTATAAAGTACCTTATATTTGTTGCAGATATCATCTGTAATACAAGGATAACCAAGTATCATACCTGCAGGTCTGATTTTGCCCATAGTTCCAAATGCAGCAGCAAGGTGTCCGCCTGCAGAAAAACCGCATACCGCAATTTTATTTGGATCTGTCTGCCATTCCTCAGCATTCTTAACGATTAATTCCATAGCTTCATCAACATCATTAAGCGGTTGAGGGAATATTGATGCTTCCTTTAAGGAATACCTTAAAACAAATGCATTGTAGCCCATCGAAAGAAAATGCATTGCAATAGGCTCAGCCTCACGGTTTGAGCACATGCTGTATCCCCCACCCGGTAAAATTAATATTGCAGGTCGGCTGTATGCTCTGTTATCATCGAAACTTTCACCAAGAATGTAGGTTGTGAGTGTTACGTTATTATTTGTAAGATTATATGTTTTAGTAAGCATAATATTCACCCTTGAATCAAATTTTTGTAATACGCTTGAATTCTTTTGTAACAACGGGGGAAACAAGGCTGTAAATTGTAAGATTTGCGGTAGATTTTATAAGATTAAATGCAACACAAACCAATAAAAAACCATCAATAAAACCTTTGGTATCAATTTGCATAAACTCGGATACCATCCACATATTCATAGGAATCATAACAAGCGTCATAGTAATTATACCAATAACATCGGAAATAACAATACCCTTAACACCTTTTATCTTATTACGAACAAGATGAACCATAATAATCATAAGCCCCGATGAAAGCAGATGCATTACAAAACCTATAATTCCGCTACCAGAGCTTACTGTTAAAGCCTGAATAAGACAAACAACCAATAAGGTTATTAATGAGTAAGCAGGACTGAGAATTGATGAACAGATAAGTATGGGTACATCAGCAAATTCCATTTCATAAAATGGTGCATTTGGGAAAATTGGAAATCTTATTGTAACCATAAGCACTAAAGAAAGTGCGGCAAGAACACCTACGGTTGCGAGTCTTTGAAGCTGTTGTCTTTTTGTGTACTTTGTTTTCATAATTTACACACCTTTCAATAAAATATCGCCCCGAAAGACTCAGGGCGATAATATAAAAGGTCAAATAATTAACTTTCTATATGAAATCTTCTTCCATCCGGACTATACCGTCGGTACGGGAATCACACCCGTTCAACTGCATTGCAGCTCGCAGACTATACTGCCGGTGGGGAATTACACCCCGCCCTGAAGTTTCGTAATTATATGATACCACTATTTAATGATTTGTCAACAAATACTTTGTTAAATCAACAATATAATTTTCAGATTCAAATTATTTATGCTATGTGAATTTATGTTCAGACGAATTTATACTTATCTTTGCACCATTTATTGACATTCCTTTTTAATTATAATATAATAAAATCCGTATAAAAACAATTAAACACAGGAGATTTTTACAATGGGAATTTATGAAGAATTAGTTGCCCGTGGCCTTATTGCCCAGGTTACTAACGAGGATGAAATCCGCGAAATGGTTAATAACGGCAAAGCAAGATTTTACATCGGTTTTGACTGTACAGCAGATAGCCTTACTGCAGGTCATTTTATGGCACTTACTCTAATGAAGCGTTTACAGATGGCAGGCAACAAGCCTGTTGCACTTATTGGTGGCGGCACAACAATGATCGGTGACCCCTCAGGCAGATCTGATATGCGTAAAATGCTTACTAAGGAAGATATTGTCCATAATGCAGAGTGCTTCAAACGTCAGATGGAAAAATTCATTGAATTCGGTGAAGATAAAGCAATTATGGTTAATAATGCTGATTGGCTCCTAAGCCTTAACTACGTTGACCTTCTTCGTGAGGTTGGTGCTTGCTTCAGCGTTAACAATATGCTCAGAGCAGAATGCTACAAGCAGCGTATGGAAAAAGGTTTAAGCTTCCTTGAGTTCAACTATATGATTATGCAGAGCTACGACTTTTACCACCTTTTTAAGGAATACGGTATCAATATGCAGTTTGGCGGTGACGACCAGTGGAGCAATATGCTTGGTGGTACAGAGCTTATTCGTAAAAAGCTTGGTAAAGATGCTCACGCTATGACTATTACCCTTCTTACTGACTCTCAGGGTAACAAAATGGGTAAAACTGCAGGAAATGCCGTATGGCTTGACCCCGAAAAGACATCACCCTATGACTTTTATCAGTATTGGCGTAATGTTGCTGACGGAGACGTTCTTAAATGCATCCGTATGCTTACATTCCTTCCTCTTGAACAGATTGATGAAATGGATAGCTGGGAAGGAAGTCAGCTTAACAAGGCTAAAGAGATTCTCGCTTACGAGCTTACTGCTCTTGTACATGGTGAGGAAGAAGCTAAAAAAGCTCAGGATGCAGCTAAATCAATTTTCGCAGGCGGCGGTAACTCTGAAAATATGCCTTCAACGCAGCTTGATGCAGCAGATTTCACTGATGAGGGTATCAACATTATTGATGCAATGATCAAAGCGTCTCTTGTTTCTTCAAGAGGTGAAGCAAGACGTCTTATTGAGCAGGGCGGCGTTAGTATTGATGATGTTAAAATCACCGTTCCCAACTATATCATTCCCCTTGCAGACTTTGATAAGGGTTATGCAATAATCAAAAAAGGTAAAAAAGTATTCCATAAAATCATTAAATAATCGGAGGTTTCACTTATGAGCTTAAAACACGCTTATTACAGAGCATTCCAGAAAACAATGAAATTATCTGTTAATTTCCTTGATTGGACTCCCCCTCAGCTTCTCAAAGGTCCCGGTAGTGTTAAGGAATTACCTGCACTTGTTAAAAGCCAAGGTCTTGATAATGTTCTTGTTGTTACCGATAAGGGTCTTATGGGTCTCCATCTTCTTGATGGCCTTTTTGAGGGTCTTGAAAAAGAAGGAATTAAATACAGCATCTACGACGAGGTTCAGCCTAACCCCACAATCTACAACGTAGAGGATGCACTTAAAATTTATAAAGAAAATAATTGTCAAGGCTTTATCGCTTTCGGTGGCGGCTCACCTATGGATTGTGCTAAAATTACAGCTGCACGTGTAGTTTGTCCCAAAAAGAGTCCCTCAGATATGCGCGGTCTTCTCAAGGTACGCAAAAAATTACCGCCCTTCTTTGCAGTTCCCACAACTGCAGGTACCGGCTCTGAAACAACAATTGCCGCAGTTATTTCCAATCCTGATACACATGAAAAGAATGCGGTTAACGATCCCGTTCTTCGTCCCAAATTTGCCGTTCTTGACCCGGAGCTTACAATTGGTCTTCCACCCCACATAACATCAACAACCGGTATGGATGCTCTTACACACGCTGTAGAAGCTTATATAGGTCATAGTAATACAAAACAGACGGCAGAGGATGCAAGAATTGCTACAAAACTTGTATTCGAGAATATCGAAACTGCTTATAATGACGGTAAGAATCTTGTTGCACGTGAAAATATGCTTGTTGCTTCATATCACGCAGGTCTTGCATTCACAAGAGCTTACGTTGGTTACGTTCATGCAATTGCACATAACCTTGGCGGTATGTACGGTATTCCTCATGGTCTTGCAAATGCAGTTATTCTCCCCTATGTGCTTGATTACTTCGGTGAAACTGCATACAAGAGACTTGCTGAGCTTGCAGATATCGCAGGTGTTTCAGGTCCTGCCCAGGGTGAACGTGAAAAAGCAAAACGCTTCATCGCAGCTATCAGAGAGCTTAATGCAAAAATGAATATTCCTGATAAATTTGATCAGATCAAGGAAGAGGATATTCCTCTTATTGCAGAGCGTGCACTTATGGAAGGCAACCCCCTCTACCCTGTTCCAAAGATTATGGATAAAGAGGATTGTGAAGCACTTATTAAAAAGCTTATGAAATAAGTTATATAAATGATAAGAGAGAGTCAAAAGACTCTCTCTTATTTTAGCTTACTGCTTTATTTACTATTGCCTGATAATCTTCAACATCAATAATACTGTCATTATTAGTATTTGCAGCACTCTTTGGCAAGCCCGAAAGTGCAGTCAGACAACCTGATGCATTAGCAACCTTTAGGTTGGATAGCAAAATACAAAGACATAATAATTTTGAAAATATTTTTTCAAAAAACCACCGTTTTTTTATTGTTTTTGTATATTATAGCAGAAAAAAAGTTTTTTCATAAAAGATAAACAAAAAATCGTAACAACAATTGTAGATTGTTGTTACGACTATTTTTTCCTAAAATACAGAACAATTGAATCATATAATTTGAATGTTACAAAACGTACAATTGAAGCGATAATAAAGCCTGCGCCGATTGCTACACCGACTTCTACAGTTACAAGCAAAAACTTTGCCGCAGCTACATAATCCGAACTTAAAAGGTTACTCATACTGTAATACAATGAGCCACCGGGTACAAGAGCAATACATCCCGGTAATAAAAATACCGTTGCAGGGGCTTTACAAACTCTTGCAAAAACCTCAGCTCCGTAAGCACAAATAAACGCCGACAAAACATAAGGCAGGAAATCGGTCTCAAACAAGCCCGCAAAGACGAAATAAGCAACGCAGGCTAATAACCCGTCTAACGTTGCAAAAGCCCAATGTGACGGTTTTAAACGAAAAATAAGAGCAAATGCAAAGGTGGCTACAACACCTGCAATAATTTTAATAAATACGGGATTCATTACAGCACACCTCCGAACAGCATAATGGCAACAATAAAGCCGAATGCAACCATAACTGCAATAAGAATTGCACGAACAAGCTGGATTATGCCCGAAACAGTATCACCGAATAGTAAGTCACGTACTGCATTACCGAATGCAAGGCCGGGTATGAGGAGCATAATCGTACCGATCATAATCATATCGATATTATCTCCGATGCCTAAAGCATGCATAGAAAGACCTGTAATTGCACCGATAAATGAAACGAGTGCAGTATAAAGCAACGGGTTACCGAACTTTATTTTATGCATATTCATAACAGAAACCAAAAAACCTGAAATAGCAGCCGCAATTCCATCCATAAAGCTACCACCGAAGAATATTGCAAAAGCACCTGCAGCAATCATTCCGGCAGGAAGGATAAGGTATCTGTTAAAGGGTTTTGTATGTGCAGCGGAGTCTATAAGCTCCCCTGCCTCGTCAAGCGTCAATGAGCCATCGCATATTTTACGTGATATATCATTGAGCATATCAAGACGAGCCATATTATTAGCGTTTTTATATACACGGCGTACTTGAGACGAGGTTGTACCATCAGGCATACGTACACCTGCAATAACCAACGAAGGTAAAGCAAAAACGTCTGTATGTACAGAGCCGTAAGCTGTGCATATACGCTTAACAGTATCTTCAATTCTGTGTGGCTCACCGCCGCATACAAGAATGTTCTCACCAATATCAAGAGCCTTACCGAGAATGTACTCTGCAGTATATAACGAAGTATTAATATTATCAAGCTTTTTCGGCATATCATTAAAAGACTTATTACGTTTCAAAAGAGCACATCCTTTCCATTCAGATTCATTGATTTTAACACTATAAGTACTTCAAGTCAATAAAATTATTTCCTTGAATCTATGTAATTTTGCAGTATTATTTCCGCAGCAACAGCATCAACAACACTTTTACGCTTTTTACCGCGAACATTATTTTCACTTAATATTCTGTGAGCTGAAACTGTTGTTAATCGTTCATCCCAAAAAACAACAGGAATATCACATTTATTTTTTAATAATTCACCAAGTGCTTCACAAGCATCCGCCCTGAATCCCTTTGAGCCATCCATATTTTTAGGAAGACCGACTACGATTCTTTCCGCTTTTTTCTCGTTAGCAATCTCAATAATCTTTTCCGCTAATACTTCACTATTCCATTCTGTAATAACACAAACCGGAGAAGCCAACATTTCAAGTTTATCACATATCGCTATGCCTGTACGCTTATCACCATAATCAACAGATAAAATAACCATTCTATACCTCATAAAAATGGCTGATAGTTAATCTATCAGCCATAATTTTTAATAATTCCACCACTTATCTTTAAAACTACTTCTATCCTCGATCATTACCACCTCTTCCTCTGTAGTAGGAGCAGCTGTTGTTGGTGCTGAAGTTTGGGGAGGTGCGGTAGTAGTTGGTGCTGCGGTTGTAGGAGCAGCTGTTGTAGTTGGTGCTGCTGTAGTTGGCGCCGCAGTTGTGGGCTTATTAGCAGAGGTAGTCTGCTTGTTAGTTGTAGTTTTATTTTGAGTTTTGTCCTCAGTGGTTTTTGGTTTTGTTGTCTTCTTATCGTCCTCATCATCCTTATCTTTTTCCGTAGTGGATTTTTCAGGCTTGATAACTGAGGGAATGCCCTGACCAATACCATTTCTTATAGCACATCCACGGCAATAAGGGGGAAGATTTGAAGATTTGTAGTAACCTGTTGCTCTTGCACAACCTGAACTTGCAAGGTCTCCTGAAGATATGCAGTAGCTTCTTGCAACAAGACCGCTTGCTGATGGGAATTCAAGATCATCAAGATCCTCATGAATGTCGTCAAAAATCTCTTTAAAGATTCTACCTGCAGGGTTACCTGAAACATTTGTAATTCTTCTCGGCTCATCGTAACCATACCAAACGGCTGCAACATAATAAGGTGTGCCTGCACAGAACCAACGGTCCTTATCATCAGATGTTGTACCTGTCTTAGCAAAAGTTTCAAAACCGCTCACACCGTAACCTGAACCGGTACCGCCCGAAACAACGGTTTTAAGAAGATTACGCATAACACCTGCGGAGCTTTCGCTAATTACCTGGTCACCTGCATCGTCGCCCGATTTAAGGATAACTTCAGTACCATCGTTGTTAGTAACCTTATAATAACCATAAGGCTTAAAGTAATAACCATTGTTACCAAAGATAGAGAATGCAGCTGCCATTTCAAGTGTTGTAACACCTTCACTACAACCACCAACGGCGATAGTTGAATAGTTTGCATCGTAGAACTGACTATCCTTATCAGTAACAAATGTGGTAAATCTTAAGTCATCAACAAGGAAATCAAAGCATGTTTCAAGTCCCATAACACGTGAAATCTGAGCGGGACAAGTATTAAGTGACTGCTGTAAAGCGTGTTGAACAGTTACGAAGGAGTTTGCAGAACCTGCATTACCGCCGTAGTTCGTAGGCCAACGAGATGAACCAACTTTGATACCATAGTTCTGAACCTTTGTTGACCAAGTGATTACATCCTGATCAATACCCGGTGCGTATACAGAAATAGGTTTAATTGATGAACCGGGCTGACGAGCTGACTGTGATGCACGGTTAAGACCGCGGAATGTATCCTTTTCACCTGCACCGCCGACCATAGCAACAACTCTGCCGTTATAATCCATAATCGTAATAGCGGACTGTACTGCAGGATACTCCTCAGTATCTGCTTCACTTGGGAAAACGGTTCTGTTTTCGTAAACATATTCAGCTTTTTCCTGAACATCAAGGTCAACCGCAGCATAAATTCTTAAACCACCGAAGAAAACCTTTTTCCATGCTTCGTTATAAGTAAGATCATATTCATCCATAAGATCTTCAATAACATTATCAATAACGTAATCTACATAATACGATGATTCATAATCTGCTTTTGATTTCTCGATTTCGGCAATTTCTTCGTCAGTATATTCCTTATCAGATTCGATAACCTGCTCTTCCTCTTCGTCCTTTACCTGACTGCCTTTATAGTTATCACTGTTTGTGAAAACCAGTTCAAAGTTTTTAGCTTCATTATATTCCTTCTTTGTAAGGCTACCCTGCTCATACATACATTTAAGACAATAAAGCTGACGTTCAGCATTATCCTCGGGATGAGCTAACGGATCAAGCGCACCTGGTGCCTGAGTAATTGAAGCAATAACAGCACATTCTGCCGCATTAAGATCCTCAACATCTTTACCGAAGTAAGTTTCTGCCGCAGTTTTTACACCGTAACAACCATTACCAAGGTATACAGTATTAAGGTAGAACTCCATAATTGTAGTTTTACTGTAGTTCTGTTCAAGATTCAAGGCATTGAGAATCTCAAAGAATTTACGAGAAACCGTACGACCGTTTTCACCCGTAAGGTTTTTAATAAGCTGCTGAGTGATAGTTGAACCACCCTGCTCAAAACCTGATTTAACAACACCAAGAATTGTACGTGTCCAGTCAACACCCTGATGCTCATAGAAACGCTTATCCTCGAGGTCACGGAAAGCATCGACCATTGTCTGCGGAATCTCATCATATTCAATCCATACACGGTTTTCCTCACCATGAAGTCTCAAAAGCTCGATAAGTTTCTGATTCTCATCATAAGCATAAATAATACTTGTTTGTGCTTGGTTAGCCTTGTATACGTCAAGGTCCATTTTATTTTCTTCATTGTTTATATAATTAATTGAATAATTATAAACATAAGAAACAGCAACGCTTGCACAAACAATACAAATAGAAACAACAACAAAAACAGTGCTGAAGAATACTCTTAACACCGGATGCTTCTTTCTTTGTTTTTTAGCTTTATTTCGATTAGCAGCCATTAATTAAAGTCCCCCTTAATATAACGCATATAATAAAAAACTTTTTTAACTAAATAATTATATCACATAATTATTAAAAGTGAAATACTTTTTTCAAAAAAACAAAATAAATGTAATAAATTAATATTAAAACACTTAAATTATGGTTTATTGTTTGTAATAGTCTGTGCAACCGCCATATCAAAGGGTGTAGTTATTTTAATATTTTGGTCAAGACCTTCTACAAGTTTAACTCTATATCCCCTATCAACGAAAATTGAAGCAACGTCCGTATATTCCTCAAGCTCTTGTTCAGAAAGTGAATTAATAAGATTATTTAATTCATCAAGCTTGAAGGATTGCGGAGTCTGTACTCTAAAAAGCTCTGACCTGCGAAGATGCTCTGTAAAAAAATCGCCGGTTGTACTTCGGATAACTGAATCAAATATAGGCATAACCGTATTACACGCGCCAAAATCTTTAACCGCTTCAATGTTATCCTTTATAACTCTTGAATCAATAAACGGTCTTACAGCATCGTGTGTCAGAATGATATCATCGGGATGAGTATTATACTGTTCAACCAAATATCTGCATCCGTTTTTGACGGAATTATTTCTGTTATTTCCGCCGGGAACAATACTGATATGATCTAAAGAAATTCCGTATTCAAGCAACAATGCTTTATTGTATTCAATCCAGTCAACAGGACAACATATAACACCTGCCCTGAATAAGCCGTAATCTTCAAAATTTCTAATAGTTTTGATAATGATAGGTTCATCACCAATTTTTAAGTATTGTTTTGGAAGCTCAGGTGATTTCATACGTGAGCCTACACCACCGGCAAGAATCATATAATATAAATTCATTTTATTCTCCAAAAATCATTTGTCGTTTTTGCCCTTAACTTTGAAGCCCTCTGTACTTTCCTTTTTGAAAAGTATTTTAACCGTCATAAGAATAAGCTTGAAATCCAACGCAAGAGAGTAGTTCTGGATATACATAAGATCCATTTTAAGCTTGTTATAAGCAGATGTATTGTATTTACCAAATACTTGCGCGTAGCCGGTAAGACCACCTTTAACCTTGTATCTGCATACAAACTCAGGGATTTCTTCTGAATATTTTTCAACGTGCTCTATTCTTTCGGGTCTTGGACCTACTATAGACATATCACCTTTAATGATGTTAATAAGCTGTGGTAATTCATCAATACGTAATCCACGGATTATTTTACCAATGGGTGTAATTCGTTTATCGTTATCAACAGCAGGCTGAGGTCCGTTTTTTTCCGCATCAACAACCATACTTCTAAATTTAATAATATCAAAAGGCTTAAGGTCAATAGTACATCTTTTCTGCTTATAAAATACGGGACCACCGTCATAAGCCTTAATGGCGAATGCAACAAGTAAAAATATAGGTGAAATAGCTATAAGTAACAATGAAGAAAGAACAAAATCCAAAAATCTTTTAACTATCCTTTGTTCAAATGTTATACCTGTAGATGCAGAACGTAAGATCGGTGAATCAAAGTATGTAATATCAGAAGCACTTCTGACAATAATATCAGAAATTTTCGGAATAACGTAAATAGTTTTATTTTCCTGGTAGCAAAATTTAAGTAAATCATTTCTTAATCTTGCAGGAACATCGCAAATAATTACACTATCAAACTTCTCAATTCTTTTAACAAGCTTATCATAGCCCTCGTCAACGTTGGCAGATTCAGAAATAACATATCTTTCCTCCATCTGACTCATATTGTATACAATCTCAGTTGCAAGATGGCTACCATAAATTATTATCATTTTTTCAGGAGGATTCATTGCATGAACAATTCCTGTAGCCAAATAAGTCCAGATAATAAGACCAAGAAGCTGAATAAGAATAATAAATAGCATTCCCGAAATATTAGCAAGAACTGCTTTTATAAGACAAATCTGGGCATAGGCAATTGCATTAGCAAAAAACAAAGCTATAATACCGTAGAATATTATTTCCCCTCGTCTTAATTCATCGACTCGATAAGCACCTAATATTAAGGCGGTAACAAGCAATACTCCGAAATACACAGCAATAATAAAAAGCTTACCTTTACCTATATACGGATGTTCAAAATCAGGATTATAAACAAAATCCCATACCCAGAAATAAACTGCAGTAGATAATAAACTAAAGATGGAAATAGCCGTAACTCGCACCGTAGTACGATATTGTTCGATTTTTTTCATAATACCTCACTTTGGGACTTGCAAATCATATACACAGACTGAATAAAATATATAAAAACAACTTGAGGAGCTTTTATGGATATTTTATCGATAGTTGCAAATATGATTTTTTTAATTTTACACGTAACCGATGCTGATTCTTTCCCAAAGCCATTGTCAGAAAAAGAAGAAGCAGATGCGGTGAACGCTTTTGTAAGCGGTGATGAAAAAGCAAAAGCAAAATTAATCAAACATAATCTGAGGCTTGTGGCACATATTGTAAAGAAATATTATGCACAAAACACAGATCAGGATGATTTAATTTCAATAGGCACAATAGGTTTAATAAAAGGTATCAATTCATTCAGACCTGAAAAAGGTGTTAAACTTGCAACATATTGTGCAAGATGTATTGACAACGAAATATTAATGCATTTCAGAGCAAGCAAGAAAAACTCACTTGAAATATCATTTGATGAGCCTATAGAAACAGATAACGAAGGTAATCCGCTAACTTTAATGGATATCATCGCAACAAATGACACGATTGTTGATGATATTGATACAAAAAACAAGATAATAAAGCTTGATCAAATCATCAAAAATATGCCCAAATCCCGAGAAAAAGAAATTTTAATATACAGATATGGACTTAACGGTACATATCCTTTAACACAACGTGAAATAGCGGATAAAATGAACATTTCACGATCTTATGTATCAAGAATTGAAAAGAAAGTTTTAGAAAGCTTAAAAAAACAATTATGAAAGCTTTGTAATTGAGCATTGGTATCGGATATGCGAACCTACATCACCAACAACTCCGATAATAGTGATACCGAATGTGTTGTAAATATCACTATCTTCCTTCATTTTTAAGCGAAGAGAGAAATTAACAGCATCAAGATTCATACGAACTTTGGATAATTCGGCAAGAAATACCGAAACATCATCCGGATGCATCATACTCAAAATTTTATTAACACTTGGAGCTTCTTTTGAATTAAAAATGTTAACACCGAGAACCTCTTCGATATTAGCAGATACACTGAAATTTTTGTTGTTCGTATCATAGAATAACCAAGCAAGCTTACTGTTGATAATATCGTGATATACAATAGCCGGATCAAGATCCCTGATTATACCGGAATCGCTTACATGCTTTTTGACTTTAACCTTACGACCGTTATAATCTTTTATAAGCTTTGTTGTACCGCTTATAGGCTCTTCACAAACCGAGAAATCACATACGCCTGCACCAAACATAACCTCTTTGTCATAATCACTTACAAAGGTAGGAATAGTAAGATCAGAAACGAACTTTTTAAGAACATTAAGCGTATCGCAGCAATATTTAAGATATTTGCTTGAACCGATAGAATGCTCAATATATTCGGATTTCATAACAAATCGATCAAAGACACCCCATGAGTGACAACGATTATGAATATATCTTGAACCAAGAAGATATAGACCGATTTTAAAACCAAGTTTATGAATATATTCAGAAAAAGATTTTATTCTACTTATATGTACTTCTTCAAGAATATCTTGTGGGAATAAAATACATAAGTCAATTCCTGAGCAATCATTTTCAGAAGTAAATGTACTCAATTCTTGAATAAAGCTTGGCAAATCATCACCGGTAATTGTCGCATAAACGGAAACCGGAGGAATATTCTTTACTTTACGCTTAATGGAAATAAGTGTAAATAATAGTGATTTAATGGATAAAACAGTAAGATTCTTTGAATTAGCAGAGTCTTTATTTAATTCATAATAAGCCTCGGTGGTAAGACAAACTGAATCTTCATACATTGAATACGGAATGTAGTCATAACAAACAAGATCCCCTGTTTTTGCATCAACAACAGGAATAAATTTAGGCGTATAATCATCGCCATCGTCATCATTCCTCTTTTTACCACCGTACTCTTCTGTGCTGTAGTTTGTAAAGCTTTGCATAGAATTATTAAAGAATGCATAACTGCTGTTACCGTTGATTTTGGCAGTTTTTGCAGCGTATTCCGATGCTATGGCAAGTGATTTGAAATCCTTGCCGTCATTTGGATATCTGGCAATACCCATTGATGCGGTAAACTCACCACTTTCTGTTGCCGTACTGTAGGGCTTTCTTAAAAGGTTATGTAAATTCTCAATAAAAATAACAACCTCTGCCTGATTAGTAACGTTTTTAACAAAAAGAAGAAATTTATCCGAAGTTGCTTTACAAAGGATTGTATTTGTATTCGAAATAGAGCGAAGTTTTGATGCAAATTCTTTAATCAAAGCGTTACCGAATTCATAACCAAAAATATTATTGCACATACTCATATCGTCAATATCAATATGAATCAACAGGCTTTTGGAATTCAGGTTATCTTTAATATAAGCATTAACATCTTTTTCAAATTGTTTTTGTAAAGAAAGTCCTGTCAGGGTATCGGTTACACCGAAGCCGCGCTTAATATCAACAAGAATTTCTTCGTCGTCATAAATGTTGAAAATTCCATTTAAGCCGATAAGATTTTTATCATCATCAGTAACAAAAACAATAACACCAACTGCAAGATACTCTATTCCATCATAGATAAGACGGAATTCAACACGTGTTTTAGTTTTACCCCTTTTGCACAATTCAGAAAAAGCAGGGATATTAACTTTTGAAGCAAAACGCGCTGCATCAGCAGGATGACAAAGCTTCAAACATTGAGCAATAACCTCAGTAAAGTTCTTTGGAACATAAGGGAAAAAGTTTGTCCAAGAACCACGCAAAACAGAAAAATAACCGTTTTTAATGTCTGCCTCAAAAACAATATCGTGAGATGAAATAATGCGTTCTTCACTTTCAGATAGCTTTGAAATGTATGTAGAATTATCGGAGGAAGATTTAATTGTTTCAATAGATATCGGCTTGAATACCGCATCCTCCGACTCTGTATTATGGTTTTTAAATTCACTTTCGATTCGATTAAATTCACTTAAAACAGAGTTAAAGCATTTTAATATCTGAGGAGAAAAAGCGCCGCATCCGCCACTCAGAATAAGATCAACTGCATCTTGATGAGATAAAGCAGTTTTATACGGTCTTGAGCTTGTTAAAGCATCATAACAGTCGCATAATGCAACAATCTGTGCAGAAATAGGTGTTTCATCACCAACTAAGCCTTCGGGATATCCTCTGCCATCCCAACGTTCATGATGATATCTGCATATCTCCTGACAATATTTAAAATACTGATTCTGTACGCTTATACCATCAAGCTTGTTTAAAAGATTATAACCGCGTACTGTATGAGTTTTCATAATGTCAAACTCATCAGGCGTAAGTCTTCCGGATTTAAGCATTATTGCATCAGGAATAGCAATTTTACCTATATCATGAACAGATGAAGCATAATAAATATACTCAGCCTGCTCTTTAGTAATTGAGTATTCGGGACATTGCTCAGCAACTGCATCCGTTAAAGCCTTTGTGAAGTATCGTATACGCTTGATATGCTGACCCGATTCCAAATCTCGGCTTTCAATAGCAGCAACAAGAAGTTCAACAAGGTCATAGTTCATTGCCTGCATCTTAGCACTTTGTTCTTTTAGCTTGTTAGCCTGATTAAGGATACGTTTTGTATGTATCTGGGTAAGATTAGAAATCTGAAACTTAAGGTTACGAAGCTCGATTATATTTAAAAATCTTCTATATGCAATCTCGTATTCGAAAGGCTCAGGTAAAATATCGAACGCAAAGGATGCAAAACCCAATCTGTCGAATTCAAGCATAGCCTCAAAAGAAGTAAAAAGAACAGGAATTTCGGCAAATAAGCCATCCTCAGAAAGTCTTGAAATAATCCAGACAGCATCTTTGTTATCCTGAGGCATTTCATCTAACACATAACAAACGTTATTGTTTGAGTAAAAATCAATATCATCCCAGCTATCTGAGGAATAGGTGCACAAGCTGAGATTTGTATTATTATCAAGTAAACTAATTAAGTGTTTATGTTTTTCCTTATTATCGGTGAAAAAAACAACAGAATTGTTCTTCATATTACCACCTCATAAATTTATACATATATATCTTGATATTACCATATTTATATTTTAAAGTCAAACTATATATAATATATAAGAGAATATATAATAAATAATAAGTTTGTAATCTTGACAATACAATTTTGCTTTGATACAATACAAAGGCAGTAATTTATGAATTTTACTTTTTAATTTATTTGGAGACGTATCGAAGTGGTCATAACGGGGCTGACTCGAAATCAGTTAGGGAGAAATCCCCCGCGAGTTCGAATCTCGCCGTCTCCGCCAGAAAAAGAACCCTGCTTTGTATCAAAGCACAGGTCTTTTTCAACGAAATAAATCCCTTACGGGATTTGTGAAATACGCTTTTCGCGTGAAATATTGCTTCGCAATGTGAAATGCCTGCGAGCGTGAGGGGATTTATTTCATTTCACTTGATACGTAGCATCAAATTTCACAATTCACGAAGTGAGTTATTTCACATTTGCCGCAAGGCAAATATTTCATTTTTTACCGTAACCTTGATGCAGGTTGCGGTTATTTTCTTTTTATAGTATAATGAAGAAAAAGGCGGTGATTGAATGAGTAAAATACTTGGTTCTTGGAGCGGAATGAGGAAATACTTGGAACAGGATATGCTTGCAGAATCGTTACGAGGAAGAATTAGATATGGCTGTACTTCTTATGTTGGGATGGACGGGTGCCACATCTTCGAGATTTGTATCGATGGCAAACAAGTGAAACGCTTTTCGTGGGAAACTGTTAACTCCTATTTTATTGATAATGGATATACGAGTAATAAGAATCCAAGTGGCATAGCCGAGTATTGGGTAGAGTTTTGGCCATTACTTGAAAAACACCCTATAACGGATCGAACAGAATATACTGACGAGGAATTTTGTAATGCCCTCGAGAATTATCGCAACCAGGATATCCAAGAAAGTCTACGCTCAAATAATCCGCTAATCAGAATGTTTGCGATTTTTGATAGAAGGGTCGGCAAGCGAACGCTTACCAAATTGGAATCCGAACTCGATAAACAGCCAGAGTGGTTACAACAAATGTACTTGCTTAGATTTAAAGCAGAGTTGAACTAATAAAATTTGCCCCCCCTGAACCCGATTTGCACCCCCTTATCCTAAAAATGCACCCCTAAAATGACTTTGCACCCCCTTTTGAGCTAAGGGGGTGCATTTGTATTAAAATTAGGGTGAGTCTTCAGAAGAAAATCATACCGTAAGGTGTGGTTTTCTTTTTATCTATACTGATGCAAGATTCAAAAAATATAAAAGCAACAAAAAAACCACCGCATTTTTATCTTGCGATGGTTTTTATTTATTTTTAAATTTAATTAATCTCTACACGAATACCCTTGTACTCAAAGAAACCAAAATATTTCTGGTTATTCTTTAAAGAATACGGAACAACAGTATAGTAATTCACCTTACCAACTTCAACCTCGTAATCCGTAAAGCTTGTAGAATCAACGTTTTTGATACATTCCCACTCACTTAAGCCGCCGACCTTACGGTAAATTGAGTAACCGTCTGCACCCTCAACCTCATTCCAATCAACATGAATGGATTTACTGCGGTAATCACAAGTAGGTTGTGGGTTTACAAGGCTATAATCACGCTTATCAGTCCACTCAAAATCAAGGAAATGGGGGTTAACCTTCAATTTATAATTCTCAAGTCCCCTATCCCAATCCTCATACTCAGGATTACCTCTCTTATCAGTGAAATTATAATTGTCGATAAGATATTCCGAAACATAATGGGTAAATTTTACAGAACCATGAATATTTGTATGGTGGTTGTTGTAAAAATCTGTTTCAAAATCAAGATTAATAATTTCGGGATTATTTATAAGACTAAGTGTTTTGTAGCCTCGTTCCTCAATTATATCGTTAAGAGTATTATATTTCTCAATATCATAGTATCTTTCGCGAACCTGAGGAACAGTAACAAATAAAACCTCGATATCTTCCTTGTCGCAGTAATCAAGAAGACTGTCAACCGCAACAAGTATTTCATCAGTAAGCTCTGTTCTTTTGTCGGTTGAAATATAATCAGCCTTAACGTTTTCAACATAAGTAAGATATGGTCTGTAAATAACAGCACCTTTGAATCCGTTAGGCTCAATCCCCTTCACATCTTCAAGTGTAAATTCACTCCAACGGGAATGATATCTTATTATAGGAAAATAGAATTCAAGTCTATCTTCAAATGAATAATCACCAATATCAGAAAGTCGTTTAGTAAGAGCTAACTTATTAAGCGAATTAGGCATAGAATCAAGAAGCTTGTGCATTTGCTGGAAATTAACTGTATCGTCATTCAAAGTGTTGATATTAACAACAAACACCGCATTTTCTTGGGTTTTTCTTGCCTCTTTAATAAGATATTCTACTGCATAAAAAGGTTGTGTATTACAAGCAAATGACCTTACAGTAATACCGTATTCTTCCCAGGCAATCAAGGGATTCCAGTAAGCAAAGCAGTTACTTGAGCCAATGTAAACAGCATCAAGGGAGTCCTCTCGCTCATCATAAAAGCCATGAATTCCCTGGAAATCCATTTTACCCTGAGCAACAAGAACTTCTGTAACGCTATTAAAAATAAATGTAAAAATCATTATAAAAACAACAACTTTTACTATAGCTTTAACAACCTTTTTCATTACGAACAACCTTCAAAATTACTTTTTAACTAAAAACTCAGATAAATCTGTTTTGATATATTTCATATCAGCATCAATAAGATTATCACAGAAAAATTCAGAATAATATTTATCTGTAGCTACATCCCAATGCTTATATTCATCATCACCGCGTTTATCTTTTAAATCGAATTTATCAATAAGATTCTCTGTCAGATAAGCTGATGTTTTTATAGCACCATGCATATTTGTGTGACCAGCGTTATAATAATCAACTGCAAAATCAATACCAACTGCTTCATATTCCGCTCTCATATCAAGAACGTCATAGCCTGCAGATTCTATTTTGTTTACAGTAGCATTAAGTATTGCAGCCTTTTCATGATTTTTGATACTCTGTGGAGTAACAACAAACTGCACCTTAACATCCTCTTTTTCTATATACTGAATCAGGTCATTAACAGCCTTATCGATACTTTCGGGAATGACCGTGCCTTCAACATATTCCGTCGGACCAATAGAACCAACGTTTTTTGATAACTTGAGGAAACTGTAATAATGATTTCCCGTCATATAATCATCAGTACCGGGGTTATAATCGGCTACAGTTAACTGTGACCATCTGTCATGGTACTTTATAATCGGAACAACATACTCCATTTTATCCTCTAATGAAGTGTATCCGAATGCATCACATATATAGTCAACAGCCTGAAGTTTATTAATTGAAAACGGCATATTATCAAACAAAACATGCAACCAGGCAGGTGTCACACCGCCATTAATAGCCGATACATTAACAATATATACGGCATCGGGTTGAGTTTTACGTGCATCCTCAATAATAAACTTAGCTGCCTCAATAGGCTGTGCCTGTGAAGCATAAGGATAAATGGTTACACCATATTCGTGCCATACATAGGGTGCAACAAGGAATGTGTATGTAGCACTTGAACCTAAGAAAACCGCATCTAAGCTACCCTCGGGGGCATCGTAGAAGCCATTTAATCGCATAGGTGTTCTATCATCCTCGGCACCAACCAAAAGATCTTGAACTGCAGTAAAAAGCAAAGCAAAAATCAAAACCGCGGAAATTGCTTTAATAACTTTTTTATACATCCAGTTCTCTCAACACCCTTCTAAGAATTTTTCCGTTAAAGCTACGCTGAATCTTATCAATCTGAACAATATATGCAGGAACCTTGTATGGCTCAAGTAACTGAGCAAGATGTGAACGGATTGAAATCTGATCGAATTCGTAACCTTCCTTAATTTGCACAAAAAGCTTCGGAACACTACCTTTTATAGGATCGGGAACACCGATACAACCGCAATCAGCAACAGAAGGATGCTTTGACGCAGCCTCTTCGATTTCATCAGGTGAAACCTTGTTACCACCGGTATTTATAACGTCACCCTTACGGCCTAAAAGGATAATATCGCCATCCTCATCAAAGTAGGCTTCATCGTTGGAATAAATAAAACCATCCTTCATAACCTTGGCTGTTTCATTTTCATCCTGCCAATAGCCAACCATATTCATTCTGCCGTAGCTTGCAACAAGACCTGTATTTGAAGCAGATGATTCAATTTCATTTCTATCATCATCAACAATAGAAATTTTAACGTTATAAGCAGGTTTGCCGATACATTTTTCTTTATCGTTTTCTGTATTAAAGTCGTAAATACAGATACAACCACTCTCTGTACTACCGTAGAAATTATAAAGTCTTGTATCAGGAAGCATACCCTTGATTGCTTCCATATCCGCAACAACAAGCGGAGCAGAACCGAACTGAATATATCTGATAATATCTTTATACTCAGCAAATTTATTTTTAGAAAGCTTAAGTAAAACGCTAAGTGCAGTAGGAACGAGGTCTAATGAATTAACCTTGTACTTATCCATCATCGCAAAGAACATTTTAACGTTCATTGCACCTGTAATAAGAATAACAGTTGCACCCTTAACCATATTACCGTAATAACGTCTTAAGCCATGACTGTGGTTCATTGGTGAAGGAATTAATTCAACGTTATCCTCAAGCATTTTTACGCCATACATAACGTTTTCAGCAAGGGCAATATCGTTATCATGTGAAAGAACAATGCCCTTTTCGGTACCTGTTGTACCGGTACTGAAAAGAATTTCACTTACAGTAGAGCTTTCGGGAAGCTCTGTATAATTATAAGCTTCCTCTTTAGCTGCATTTTCACAAAAATCAGTAAAAAGATAAACATTTTCAGCATCAGCTTCGCAAGGCTTCAGAATAACTGCAATAACTGATCCGCTTAATTTCATTATTCTTTCTGTTTTGTTCCAAGCACAATTTCTTTCAACAGGAACAAATATTGCACCGATAAGCTGAATTGCAAGCTCAAGAGCAAGATAAGAAACTGTCTGAGATGCTTCAACAAGTACCCTATCCCCTGATTTTACACCAAGCTTGATAAGGTAAGATGCCATTTTGCAAATTTCTTCCTTATATTGTGAATATGTAACCTCGCGTGTTTCATCAGCAAGGCATAATTTTTCAGGCTTATTTTCAGCATGTGAAAAAACAGCCTCTACAACAGAACGAAACATATCGAAACCTCCGAAATAGATTAAATGTTGTTATCAGACTGTACTGAATGCCGGCCAGTATTTCAACAAAAGATAACCGACAACAGACATCAAAAGAATAACAATAATAGTAAGCGGTACACCTTCCCTAAGCATAAACTTAGGCTTAAGACCGTAACCAACCGGAATCGCCCTGATTGATGTCGGAAGCATATAGGAAAGGTTAACACCGATTGATGCTATGTAAACATAAGGAATAGGATCTTTACCTATACCCTGAGCAATACTGATAACAATTGGAATTGCAACAGCTGCAGTAGCCGTATTGCTTGTAACGTCTGAAAGAAGAATTGTGATTGTAACAATTATTAAAACAGTAACAAAACCGCCATCAAGATTCATTGAAGCAACAAGGTCACCAATACACTTTGCAGCACCGCTACCGTTAATAAGTGTACCTAATGCAAGACCACCTGCAAAAACATAAATCAGATCCCATACAATTTTGCTTTGAACATCTTTCCAAAGCATAACCTTTGAACCATCTTTACGTTTAATAAAGAAGGAAAGAATAGCACAAATAATAAATATGTATGCCGGTTTAAGACCCGGAAGATAGTCCTGATAGAACTGACGGCAAAAAGAGAGTATGGTAGGAACAAGGAAAAGCACTAAAGAGAGTCCTTCCTCAAAAGTCATTTTAGGAAGCTCTTTGTAAACAGATGCAAAATAATCTCTTGAACCCGCAAGGTTCTCTCCTTTTTTGCAATATCTTAAAAGATAAATGATATTAGATGCAAAAAGGACAATCATAATGGGTAAAAAGCGCACAACCCACGAGGTGTACATATACTCTTCACCTGTTAACTGCTCAATGTAATCAACTGTAACAAGATTCATTGCACCGCCAAGCGGTGTAGCAAGACCACCGGCACCTGCTGCATAAACAATAGTCAATAAAATAACTGAACCTTTTTTACTTTTCGAAATATCTCCCTCACCAATAAATTTAAGCATAGAAACAGCTATTGGTGTAATAGTTGCGCAAACAACTGCGTTAGGAAGAACAGCCGATAAAAGACCTGATAAAATAAACCAAAAAATTATTTGTACAGAAAATTTACCACCTATTAATGATAAAAATTTAATTGCAATTCGTTTATCGAGACCTGTAATTTCCCATGAAACAACAATTATTGATGCACCAAGCAAAAGCAAAATTGTTTCAGATGCATAGTTTGAGATAATTGTTGACATATCAACAAACTGAAAAAGTGCATTAATGCCTATGGGTAAAAATGCAGTAACTGCATAATCAACAGGTGCAGTAATCCACCAAAAAGCCATCCAAGCAACGGTACCAACAGCACCACGGACAGCCGCTTCAGGGAATACTGATTCAGGTAACAAAAAGTATGCGGCAAGGAACAACAAAGGACCAATAAATATGGTAACTAAATTTCTTGCTTTTTTCATATCCTTCTCCTAAATGAATTAAAATTATTGTAATTCTTCTACCATTTCCCACATTGTTTCAACAGACTGGAAGTATTCAGGCTGAATATATTCCATAGTAACTGAAACATCAAATAAATCCTCGATAATGCTGATAATCATAACCATTGAAAGAGAATCAACAATACCATTGTCAACAAGTGCTTTTTCTGTATCGAAATCAACACTGGGGAATGCTTCTTGTAATGCTGCTTTAAGTTCGTTCATTTTAAAAAACTCCTTTAATTTTAAAATTGTTCATATATAAAGCTCGCGGCATCATAGCCGGGACCATATACACCAAAAATAATAACTGCAAAAATACCAACAAGGAAAATCAACCAACGGAATACAATACCCTGGGAATTAATCTTCTCACGTAACGAGAATTTCTCCTGAAGAATATCAACGACAAGTAAAATAATAACCGAAACGATTGCAAATCTGAAGTTGGGAGCATCAAGACCGTAGTTATATATTGCATCCTCAAGAACAAATTTAAGACCAACACCTTCAAGTATCCTTTTGAAAATTTCAAAAGAAACGATAAAGCGGGGTGCTCTGAAAAATACACGACCTATAGTACAAAGAGTAAAGGTACGTACCATTTGCCATAATTGCCATGAAAAGCTTTCAACATCAATTTTAAGCTTATTGTTAAGCCATGTAAAAGCATCGGCAAAAACAATTCCGCCAACCATTATCACTGCGTAATATAAGCCCCAGAAAACATAGTTCCATGCGGCACCGTGCCAAATACCCGTAATAAGCCAAACCACAACAACCGGAAAGCATGAAGCAAGAATCTGAGAAACTTTTTTATTTCCGACTTTTTTCTTGATGTTTTTAACAACCTTGCTCATTGAAGCGGGATAATAGATATAATCAGTAAACCAGTCACCTAAAGAAATATGCCATCTACGCCAGAATTCAGGTATAGACTTGGAGAAATAGGGATGATTAAAATTCTTGGCAAGTTTAATACCAAACATTTCGGATGCGCCAGAAACAATATCAATACAACCCGAGAAGTCAGTATATATCTGAATAGAATAAACAATAGTTGCAAAAGCAAGAATTATTCCATAATAATCATCATAATTATCATAGATGGAATTAACAAAGATACTTAATCTGTCGGCAATAACAAGCTTCTTGAAAAGACCCCAGACAGCAAGTTGAGCACCGCTTACAATATTATTCCAATCAAACTTAACCTTTGTTTCAATAGGTAACTGTGAACCAAATTTATTGTATCTGTCAATCGGACCCTGAACTATGTGTGGGAAATACGAAAGAAACACTGCATAATTTATAAATGATTTTTCGTAAGTATATCTCTTCCAGAAAATATCAAGCATATACCCAATTGCCATAAAGGTATAGAAGGAAATACCTAACGGAACAATAATTTTTAAAGCAGAAGAATCACCTATATCAATAAGCTTGTCAATATTTTCGAAGAAAAATCTTGTATACTTACAAACAACAAGAAGACCCACAATAACAACAAGCGAAATAATAAGTGCTGTTTTAGATTTCTTCTTATATTTCGCTCTTACAACCTTCTTTTCGGCAGGAACTGAACATTGGGCTAACTCTAATTTTTCTTTCTCATAGTTTTTGCCCATAAGTCTTCCGCATAACCAGGATACAAGCATGGTACCTGCAAGGAAAGGAAGGTATTTAATATCAGAGCAAATATAGAACACAATATTCGCCAATAAAAGAACATACTTTTGCATTTTGCCGGGCACTATGTAATAAAGCACAAGTGCACAGGCAACGAATGCAAAAAATGTAAAAGATTGATAACTCATATTTTGATATCATCCCCCAGGAAATAATCTAAATTATTATAGCAGATACGATAATTAATTACAAGTATAATACAATAATTAACAAAAAATTTAATTGTTGTGAATTATAATAGAATTTTATTATTATTGTAAATTTCGCAAAAATAAAAAATTAACTGTTGACAAACATAAAAATTATTGTATAATGTAGTAGTGTTTTGACACAGGGGTATAGCTCAGTTGGTAGAGCAGCGGTCTCCAAAACCGCGTGTCCTGGGTTCGAGCCCTAGTGCCCCTGCCACAAACTGTCGATAAATTATCGGCAGTTTATTTTTTTACAGAAAATATCCCTGATGCTATATGCACCAGGGATATTTTTAATTATTTACAAAAACCAATCCAGCAATAGTAACAGGAATTTCGAAAATATCGTTATCAATCAATCCATCAGATAAAACATCTCCGCAACAACTAACCTGCTTAAATTTCTTGTTTTTGCAGTTTTTAACTATGATGCTGTTAAAATCAGATGCATTAACTATAACACAGTAATCTGTGTTAACGTTAACAACGGAATCGGTATAAACAGCAACAACAGACTTATTATCCTTTGTTATTGTTGCCTGACTGTAGCCTGTTTCTGGTTTTTTGGCAGTTAAATACCCAAAAGATAAAACATCCTTATGTTTATTGTAAAAATCAATATAATACTTAATTGCTTGTTTATGTTTAGAAGACACAGAAGATAAATCTACTGATATCTGCGGAACAGCAAAAATAATATTAGCAAGTTGTAACGCGGCAATTTCCACCTTCTCGTTATCATTCCACATAACCATATCAGAATGAACTGCAGTATTACCCGAGGTCAATCTCAAATCTATTATCTGTGATCGATTGGAAAGATAATCCGCAGGACAGTCTCCGACACGAAGCATATTGCCATATTTTCTTATTGAAGGGCCTATGTAAGATTGTCTGAATTCGATCATTATTTCCGGATTAATTGAACGAAGCCTGGTAACCACTTCAGACAACAAAGCGTGAATCGCATCTTCCAATGACTGAAAATCACGTCGTGGATCACATTCGAGTGATTTACCCTTTAACACAAAACTATCGATAAAATCAAGCTTAAAGCCATCCAAACACCAATCGATGGCTGCTTTTTCATATATGGAGCATAAGTACTCCCTTACTTTTTTGTATCTTGGATCGAGAGCAAAGAAATCAATCTCATTCCCCGATTCATCAAGTAACATATCTTTAAATTCATCAAATCGTTTTGAGTTAATCCCGATAAACGGTACAGAATACCACAAAACAACCTTCATACCGATTTTGTGAAGCTTATTAACAAGAGACGGCATATCTCCCATTTTTGGTTCAAATATCTCCCAATCACCACAATACGCGTAGCCTCTGTTGTTATCCCCTGTCTGCCAACCGTCATCAATAATAACGGTACGCATACCAAGTTCATAAGATCTTTTGCACTCTTCCAAAATCTTATTGTGATCAAGCTTCTGATGAAAGCTGTACCACAAGGAGTCAACAGGTAATCTTGCATTATCAGGCACAGGGGCAGATATATATCCACAATCGTTTTCCCACCATGAAACAGTACTATAAATACTTTCGTAAAAAGGTACATTACGCATATCAATACGTACAATTGCCTTATATTCTTTGATAGGATTTGTAGGAATATGAAAAAATTCAATCTCACATTCTATTTCTGCTGTTTCTTCAATATATCCGGATTTTAATTTTATGGGTGTATCCGCATCGGAAACACTGAAGCAGATTGTGTTTTTATCCTCAGCAGATACAACCTGATATATTGGGAGTCCTGAAGCAAGTCTTGATTGACCAACATTCTTACCCCAATCGGGTTTTAATGTATGGTTTCGTTCAAAAGGACGCCACAAAGAATTGCACCCCACACCTGAAATTATCCATTTAACAGAAAATGCTTCAGGAGAAACGGCCGCTTTCTGATTTAGACACACCGTAAGGTAAAAAATATCACCTTTTATACATTTATCTAACGTGATATTCGCATCAGAATTTTCGGATAAGACATTGAAATCAAAGTTATAAACACACATAAAAACTACCTTTTAAATTATTCAGCCTTTTTTGAAGCTAAAACATACAATATTGAATTAACAAAGATATATGACAAACAAACAGTTAAACTGATGAGAATAACTATCGGTGAGCCTGATGCAATAAGGAAATTGAATAATCCGGTTAACCCTAAGAAAATACCGGCCGCAAGAATAGTATGAATTATGAAGAACAGCTTTAACTTCTTGCTATTTTTAACCTTTCTTAAATGATATGGTATTATTGTTAAGAACAAGCCATAAAGAAGTGCAACAATGTAGTAAACGACTTCAATCCATTCGATATATAAATAATACAAAGCAACAGACAAAACCATTGCAGCGATGACAGATATAATATCAAACCCGAATTTATTACCCTTCAAGTTGATAATGAACCAAAATGCCAGAATAACCATAGAAATAATGCAGATAATCAACGGCACATTTTCATAAATTACATATGAAATAGTGTTATGCTTAAATACATTATCGGGCTGATGCTCTGAATTATCGTTATATTTTGTAAGACCACCTAATCTTCCGATACCAATAACTGTATCTTTTTCGGTACCTGCAACACTATAATCCCATGCTTCAAAATATAATGAAAATGCAGGGCTATCCTCTGCGAGAGTAAAATCAAAATTTTTAACATCTTTAAAAAGAGGATCAGAAACAAGTGCGTTTTTAACAAATCCGTTTTTTACAGCACTATCGAATCCGAGTATATATTCAGCAGTATCAAAATAAAGCTTATCACCTTCTGAAACACTCCACATAAGGTTTCCGTTATCAGAAAAATGATCCGGATTAAGCATATTCAAGTAAACAGGTGCATTATCCTTTGTTAAATAAATATTATTACAATACAATGCAGATGAATGTCCCTCATCCCTGTTGCCTACTGCAACCTGACCATCCTTATTTAAAGCAGAAATATTGTTACGTATAAGATTTCCTTCACCGTAATGGATATTCAAGCCCTGACTACCACAAGAATAAACAAGGTTCTTTTCAACCCTCATATATGAGCTACCCTCGTCAAGGTAAATACCCCATCCGCCATAACCACCTTCACCGGGATCTGCAGATACATTATGAATAACATTTTCGCTGATAACAGTACCAGGCTGTTTTCCGAGCATATAAATACCGCCCATATCAGATAACCAACCCTGACCGATGTTATAAATCAAATTTCGTGAAATATTGATATTATTAGTGGCATTATAGTCATATCCCCATACCCAACCGCAGGAAATACCTGTATAATAACCATTATGTATCTCATTATTTACTACATCAGCATTATCACAGTATGTAATTTGAATACCTATAGCACAAAAAAACTTTCTTCCATACTTATTTACTTCGTTATTTCTAATTATAATATTTTCTGTGAAATCCGCCTCCTCAGGGTAACAGTTTTTTCCACCAACAAAAATCCCCGTAGCGGCAATATTATTAAAATAACAATTTTCTATTGAAGAATCCTTTACCCCATTAAGAAATTCAACACCGGAGCCACCAATATTTATAAATTCACAATTTATAACATGGATATTCTTAGCGTATTTGACATTAAATACACCTTTCACATTTATAGCAGCCTGAGCAAAATCAATATCATTATCTACATACCAATTAGAATCCGCATCCGCTTCATGCTTAGGGATTTCCCAATCGGTCTGCATAAATCTGACACCCTTAAAGGTTATACCATCAACACCATTGATTTCAACAAACTTATCAAGAGTTGAACCATATAAAACAAGATCCTTTACATTGTCGCCTTTTTGCGGAACATAATAAAGATAACCACTTTTGCTATCAAGATACCATTCACCGGGATCATCCAAAGCCTCGAAAACATTTTCGAAATAGTAACGGTCAATATCATTTATAAGCATCGTAGATGCTCTTGTTAGACTGATTTTACCGCTTTTAGGATCCATCGCTTTTATATTCATCAATTCATCGTGCCAATAATGCAGTATACGAACATTAACATCCTCAAAGTTATGGAATTTGGAAGAAACATCTTTTGTATCAGCAATAAAAGAGCGTTGACCTAATGTATATTCCCAAGGTCTGTTTTCTTCTGTCCACAAATCATCTTCCGGACAGGTATCTTTAACTGTAAAATAACCTTCTTCAGGAAATCTTGGAACAGGAAGCTGTTTCTTACCTTTAAACAATGATTTGAAATACCAATTATTTTTTGTTGTGTCAATTTTCGTTTTAAATACATTAACACCGTTTACTTTGGTTTTTTCGAACCCTGTAATCGGTTCGGCACCCGAAAATTCGACGACCTCATTCTCATAAGCTTCATAAGAAACATTCGGCATATCATCTGAAGTGAAATCAAGGGATTCGTCAAAATAATACGTTCCACCTAAAAGATATACTGTAGCAGAACTATATGTATCCTTGTATTTTTTTAATAATTCCTTCGCACCTTTAACTGAAAGCGGAGAATCAATTGTACCTATCGCTTTATCAGTCCCCTCAGAAGAAGCATACAAAATAATACTATTTTCATTATCCACAGCATAAACTAATGTGGAAAGTGAAAATAAAAGGCACAATGATAAAATCAAAGAAATAAAAGTTATAAGTTGCTTTTTCAAGTCCTCACCTCATATGAAATATATAAAAAATTATACCAAATGAGAATAATTAAATCAACAATATTTAATTTGATTTTTTATAAATAAAACACTTGACAAATTAATGGTAATTTAATATAATCTTTATCGTTGTAACTGAGGACCATTAGCTCAGTTGGTTAGAGCAACCGGCTCATAACCGGTTGGTCCGGGGTTCGAGTCCCTGATGGTCCACCAAAAAGTCACCTTTGTTTTACGAGGGTGACTTTTACTTTTATCTATTCAATAAATTTTATAAATTGTTTTATTATAAAGTTTTTGTAAAAGACATGATAGTATTGACAAATTATTTTCTCAGGTGTATATTTAAAAAGCATTCCATAATATATGCGGATGTAGCTCATCCGGTAGAGCGCCACCTTGCCAAGGTGGAGGTAGCGAGTTCGAGCCTCGTCATCCGCTCCATCCCCCTTGAACAAGCTGTTCAGGGGTTTTTATTTTAGATTAACGGAGTATTATAATGAAAAAATCTCTAATTAAAATCATATCTTGCCTAATGGTATTAACGATTTTATGTTCTTGCGACGGAACAAGTGTTATTCGGCAGGGCAAAATAACAAATGTTATTTCACAGTCATCAGTTATACGAAAAACAAAAATAAAAACAAAAGATGAATTTGAAATATTTTTTAATAATTTTGAAGAATCTTTTATCATTCCGGGTCTTAAAGAAGGAATAATTCCACAAGGAATATGCTACGATGAAACAACTGATTGTTTCTTAATTACCGGCTACTATGATAAAGAAAAATTTCCCTCAATGATTATGGCGGTAAATGCTTCAACAGGTGAACTTATTGGAGCATATCCGTTAAAAACAACGAATGGTGATGATTATTACGGTCATGCAGGAGGAATTGCAGCATCGCAAAATACTGTTTACATAACGAGTGACGGTGAATGCTACACATTCCCTTCAATAAACATCAAAACAACAAGAAACGGCTCCCCGATAACGTTCAGTGGTAAATTCAAACTTAACACTCTCGGCTCATTTGCTTGTATAAATAACAACATACTGTGGGTTGGTGATTTTATAGAGAGCAGCAGTGACGCAAGAGAACAAGCAACAAACATTACTACATTATCTTCAGGAGAAACATTTTACGCTTACTGTGAAGGGTATAAACTAAGCGATGGATTACCTAACACGAAAAATATTAACAGTCAATCAAACGGTTATATACCGGATTATATCTTGGCTATCCCCGAACAAGTTCAAGGTATGGCATTTACAAAAACAGATAAAATTATTTTCAGTACAAGCTACGGAAGAAAGAACAATTCAAAACTATATATTTTCAATGACGTAATGATTAACGAAAAAGCAGGTACAATTAAAATAGATGGTAAATCTGTTGATGTTATAGCTTGTAGTACAGCAGATTTAGAGGCGGAAATTACCGCACCACCTATGGCTGAAGGAATGGCTATCCACCCTAACGGAATATATATTATATTTGAATCAGGCGCAAAAAAATACCGCAACCATCGTGGTAAAAATCCGGTGGATACAGCATTTACTACAAATATTGAATAAATATATTAAAATCACGTAATAAATAAACACCGTAAGTCAAACGACTTACGGTGTTATTTTAATTAAAGATCACGTTTTGATTTACCAACCTCAAGCTGATCGTGAGCCAACTGCTTCATTGCCTCTTCATCACCTGATGAAGCAACCTTAGATGCATTTTCACGTCTCTGAAGAAGTTCAGCATACATACGTTCTTTCTTTTCACCACCAAGGTCATAGAAAAGAATAGGAATAATACCTAAAAGACCTGTAATAGTGGGAATAATTGTAGCCATTGCAAAAAGACCAAGTTTTGTGTTGTCTGTCTGAGCCTGACCACTTGTATATGAAGTAATATCATAACCGATAAACTTTTTAAGCTGTAAAGAAATAGCGGAGTTAAGAATACCGGCAAGCTTTTTGGTAAGCTCACGAGCAACGGAAGTCATAGCTTCTGTTCTGTAACCATTTTTCCATTCACAATAGTCCATAGACTCGTTATACATTTCACTGGGAATAACTCGACGAATACCCCAGAAAATCATATAAATAGCTTCCTTAATAGCCATTACAAAGAACATGGGTAAAACCTTTTTATAAAGACCGTTGTGTTTACCACCTATCATACCAACAAGGAAAACGGGAATATCAAGAAGCGACTGGGACTTTGTACCTAAAAGGTAAAGAGTCTTTGTTGTAAATCTTCTTCTGAACCACGGAACCCAAGAGAAAGAGAATGGATTGATTATGGCACCGGGAATACCTGCAACCATTGTCATAGAAGCAAAGTTAAGAACATCTATGTAATAGTCGTTGATACTACCACCAACACTGAAGTTAGAAAGTGTTTCTGACAAAGTAAGAAGAAGAATCGGCTTGTTATTAACAATCGACTTAATACCCTGCAAAACACTGGGAGTTTCGATAGACTGCATAACTCTTTCACGAGTCATAACACAGAAAATCAATGAAGCAACACCACTAACAATAGAACAGAAATTACCCATAAACATAAATGTTGATGTGTAAGAAAGACTAATAACCTTATTACCGATAAGGTCAAGTAAAACAGTCATAATCTGCTGAGGTAACTTTTCACCAAGTAGTCCGGAGAAAAATTCAGCAACTGTAATAAGCCTTGTTCTGTCTGCGGGATGCGGAGTAATAGTAGCCAACATACCTGTTTTAGCAATACTACGGAAAGTACCTGCACCTTCTCGAACAATGGCAAGAACAAAGTAGGTTATAAACTTACTCATATCCTTTGAGCCTTTGCCCTTAAAGAACATCGGCAACAACCAATAAAAACAAGTACCTAAAGTACCGGGAATACCCAACGCAACAAGATAAGGTTTAAATTTACCCCAACGAGTACGGGTTTTCTCAACAATAGCAGCAGTAAAAATATCATTAACAACGTCCCATACGCCATTAAAAATATTAACAAATGTCTGCAAGTCAAGGTCAATTTGAAGTATGTTAGTTATAAAGCGGGATGAGAACGTATCTATGTTGAAACTCTGACACATATCATAAACAACGTACCAAACAGTTTCCTTCATACCGACATATCGGCGGTTTTCATAAACATATTCTCTGGAGGCCGCATCTAACTCAACAGCTTCGGTTGTCACAGCTTCTTTGACTTCAATGTTTTCGTTTGCCAAAAAAGACACCTCCACAATCATTATCTCGATAATTATAACATTAATATTTTCCTTTTTCAATGAAATTTTACTTTTTTATTAACAACTTTAAATCCTTGTTGAAAACACCGAAAAACAACTCTATTAATTGTGCAATATTACAAAAGCAAGAGAGTGCATATTCCTTATAATGCTATAAATTTTCTAAGATTAAATGAATATAAATACCTTTCAACTACATCACAGCCTATACATTGTGATAAGGCTTCGCTATAAATATCAATCTGCGGTTTATATTGAGAAACAAAAGAATCTATATCATCAATAGAATCACTTTTGTAATCAATGAGAATCGCTTTTCCGTTTTCAATAAAAGCACAGTCAAGTTTACCCTGAACGACAATATCTTCATCGTATACATTCGTTTGAATATTTTCGTATAACTCCCCTGCTTTTTTTAAAAATGAAAACTCATACTCCTTGTAAACTTCATCAGATTTCAATAATCTAATGCCTATATCAGAATTAAAAAAGCTATCAACCGCATTATTATCAATAACATCATATTCCTTCTCTGTAAGAAAACCAAGATTCTGAAGCCTTTGCTTTTCAATCTCAACATTTTCAAATGCGCTTTTAAAATCACACAATTCAAAAAATTTATGAATAGCGTTACCTCTGTCGGCACCGGTAAAGAAATCATTCATGAAGCTTGGTTTTGCAGAAGCAAAATACTTTTTCGATGTTTGCTTCTTTTCTGTAGAGGATGCTGTTCTTTTAGCAAGAATGCCATCACAACGATACTTGTAATCCGAAGAAAGCTTAACCTTAATTTTTTCGAGAAGATCATAATCCACAGGAGCATCTTCAACAATTTCAGGTTCCTGAAGCATCAGCTCAACGCTATCTTCTTTGTAAGAGCAATCAACACTGAAGCTATACCCGTCAAAGCTTGCAATATCAAAATCACACAAATCTCTTACAATATTACAATCCTTATGTTTTGCAAAACAAGATAGAATCCATTCAGCATAACTGTTTGCTTTAAACACCGCATAAGGATGAATTTCACCCTTGTCGTTACGTGATAATATATTATTCATTTTGACACGTTTAGCAAGCTGCTTACCGGACATACTGCAAACAAAGGTAAGATGCTCTTTTGCTCGGGTCATAGCAACATACAAAACACGCAATTCCTCAGAGGCACCACTAAAAAGAATAGCCTTCTCCGTTGCTGCAGAAGAAATACTATGGTATTTTGTAAATTTCTCGTCATCACGTATTTTCAGACCGATACCCGTATCACGAGCAAGTGTCAATGCATTGTAGCTGTCACGTTTATTAAAGCCTTTTGAACAATCTGCAATAATAACATAAGGGAATTCAAGACCCTTACTTTTATGAATTGACATAAGCTTAACACCATCTGAATCTGCAGAAGTATTAAGAGCTTTAAGATTTCCGCTTTCAAGAGCATTATCAATATATCTTATAAATGAATTCAGTCCGCTTCTTCCGTTATTACTAAAATCATCAGCAAACTTTTGGAATCCTCTTATATTATCACGTCGGAGTTCACCGCCGTTTGCAGCTGAGTAAATATCAACAAAAAGAGTATCATCAATAACAAATTTTACAAACTCATTTACAGGATACGAAACCGCAACATTCCTGTAAAGTTGTAATTTATTTATAAAATCTCTTGCTTTTCTGTTGCTTTGTGCATATTTAGTAAGGCAAGTATACAACTCCGTTTTACTATTAATCATACGGATTTCTGCCAATTCATCCGGAGTAAAACCGAACAAAGGAGAAAGCATAACCGCTATAAGCGGAATATCAACAAGCGGGTTATTAATAACCTTCATTAGAGAAATCAAAATACGGATTTCCTTTGATTCACTTGTATCACCATCGGTAATTGCGCTTGCGGGTATCCCCTTTTTATTTAATGCATCAAGATAATAATCCGCTTTATTCTTCATACTTCTCAAAAGAATGCAGATATCCGAAGCGACAATAGGTCTTACTCCCTCTTTTGTAGTTACGGTAACACCTGAATCAATTACACTTTTTACATAATCCGCAAGAATTCGTGCTTCGCTTACAACAACCTCACCGCTTTTCATATCACAGCAATCGATACATAATATCTCGGTATCGGGTGTAGCTTTATCATTGTACCATTCAGCACCGAATTTAAGTGTTTCTTTTTCGTCGTAGGTAATTTCACCAACACTATTACTCATAAGAGTTGAAAATATGTAATTAACCGCCTCATCAATCCCCTTGCGACTACGGAAGTTACAATCCAATGTAATTTGAGAAGGATGAAGACCGCCGTCATATTCCGGCAAATTGCGTCGGAGTCCCATAAAAATCTCAGGACTTGCAAGTCTGAAGCCATAAATACTCTGTTTTACATCACCAACAACATACAGATTTTTACTGTCTCTTGATAACGCCTGGAAAATAATGTTCTGCGCCTCATTAGTATCCTGATATTCATCAATCAGAATCTCTTTATATCTATTGGTCAAGGATTCTGCCAAGGGTGTTTTAGTCCATTCGTTTTCTCCGAAATCAACAAGAAGATCAATACACTTATGCAGAATGTCATCAAATCCATAAGCATTCTTTTCCTTTTTTAGTGCATCAAGTATATTTGTTAGCTTTTTAACGCTGTCACAAAGTTTTTTAACAATAGGATAAAGAATGAACGAATCTGATTTATGCTCGTTAGAAAGAGGTAAAGAAAGCTTATTAAGAGAAGCAACATCTTTTTCAAATTCATCAAAGGCGTTCTTGGTAAGTTCCTTAAGCCTTTCATCAACTTTTGAATTTCTGGCATAAGGTTTAACAACAAGACCTTCCCTTATAATCTGAACCATACCGTCCCAGTTACAATCATTAACCGCATCTCTCAAAAATCCAAGCTTTTCGGAGGAAGAATTAAATCTCAAGAAATAATCGGGACTGAATCCCCCCGACTCCTCCATTAAAGCTACGCATCGCATAAGACGTGAATAATGGAAATCAGTAAACATTCCAACATACTTAAATATTACATCTGACCATATAGTATCGACTGGTGTTTTGACCGAATCAAATGAATCGCAAATGTAATCAAGCCAGGAAAATGGTGATGGATACGAACGCGAGTATTTATATAATGTTTTGATAACGTCAGCAAGAATATTATCATTACGCTCATTCACAAACATTGACGTAAGAGCTTTGAATGACTCATCATTTTCCTCATATAAATCATTGATAACAATATCAAGAGACTCCTTAGTAAGCTCATCAATATCTTTATCATCAAGAACACGGAAATCAACACCGACATCTGCTTTTGCAAAATTTTCTTTAACAACTTTTGCACAGAATGAATCAATTGTACAAATATCAGCGGTAGGAAGCATTGTCATTTGTCGACGCAAATAATCGGTGCGGTTATCACGAATATCTATCGTTTCTTTCAATGCGCCATAAATTCTGTCTCTCATTTCCGTAGCTGCTGCACGTGTAAATGTAACTACAAGAATTTCGTTAACGGAACAAGGGTTTTCTGTATCCGATAAAATATTTTTAACACGTTCCGTCAAAACGGAGGTTTTACCTGAACCTGCAGCTGCAGAAACAAGAACCTGCATACCACGGGCATCAATAGCCTTTTGCTGTGATAGTGTCCATTTAGATTTCATCGTCGCTACCCTCCAATCGTTCCAAAGCCTTTGAATGAGATAAAGAAACAACCTCATTGATCTCATCACCAAACTCGTGATTACAAATAGGCTTATATGAACAATACTTACACATTTTACCCTCTCCATCCTTACCGGAAGGAACAGCACTGATTTCACCATTATGCAAAGCATTGCCCATATTACATATTTTACTGTCAATTATTTTAGATAAGTTCTTAAAGTTAAGCAACGAATATTTATTTCCATTAAGCTCACCTTTCTTACTATAACCAACAGGGAAATAATCAGGAAACTTATCAACACCCATTCCGTTAAAAACTACAGGACTATCAAGTACCATACCGGAAAGTTTTCCACTTTCACGTCGCTTAGCTTTCACTGTTTCCTCGTCAGGTGAACGACTATCAAGATAATCGCTTATACCTATTCTTGAAGGTAAATATAATACGCCAGAGGGTAAAAAGTCACCATAGTATTCCTTACCGTTCTTTTCAAGTGCCATAAGATAAAGAACCATCTGAATATTAAGACCACTATAAAGCTCGGATAGCTTAAATTCTTTTTTCCCTGTCTTATAATCTATAATTCTTACATACTTGATTCCGTCTTTCTCCATTAAGTCAACCCTATCAACGGATCCGGTTATGGTTACACTACCTTCATCCAATGGTAATGAATATGCAGGTATTTCGTCACCACCAATTTTAAGTTCAAAATCGCAAGGGTCAAATGAGCCGACCACAAATTCCTGCTTTAATCTGTTGATAATAGCAACACAAACATCAACAAGACGATTAAACAAAAACATAAAACGCTTCGTTTTGTTGGTAAAGCCACCCATTTTTTCCTCAAGATAATCATCAAGCGTTTCTTTCACAAGAGTAATAAGTTCCTCGTCGCTTGCTTCAACAAAAGCAGCTTTAGGATATCTTTTCAACACTGTTTCCATAACAAGATGAACAACAGTACCCCCCTGAGCCGGATCAAGCTCGGCAACACGTAAAGGTTCAGCCTTCAAACCATACCTGACGAAATAGGAAAAAGGACAATTATAAAAACTTTCAACTCTGCTTGCAGAAAGATAAATATTATCTTTGAAAAGCTTTTTTGAAACTAACGAATCAGTAAATGAAAAATGTTTATTTGATATCGAATTTTCAAGAGCATTAATCTTATGCTCATAATCGGGCTTGTCCTTAAAATACTCAACGAGAGTAGACTTCAACGTAGAATTATATCCATAATTTTTTGCCAATAATTCAAATGCACTATCATCGCTTTCAATTTTATCGATATAATCACATTGTGAAGATTTTATGATTTTTATATTTTCAATTGATTCAAGTGCGGTTTCCACAATTTCCGATTTAAAAGCAGCAGATCCGTCATCATTAACAGATTTATAGGTTAAATAAAGCTTATCTGAAGATGCAGTAACCGCACAATATACAATAAATCTTTCCTCGTCAACAGATTCCTCAAACGGTGGTCTTATATCAAGACCAAAAGATGTAAGAGTTATTCTGTCGGAATCGGTAAGAATGCCGCCACCAACATCAACAAGAGGAAACTCATCCTTATTAACACCAACAAGGAAAACAACCTTTAATTTTTCAGTTCTTATTCTTTCGGCATTACCAATCTTAACCTCATCAAGACCCTGAGGAATTTCACCGATATCACTTGTATCAACAAGCATTTTAAAAAGTTCTGTATAACGAGAAACAGAAATATATTTTTCGTTAAAAAGTGATGCCATTGTATCAAACAGCTGTACAAGTGAATTCCATGATGATTCCTGACGTTGTGCCTCTACAGAAAAGCCCTCTTCATTTAACTGGGTATATAAATCGTAAAGTTTATCTTTTACATTTTGTTCAACTAAAAAATCATAAATATGACGTGTTATATCATCACCTGTTGTATCACAACAAGCTTTTTTTAACTTAAGTAACGGCAAAATAGCCTTTTTTCGCCAGGAGTTTAATTCTTCAAGTCGTGCATTATCCGTTTCACTGAATTCATAACCAAAGCCATCAGGATGCATTGTAAAATCATTACCCCACGCATTACCGTTGATACCCCAGATGATAGCATATTTTTCGAGTTTTGAAATTTGTGTAATATCAAGTGAAGATAAACCGCTTTTTAAATAAGAGAAAACATTTTCAGAGGTAAAGCCTGTACTTATGCAAGAAAGAACAGAATCAACATAAATAAATAACGACTCAAACTTCAATGAACGGCGGCTATCGTAAAAAACAGGTATATCAAGCTTTTTAAGACAGTCAGCAATTTTATCGGAATACATACCTGAAGTTCGTTCTATAACTGCGATATCACGACAACGATATTCACCTGAGCGTAAAAGCTTTTTAATTTCTTTAGCAACATAATCGCATTCGTCACTAATATCTGAACATTGAGCAATAATAACGGAATTATCGGTAGTTTTACGTTCAATATCGCCTTCCAAAAAAATATTTCTTTCCATCACTGCAATATCAGAAGAAAAGGAATCGGAATTGTTATAACAATAAATTTCTTCAACTGCAACGTTATTACGTGATGCAATTGTTCTAAGACGGGTTTCAAATTGTTTAATAAAATAAAAAGGTGAAAAACGAGTTATCTTTTCATCAGTGCAAAGAGTTATGTAAACATTATCAGCTTGATTAAGCATAACTTCAAAGCATAATAATTCTTGCTTTGAAAAAGCACGGAAACCATCAATAAAAACTGTTTTACCTTTAAAATAACCTGACTCAATACTGTTTTTTGTGAAAATACTAACAGCATCTGTATCGTCAAAATAGCTCTGTGTAACAAGAGCATCATATGTTTGATTAATTAAATTAATTTCATTCAATTTATCCTTCAAAAATCCATCTTCAAGTAATTGAGTTTTTTCATCAAGGATTTCAGGAGTTATACAACAATACTTAAGCTCTTTACACAAATCAACAAGTGGAATAACAGACTTCGCATCTGAACCGCAAGAATTAAATATATTAAGTCTACCCTCTAACGCAGCAATAGCTTCACTCATTAATGCTGCACGCACACCGGGAGTAGGTATTTTATTAATGTTATATAACGCTTTAAGATTACTATGTGCAAGACGGGAAAAGCTGAAAATATCCATAGCTTTGTGTTTTTTTGCACCAAGAAGCCTCAGCATTCCCCTCTCGGTTTCGAAAGAAAACTGTTCAGGAATAATAAGCACAGGTCTGCTTACTTCATTATTAATAACTTTTGAAATAACACCTTGCATATAGCTTGTTTTACCGCTACCTGCACGTCCCTTAATAATACAAAGCATATTATACCTCCACGGATTTATAAAAATATAATAACATACATTCAAAATAATTAAAACAGTAATTTTTAAGTTTTCATGTATTATGAGGGTTACGAATAGGACAATAACATTAATCATAGTCAATTGACACAACGCAAATCAAATGTTAGAATATAGAAAGATTTTTTCGGAGGTATATTATGAAAAAGCTATTTACTGTAATATTATCGATCACAATTACTCTTTCTGTTTTTATGTTTGCGGGTTGTGGTGATAAAACCGAAACAGAAACAACTGTGGTTACCACCACAGAAAAAGTTCCGGGCAAATATGCAGAAAGCGAATACCTTGGTACATGGTACAATGCGGATTCACCTGAAAAATCACTTATATGTAAGCTTAATGATGATGGCACTGCCACATTCAGGAATGATAAAAAAGCCAAATGGGAGGAAACTTCCACAGGCATTAAAATAACCGCCAAGGTTGACGGCAAAAAGACAACAATGGATGGCTATTTTGTTATTGCAGGTGACGGATATGTTGCCAGAAGAACAGATAATAATATGCACTACCTTGACGAAGGCGGTGAGCTTCAACTCGAAATTATGCTTACCGAAAACACATGCGTTGATTGCGTTAAGAAAAAATAAATCATATAGATAAAAGCCTGTTCCGGTTAAATCGGAGCAGGCTTTATACTTTCATAAATGTATGAATACTTTAAAATAATTTCATATAAACTGAATATTCTGTTAAATTCAATACAAATAATCACCTGCACACATATAAAACTCCAAAAATAGTGCAACTGTTTATATAAAACACCAATCAATTTTGTTTTATGTGTATTGTTTTCGTTTAAAAGTTGAAATTTTGAGGAAATGTGTTATATTAATATACAAATCTTGTTTGAAAATTTTAAATATTAATCGAGGGGAATTTAAAATGAGTGAATTTGAAAGAGAGCCATCAATAGAAAAACCGAAAAAGCGTAGCAGATTACGTCACAAGGCGGGTATGGCATATTACGGAATGCTCAGGAAAATGCTTTGGATAAAACAGAAAAAGCATTTTTCGAAAACACTTGATACAACACCACTACCCTACAAATATACCGAACACCAGACTATACTTTTGCGTAAGCTTAAGGATGTTGATATGTGGTTGCAGGAAAACAAAATAATCAACCTTAAAATTGCTGCCAAAAAGCTTAACGGCGTTATAATTAAACCAGGTGAAGTTTTCAGCTATTGGTACCTTATAGGTAAGCCCTCCCGCAGAAAGGGTTACGTTGACGGAATGATACTTAACAATGGTGGCTTCGAGCCCGGTGTTGGCGGCGGACTTTGCCAGATGTCCAATATGATTTTTTGGATGGCAATACACACTCCCCTTACAATTGTTGAACGTCACCGCCATGCATATGACGTTTTCCCCGACTCAAATCGCACACAACCATTCGGTAGTGGCGCAACCTGCTTCTATCCTCACGGTGACCTTATGATTTATAACAACACCGAGGATACATACCAGATACTTATCAATGTTGGCGAAAAGAATCTTGAAGGCGAAATCAGAGTTTCATCAGAGCCACAATACAAGTTCGATATTAAAGAGGAAAATCACCGTATGGTATGTGAATATTGGGGCGGATACACACGCCACAATGAAATTTATCAGTTAGCATACGACACAGACGGCAACTTCCTTGAAAAGAATCTTGTTGTTAAGAACTCTGCGGTTATGATGTATTCACCATTCCTTACCGAAACCGCAACAAAGGTAGACGAAAGCAACGATAACAACTTAATATAACCATATATAAATAAAGAGCCATGCAGTTGCATGGCTCTTTTGTTAAGTATTAATATTTATCCTTACATTTTACACCTGATTCATAGCCGCTTGTGTATGAACCTGAGTAGGCTTTGATTGTGTAGGTGTATGTTGCGCCTTTCTTCGCGGATTTATCCACATAAGAACTTTTTGTACCACCTTTTACGGTTGCAATACGCTTCCATCCACCTGAACCAACTTTATGATAAACATAATATCCGGTTGCACCCTTAACGGATTTCCACTTAACCTGAATACCTGATTTATAGCTTGTTGCACTTAATACATCAGGTGTTAAAAGACGTTTAATCTTGGGTGTGTTTACAGAATTTGCATCATAATAACTGCTTATGTATGAATCATATGTTGCTCTGATTGTATATTGATAAATTGTTCCTGCTGAGTTCTTAACTGATTTATCAACATAACTGGTTGATGTTACTTTTGCAATAAGCTTCCAACCTGAGCTGCTTGTTTTTCTGTAAACGTTGTAACCCTTAGCACCACCGATTTTATTCCATTTAACCTCAATACCTGAAGTTGTATTCTTAAGGCTTGAAATCTTTGGTGCACTAAGTCTTTTGGCTTTGATAAGTGTATCTGAGTTAGCTTCATATCGTCCACTTACATATTTACCGTCACCGGCTTTAATTGTATACCAGTATACATTGCTGCTTTTATCTTTAACAGCAGTATCTGTATAATACGTTTGAGTTGTTGTTTTGATATGCTCAAATTCACCATTTGCTCCACGACGATAAATATAATACTTTGTTGCACCGCTAACCTTATTCCATTGAACCTTAAGGCCTGTAACAAGATTTGATACTTTCGTAACTTTAGGCGTTACAAGGAACTTTATTGTAACCTCCGCAGAATATTTGTCGGATACAACATCATCATTAAATGCTCTTACTTTATATTTGTATGTTGTATTACCTTTAGCGGTTGTATCTTTGTAAGTATTCATCGATACGCTACTTGCAATACATGACCATGAGCCGGAGCCTGCCTTACGGTAAACCTTGTAGCCTTTAGCGTAGGCAACATCTTCCCACTTAAGAACTACACCGTTAACATCATTAGATGCAGTGATTTTTGATGTTTTACCAAGAACAAGCTTTGTACCGCTAACTGTACGTGTATGTTTCTTACCGCATCCGTATACACAAGATGCTGTTTCTGTACCATCCTTCAGGAAGGTTGCATTTTCATCATAGCTATAGCTTTCATACTTATGATTTACCTTTGTATCTGAAACGTCAACAGAAGTGCAAATATCATTACAGTACTTGCAAAGAGTAACGTTCTTGCCGTTTTCGCTACAAGTTGGCTCTAAATATACTGTTTCACTATCAGGTGTATGTGCAGAAAGCGTTGTAATATCAGCCTTTTCAACGATACCGCAAACAGTACATTTTCTTGATTTAACACCATACTCGCAACAGGTTGCTTCTTTTACTGTTTCATAAGTTGTAAAGCTATGCTTACACTCAACAACCTCAATTTCAAGCTCTTCAGAAATATATTCTTCACCATTTACGGAACAAGTAACAGTAACACTCCCGGGCTTCAACGCTTTAAGATTGCCGTTTTCTACCGTTGCAACACTCTCATCACTCGATGACCAATTAAAGGTTACCTGACTTGCATATACGGGGGTTACTTCAATTTTAAGCTCCGTAGTTGTGTTTACGTATACTTTCTCCGGTGCATCCGATGAGAAATCAATATAGTCAACTCTAACGAAATCATCTGTTTCCGGATAATACGTATCATCAGATGTAACGTTATATTCATCATTATCGGTGTATTTAATATTATTAATTTCACCAGTATATGCCTCGCCTGCTGTTAACGGCAAATCAATATACTCAACCTGGCGGATACACTCTGCATTCTCACCAAATTCGCAGATAGTATAATCCATTGTTCCGTTATCGGTTGCAATAAGCTCTACACTATAACTATCACTTGATGGTAAGCAGATGAATTTTTCATCTTCTATAATTACGAAAGGTACATCTGTTGAAAAGCCCTCAACACTGTTATTTACAATACGCATAACCTCATTACCTGCAGTGTTTCTAACGATAATGTCAACAGGACATTGTACACATATTGTTTTAAATGTAGTAAAGCCTTCGTTAACTAAATCAAAGGGATTAGGATTTACCTTTTCAAGCTTTAATATATCTGCATATATATTTTCAAGACATACATCGTGACAATATCTTGCTGCGATTCGTGCTTTGCCTGCCAAAGCATTACCTATTGCTGTTTTATACGCAACTTGTTTTGATTGAAATAAGCTGAGAATGTATGAAGAACTTCTTGAATTTAGTGCTTCAACAACACTATCATATGACATTATTTCAAGTTGCTTATACATTACAAGAGCACAATCAAGTCCTTGTGCAGTCTCGTATGCAGTATCAAGATTACTATCTGTTGTAAGGTCATATATATGACCCATTATCACAGGTCTTAAGCACTCGGATAATTTACCTGCTGCTACAATTGACCAACAAGCTCTTGCATAATCTTCGCTATTGCAAAGGCACTCACTTAACAACTTACCGCAATCATATGCCAAAAAGACTGTAGAAGCAGAAGTGGTTATTTTTTTGAAAAGAGCATTTTCGGCATAAGTTTCAACCAGTTTTTCAACGCCCTTTTTAACACCATGACTAACTGCAGAACCGCCGCCAACACCGGCTGCTAATATAGCATTGTACGCTACTTTTGCAACAACTGATGAGTTGGCATAGTCAACAAACATATTTGCAGCAAGATACAAATCTTGGTTACCTGTTTTCTTTGCTTGGTCACGTATTCCCTTAATTACATTTTTCTGATAGTCCATCATATTATCATAGGCTTCAAGACTACAGCTTAAACGCATCGCTTTTGAAAACCCATCAATTGTTTCAGTTACAAATTCACAACCATCAATATACTTTGCGTGTGCATCATTAAGATATATTAAATTTTCTAATGCTCTAGCACCTGAATTTGTTTTTAAAGTGTTAACAACAAGGTCGTACACAGGACCACTTGTAACTTTACCATCAATAACATCTGCTATATCTGCAGCATCGATAGTTTTTGACATTTCCTCGCAATACTCATCCTTAACAAACTTCATAAGGGTTTTTAAAATCTTGTCAGCTCTTTCGAGTTTTTCGCTACCAAGATAAATATTGATTGTTTTTCTTAATTCCTCATCATCACCATTAGCTACACTGATAAGGTCGGCAAGCATTATTCCATAACCTGATATAGCATCCATATCGACAAAAATATCCACTAGATTTTCGTCTAAGTCTTTACTGATAAACTGGTACCATTTGTAATCTAAAGTATCTTCTATATCAGCCATACCCTGTGCATAGCTGTTATCTATCATATTACGATAGCTTCCGCCTAAAGCTACAGACTGAATATGCTCAAGAACGTATTTACTTTTATATGCCTGAACGTTAAAATCAACTAAATCATTTGCTCGTTCAGTTCTTGTTTCCTCTTCCTCCGGGTCATAGCTATTTACGTTCTTATCATTAGCATAGTCAAAGTACAATTTATATTTAACCTTAACATTTTTGATTTCACCGACATCAAAGCTGCCGTCATCTGCAAAAATCTTTACTACACCTTTACCCAGGCAAGGATTTTCGGGGAAATCTTCGATGCTTTCTTCAGCAAAATCAATGGATTTAAAATGCAATTCAGTTTTATTAAGCTTATCAACGCTTGAAAAACTGAAGCCCTCACCCTCAAGTTCAAAAACAACGCGAACATTTTTTATACTTAAAGATTCTTTGTATTCCTCGTTTTCAATTTTATATGGTTTTACATTATCCTTAAAGGTGTTATGTAAAACAACCTTCAAATCAATTGAGCCGGAGCTATACTCACCATTACTATTAAAGAACACATTATCTATAACATAGCAATCATCAGGGTCAGAAACATTAAGCTTAAGAATATTACATTGGTCAACCTTAATTGTTTTAATATCGCATTCTTTTTTGCCGTATTTAAGTGTTAATTCAGTTTCACCTTTTTTCAACGGAACAAAATTAACCTTATACTTTAAGGTACTTGATGTTGCAGAGACCTTTTCAATGCTTTTGATTTTTAAAACAGTATCATCTTTTGCAGTTACCTTAACCTTATCAACATCAAAATCCGCTATCGCTGATTTACCGCCCTTGACAGTAAATTGAATTGATGATTCTTCACCTATATTGTACACATCTTTCGGGTTTGCAAAGTTTGCTAATATATACTCGTCGTGAGAATAGCCTTTGTAGGACTCGAGAAGTAAGTTTTTTTGTCTTGTGGTTGAAGATTCTATAAAATCTTTAACATTAATTTCTTTATACTTAAGATTTAAGTTCTTATATCCTGCGAAGAAATTATTTCGTTGAGTATTGTATGAACTTTTAGAAATCTTTAAATTTCCTTTCATGCAGTTGTAATATGATGTAGTATACTCGTTTGAATCATAACTTTTTAATTTATTCTCTGTCCAAAACAAAGGTTTATCTGTAATTTTAGCGTTCTTATAATAGAAAAAGTTCTCTGATGTTATGTTGTAATATACACCTTCTCTATAAAAATTATATCCGTGATAGAAATATTCATTAGATTTTTTGTTTTTGTATAATTTATATCCTTTGTATAAATCAAGGCCATCATATTCCGGATAATCACTATTAACTAAATAAACATAACCATCTTTTAAATTTGCTTTATAATAAAAGGTTGTACTAAAATAGCCGGATCCAGAAATGTTGGTTGTCATTAATTCGAGTATACCATCATGGTCTATATCAATAAATAATAAATCAGAACTTGTAATATACATAGTGCTATCAAAAGTAAAACCCGTACACCACACGCGCTTATTATCCATAAAACATTTAACAACATTTTCAGGTGTGGGGGCAATTTCCTTATCTGCCGCTTTGGATTTCACCGATAAGCCTGATACAAGGCTTTTTATTGATGAATCAAATGCATCGAAATCAACCTCATTAAACCCTACCGCAGCAGAGCTTAAAATGAATGTTAATGCAAGAAAAATTGAAAGTGTACTCTTTAATATTTTTTTCATAGCCCAATCCCCTTTTAGATTGTAATAATACGAATTTCATAATAACACAATTTAATAATTCATTCAATAAATTATTAATATCATATTCAACAAAAATAACACTAAAATTTCTATATAAAAAGAAGGAGTTAGGCACTCCTTCTTTTTCTTAGTTATTCATTTGTTTCATTATCCGATTCGGGATTCGAATCATCACTATTCTCAACAACGGAGTCAGTTTCAATTACTAAATCCGCATCAAATGAAGGCTCTGTAACTGAAGATACAGAATCATCTGCTTCAGTTTCGGTATCCTCAACAGCATCAGGATCATAGTTTTCATCCATAAGCTTAATAAACATATCCTTATTAATCTTTTCATCCTTAATAAGTGTTTCACCAATAAGCGTAAGTTTATCATTATGTTCTGTAAGGATATCCTTACAACGCTGTTCGCATTCAAGAAGAATTGTTTTGATCTCATCATCAATCTGTGTAGCATAAGCATCAGAATAATTCTTGGTATGATTATAATCCATACCGAGGAATACCTGGTCATTATCTTTACCATAAACAACAGGACCAAGTTTCTCACTCATACCGTAACGTGTAACCATTGAACGAGCAATATCAGATGCTCTTGAAATGTCTGAAGATGGGCCCGTTGAAATATCATCACCAACAATTTTTTCAGCTACACGACCACCCATAAGTGAAACAATTCTGTCAAGCATTTCAGATTTACTCATATATGAGGAATCCTCATCAGGACGATAGAGTGTGTAACCGCCTGCCATTCCGCGAGGAATGATAGAAATTTCATAAACAGGATCACTATGTTCAAGATAATATGCAACAACGGCATGACCCGCTTCGTGGTAAGCAGTCATCTTTTTATCTTTTTCAGTATATTTATGAGATTTCTTTTCAGCGCCTGCTTCAACCTTAATGATAGCCTCGTCAATTTCAACCATAGAAATAGCTTTTTTATCTCGTTTTGCGGCAAGCAAAGCAGCTTCATTAAGTAGGTTTTCAAGATCTGCACCGGTAAAACCAACTGTACCATGAGCAATAGTTTCAAGCTCAACATCGGGTGCCAACGGCTTATTTCTTGCGTGTACCTGTAATATTTCTTTTCTTCCCTTAAGATCAGGTCTGCCAACGGTAACCTGACGATCAAATCGACCTGGTCTGAGAAGTGCCGGGTCAAGAATGTCAGGACGGTTTGTAGCTGCAATAATGATTATACCCTCATTATTACCGAAGCCATCCATTTCAACAAGAAGCTGGTTAAGTGTCTGTTCACGTTCATCGTGACCGCCACCCATACCTGCACCACGATGACGACCGACAGCATCGATTTCATCAATAAAAATAATTGCAGGAGAGTTCTTCTTTGCCTGATCGAAAAGGTCACGAACACGAGATGCACCTACACCAACATACATCTCCACAAAATCAGAACCTGAAATAGAGAAGAACGGAACATCAGCTTCACCTGCAACGGCACGAGCAAGTAATGTTTTACCTGTACCGGGAGGGCCCACAAGCAAAACGCCTTTTGGAATACGTGCACCTAATTCGGTAAACTTCTGCGGCGCTTTAAGGAATTCAACAATCTCTTGCAATTCCTCCTTTTCTTCATCAGCACCCGCAACCTCCTTGAAGGTTGTCTTTCGTTTCTCGTCCTTACCAAATTTAACACGAGCTTTACCAAAACTCATTGCTCTGTTATTTTCTGAAGTAATACTGCCGTTCATTTTACGCATAAAAGTAATACCAAGTATCACCATCAGAACAACCATAAAGATTATTGGTAATAGCTGTAACCAGAAATCATAAGAAGCACCTGAAACATAATTGAATTTGATGGGATTCTTGGGATGCTCACGGTTATATTCCATTACACCTTCGTGAACATCATCAATAAAAAGATTAATGTTCGGTACTGTGTATTTATATGTTGTTCCGTCTTCGTGCTTGAAGCTAAGAACACCGGAGCCTATATTAAGCTCATATTCAGTAACCTTCTGATTATCAAAAAATTCAACAACCTGATAATAATCAAGGGATTTACTTTCACCTGAGCCCTGAGAAAAATACAATACACCTATCATTATAAGCGGAATAAGGATGTATGGTAATATTGCTTTAATTTTGCTGTTCTTTTTTATAACAGCTCACCTCACTTAAATTTAGTATATATAAATTCAATCCTCGTATACAGAACGTTTTAAAACGCCGATATAAGGTAAATTTCTGTAATATTCGTTATAATCAAGACCGTATCCGACAATAAATTCATTTGGTACTTGTGTACCTATGTAATCTGCATACAAATCAACCTCACGTCTTTCCGGCTTATCAAAAAGTGTGCAAATTTTTATACTATCAGGATTACGTGCTTCAAGAAGCTTTTTGATATAACTGAGTGTTTTACCACTATCAAGAATATCTTCAATAATCAAAAGATCGCAACCACATATAGGTTTATCTAAATCTTTAATAATTTTAACTTCACCGCTTGATTTTGTACCTGAACCATAGCTTGAAACAGACATAAAATCAATTTTGCAGGGCAAATCTATTTGACGCATTAAATCAGCCATAAACATTATTGAACCTTTAAGTATACCAACAAGCAATAAATTTTTACCTTTATAATCTGCTGAAATCTGTTTGCCGAGTCTTTTTACAATATCTTGAAGTTCTGCTTCGGAAACAAGCTCTCGCTCAATATCATTAAAAATATTATTATCCAATTTTTATCCCTCACAAACAAAAATATTTTTGGAATTATTGTCAACTCTGCAACGAGAGTTTGTTCCTACGTTGTAAACCCATACAACGCCTGAATTATCGCATAAAACAGGAATTTTGTCACGCTCCTCAATAGGAACGGAAAGCTCGTTAAAAAGTTTTTTCAGGGTTTTAGTAACATTACGATTATAAAATGTGAAGGAATCCCCCTCACGTCTGCCACGAAGGAATAAACTGCCATCAATTTTATCACAGTCAATTGAATTATCCAATAGTCTTTTATTAACATTTTTTAAACAATTGCATTTACTAAAAGTTAAATTATAGCCATTAAACTCAACTATTGAATCATCAATCAAATCAATTTTAACTCTGCTACTGCAGTAGGCAGTATCTTTTATAAAAAATCTAAAATGATTTTTTATTGCCTCGGCATAAATATTGCCGAAAAGCTGAATTCTACCCTTGTTTTTCAGTAAATCATAAATTAAATCAACCTTTGAAGATGGGAGACTTTGTTTGCAAAAATTTGCATAAGCCTGAACAATACATTCTTTAACTACAGCAATATGCTCTTTCAACAAAATTTCGATATCGTATATACCATCATTAATTTCAGCATTATCAAGAATATTTGAAGAATATTCATAAACAAAAGAGAAAACCTGACGTGAGTTAATACTAAAAGAATTAATGTTATTAAGAGCCGATGAATTAACCGCCGTTAAAACAGGAATAATGTTGTGCCTGATTTTGTTTCGGGTATATTCATCACACAAATTGGTGCTGTCGGTAACAAATTTCAATTCATTTTCATTACAATAGCCTTCAATTTCTTCTCTTGTACAATTAATAATTGGTCGTATAATATTTGCTCTTACTGTAGAAATCCCACCAGCACCTTTAAGTGCAGTACCCCGTGCAAGGTTAAAAATAACGGTTTCAACGTTATCATTAAGATTATGTGCGGTTGCAACTTTTGAATTTTCGTCGCAAAGAGAATTAAAAAAAGAATATCTTATTCTTCTTCCGCATTCCTCGACAGATTCACCGCTTAATTCAGCTTCTTTCACACAATCAACCGTTTTGAGATAAAAAGGAATATTAAACGCATCACAAAACTCTTTACAATATTCTGCATCTCGTAATGCCTCATCACCACGTATACCGTGATTAAGATGTGCGGCAATTGTTTTATAGCCGAATTTATCTTCAAATGATTTCAACAAATGAATAAGACAAACAGAATCTGCTCCGCCCGAAAACCCAATAACAACTACAGACGAATCATCTAACATTGAGTATTCATTAACAGTAGAAACAAATTTATTTCTTACAATAGAAGTAAAATTATTCATCTCTATACTCCAAAGTGGAAAAGAGTGTATACTGAGCATCCCAATGCAAAGTAACTCTCTCTGTAGGACCGTGACGGTTTTTTGCAACGTCAACATCTGCCTTGGTCATATCAATTTCATCGGCATTTTGTGCACTGCTTTTATAGTAACCCTCACGATAAAGCATCATAACGATATCGGCATCCTGCTCGATTGATCCGGAGTCACGAAGGTCAGAAAGCATAGGTCTGTTAGACGATTTTCCGTTCTTTTCGGGACCACGGGAAAGCTGAGCACAACAAACAACAGGAATTTTCATATCCTTGGCAAGCATCTTAAGGCTACGGGTAATTTCTGTAACCTCCTGAACACGATTCTCTTTCTTCTTCGCAGATTCCATAAGACCAAGATAATCGATAATAATACAATCCACATCACGTGCACGTTTGATTTTAGACTTGATTTCGGGAACAGTAATTGATGCGGTATCATCAAAATACAGATTACATTTGGATAATCTTTCCGTAGCCTGAGCAAGTCTTACCCATTCATCAGATGAAATATCACCTGAACGAAGCTTGTTAGATTCAACACGTGCTTCCGTAGAAAGCACACGAGCGGCAAGCTGCTCATTAGACATTTCCAAAGAGAAAAATACAACCTTTTTACCTGTCATTGAAACATTACGAGCAATGTTAAGTGCAAAGCTTGTTTTACCCATTGCAGGACGTGCACCGATAAGCACAAGGTCTGATTTATTAAGTCCTGAAGTAATTTCATCAAGCTTAGAAAAGCCCATGGGAATACCCTTGAAATCCTCACCGTTTTCTGAAGAAATCAATGAAAGATTAGGATAAACCTCTGCTGAAATAACATCGCTAAGTCTTTGTAACGAACCTGTTGATTTACCCTTTCGGATATCATATATTTTCTGTTCGGTTGAATCAAGTATTTTATCCGCTTCTGCACCACCATCTGATGCTGATTCAATGGTTTCACGAGCAATTGTAATAAGAGAGCGTAAAAAATACTTTTCTTTGACAATCTTGCAATAATTCTCAACGTTGGCGGCTGATGGAACTGCCTGAGCTAATTGGAAAAGATAGTTCTTGCCCGTATCCATATCAAATGTGCCGTCTGCACTGAGCTTATCAAGAACAGTCAAAGCATCAATTCTTGAGCCGAGTGTATCAAGAACAACGATAGCATCCATTATAGCTTTGTGACGAGGCATATAGAAATAATCGGGTCTAATGTGTGATAAAACAACACTTACACATTCCGGATTAATAAGAATAGACCCAATGACCGCTTGCTCTGTTTCAAGGCTATATGGTAAATTTTCAATATTATCGAAGTTCATAAGACTGTTTTTATCAGCCATATCCACATTCCTTTCAATAAATTACTCTTCGGTAACCTGAACTTTAAACTCTGCAGTTACTTTAGGATGAAGACGAACAACAACATTATAAGTACCAAATGCTTTGATATCATCAACAGTAATTTTGCGTTTATCAACCTTGACACTAAAGTTCTGAGCAACAACAGTAGCTATTTCCTTTGCGGTAACAGAGCCGAAAAGTCTACCATTTGTACCGCCCTTTGCTTTGATTATAACTGTTTTACCGTTGATTTTTTCTGCATAATTCTTTGCAGCCTTAAGCTCCTCATCTGCTTTAAACTGTTCAGATGATTGCTTATTCTTAAGCTCGGACATAAGCTGAGCATTAATTTCTGCAGCAAGACCTCTGGGAAAAAGGAAGTTACGGGCATAACCCTCGGAAACTGAAACTTTTTCACCTTTTTTACCAAGACCTTTTACATCATTTTTTAAAATAACTTCCATAATTGTACCTCCGTGGAAAGATAATTTGTAAATTTATTTATTCTTCAAATATTCTGTAATCGCAGTATTCAGAAGCTCCTTTGCAGCCGCAATACTACTGCACTTAACCTGACTTGCAGCCATTGTACTATGACCACCACCATTGATACGCTCCATAATAAGCTGAACATTTTCCTCACCTAATGATCGTGCGGAAATCTGGAATTTGTTAACGCCAAGCTTTGAAATAACAAAGGATGCCTTAACACCATCAATATTAAGCATATCGTCTGCGGCACAAGAGGTTATTACACGAATATTCTTTGAATCACTATTAGTTGAACCTATCATAAAACCATTATGAACGGTTGCATCAGCAATTATTTCGTTTTTAAGTGAAGCCATCTCGGAATTTATGGCAAATAATTTGTGAACCTTAATTGTATCTGCACCATTATCCCTCAAAAAGCCTGCAGATTCAAAGGTACGCTGCGACGTTCTTAAAACATAATCCTTCGTATCGAGAACAATACCCGAAAGAAGTGATGTAGCAACATAATCGGGCATATTACCCTGTATAGTTGAATATTCAATGAGCTCCGAAACCATTTCGCAGGTTGATGATGAAGACGGTGAATTATATGAAACGTCTGCATCGGATATATAATCATCAGTACGTCTATGATGGTCAATAACCACAGTAGCTCCCGCAAGGTCAAATAAATCAGGCTCATCAATAAGTCCCTGACGCTGTGTATCAACTATAATAACAACAGTATCATCGTCACATAAATCAACAGCCTTTGACGGTGTAATAAAATCCTTAAAGCCGTTTTCAAGTGCATGAGAAACAAGTGACATCGCAAGACTTGTTTTTCCGTCTACAACAATGGAAGCCTCCAAACCACAACACTCAGCAAAAAAGTGCATACCCATTGCCGCACCGATAGCATCATAATCCGAAAACTTATGGCCAACAATAATAGCCTTTGAATATTTCTTCAACAATGCAGAAATATTAGCAGACGTTTGACGTGGTGAAACACGCGAGTTATCGTTACTTCTGTTAGTCATTCCACCAAAATATATGTAGCCGTTATCTGTATAAATAGATGCCTGGTCACCACCGCGGCTAAGTGACATCTCCAAGGATTTTTTTGCTTTAAGCTCACATTCATTAAAACTACTGCCGCTACCAACACCAATGGAAATGGTTGTATCGAATGATTCGTCTTTGTATTTATACTCGCGGATTTTAGTTAAAACAGAAAATTTTTGTTCACAAAGCTTGTCCAGATTACGTTTTTCACCAACAACAAGATAGTTACCGTTACCGACACGCTTAAGAAGCAGCTCATGATCTTTAAGCCAATCTTCAATAATAAGTTCAATACCACCTATTACAACTGCAAATCTGCTATCAGTAAGCTGTCGTGCAAGAGCATCAATGTTATCAATAAGCATCATCATAACAAAAGGACGTGATAACTCATATTCACGTTCAATTGATTTATAATGTGTATCATCAAGGAAGTAAAAGCAAAGCATAGGCCTTGATTCACTATTAACCTTACATACAAAAGCAGAATATTCACTTTCTGCAAAAGAAGCAGAAGCTATCTGCTTTTGTGAATATTCATTAAAAGAAAAATCATCAAAGAAGTCATTCATAGTAAGACGATTAACATCATACATATCAACAACTTGCTCAAAAAACTGACGATTGTACCAGACTATATTACCGCCAACATCACATAACACAGCAGGTAAAGGGAAAGCTTCGACACCCTCACCTTCACCATTTAGAAGTGATTTATTGATAGCTTTAACATATTTTATGGTAGATTTTAAAGTAAGCACCGAATAAAAAATGCTTATTATAAAGACTATCGCAAAAGCAACAACAAGAGAAAAGCCAATTTCTTTTTTTATAAAAAATCCGCCGACAGAAAGAACCGCCAAAATAATTGATGCTACAAAGCCAACGGGGTTTTGATAAAACAAAGATTTTATATTCATATCACACCAAGTTTCAATAAATTAAACTTCCATTATAATGGGCATAATCATAGGATTTCTTTTTGTACGTTCGTACATAAGCCTTGATATTTCATCCCTCAGTTTATTATTCATAGCATTAAGATCAAAGCTGTAGGGCGGAAAGCTGTCAATAACACTCATCGAACGAGCAACAGCTTCGTTCATAAGAAGTTCAGCTTCTTTAACATAAACAAAGCCTTTTGAAACAACCTCGGGTCCTGATAAAAGCTCACCGGAAGCCGCGTCGATTGTAGCTGCAATGATGATAATACCGTCTTGACCAAGATGTAAACGTTCCTTCATAACACGAGTGCCAACATCACCCACACCATAGCCGTCAACGTACACCTTACCATTAGCAACCGTGCCTGTAACAAATATGCCCTTATTGCTAACAGAAACCTCATATCCGTTATCGGCAATAACAATGTTATCACTGCTCATACCAATTGTTTCAGCAAGCCTTCCGTGACTGCGAAGATGTTTTTGTTCACCGTGAACCGGTATAAAATATTTCGGTTTAACAAGAGAAAGCATAAGCTTAAGTTCTTCCTGACAAGCATGACCCGAAACATGAACATCATACATCTTTTCATAAATAACCGTTGCACCAAGCTTAAGAAGGTCATTTATAACTCTGTAAACAGTTTTTTCGTTACCGGGAATTGGCTTCGCAGAAATAATAACGCAGTCATTACTGTCAATTGATACGTTACGGTGGTTACGTGATGCCATACGGGAAAGTGCTGACATAGGCTCACCCTGACTGCCCGTTGTAATAATAACAAGTTGGTCATCACTGTATTTTTTAACTTCATCAATACCGATAAGCGTTCCTGCAGGTACGTTGATATAACCAAGTTCTGAGGCAATTGATACAACGTTCTCAAGGCTTCTGCCCGAAAGTGCAACCTTTCTGCCTCGTTGTGATGCAACGTCTATAATCTGCTGAACTCTGTGAATATTTGAAGCAAATGTGGCGATGATAATTCGTTTATTACCTGCTTGAGTAAAAAGATTAACGAAAGTTTCACCGACCTTACTTTCACTTTGTGAGTATCCGGGTTGTTCAGCATTTGTAGAATCGGAAAGCAAACAAAGAACGCCCTCTGTACCAAGCTGAGCAAATCTTGAAAGGTCGATAATACCGCCGTCAATAGGGCTTGTATCAATCTTAAAGTCACCGGTCTGAACAATAATACCGGCATCTGATTTTATAGCCAAAGCAACAGCACCCGGAATTGAATGGTTAACCTTAATAAACTCAACATCAAAGTCACCGAGTTTAACTGTATCACCTGCATCAACAACATGAATATTTACAACATTTTCTAATTTATGTTCAATAAGTTTACCACGAATAAGGCCTGCTGTAAGAAGTGTTGCATAAACAGGAACATTAATCTTTTTAAGGAGGTAGCAAAGAGCCCCAATATGATCCTCGTGACCATGTGTAATAACAATACCCTTGATAAGATCAACATTCTTTTCAACAAAAGTAAAATCAGGTATTACAAAATCGACGCCAAGCTGATCTGATTCAGGGAAAGTCATACCACAATCAACAATAATCATAGACTTATTATACTCATAACAAGTCATATTCTTGCCGACTTCATTAATACCACCGAGGAAAGAAATCTTTACAGGATCATTCTTAACATTATTATTAATCTTGCTGTATTTGTTTTTACGTTTAGTTTCCTGTTTAGGTTTTGATGATTTTTCTGTATTACTCCTTACTGATTGACGATTAGAATTGTTTTTCTTTTCTTTCTTAACATCGTTTTCAAGTATTACAGACTTATTGGATTTTTTATTTGTTTTTGTATTTTTAGATATTTTGGAATATTTCTTTTTTTTAGGCTGATTTTCAACATCAGCAACTTTCTTTTTCTTTTCTTTCTGCATAATAATCTCCTATTTATTAAATATGGGGAATGCTCTCGTAAATATATATGTAAACTCAATTGTGTATAAAACGGCATATTATCCTAATTATCTAATATATTATAATACAATTATTTAAAATTATTGTCAATAGTCGGTATTTTAATCAGATACGAATTAAATATTTTTCGATTCTCATCTTTAATTTCCAAAAAATATGTGTTATGATATTTAAAAATTTAAAGTGAGATTATTTATGAAATTAGTAGAAATTTTCACCGATGGTGCATGTAGCGGTAACCCTGGGCCCGGTGGTTGGGGTGCTATATTGAAATACAACGGCCGCGAAAAGGAATTAAGCGGCGGAGAAAAAGAAACAACCAACAACAGAATGGAATTAACAGGCGTTATTATGGCATTAAGAGCACTTAAAGAACCTTGCCGGGTTATTGTGACAACAGATTCAAAATATGTCTGTGACGCCATAAATCAGAATTGGGTTCAAAAATGGAAAGATAACGGATGGAGAAAAGCTGATAAAAAACCCGCCCTTAACATTGATTTATGGAAACAACTTTTAGAACTACTTACAATACACTCAGTTACTTTCAAATGGGTTAAAGGACACAATGACCACCCCGAAAACGAAAGATGCGACAAGCTAGCAGTTTCAGAATACGCAAAATACAGATAAATATTTAAGCGTCTTACAATGTGTTGTAAGACGCTTTTTGTGTCAGTAAATAAATCTTCTCATATAATGGAATCGGGGTATGTCCCAAATTCTAACAAGGAGAAAAAATATGGCAACTTTTACTAATCGCGCAACATTAAGTTATAACGATAACACAACAACCTCGAATATCGTTACAGGTGAAATTACCGAAACTCTTGTTGCAACAAAAACAGCATTGAGACAATGTTATTATAACGAAAGCGAAATAACGTATGTAATTTCGCTTATAAACTCCGGCGCAACAACTTTAACAGATTTAACTGTTATCGATAACCTTGGTGCTTATGAATTCAATGGTGAAACATTAAGACCATTAAGTTATGTTGATGACTCAATAGCATATTTTATTAATGGTGATCTACAAGCAGCACCCTCTGTTGATGACGGAAGCAATCTTGTGATTACTGGAATTACACTTCCCCCCTCATCAAGTGGAATTATCATTTATACCGTTGAAGTCAATGAATATGCTCCCCTTTTTAACCCATCATCAATAACAAATTCCGCAACAATTATAGGTGATTGTCTTTCAAACACAGTAACAGCAACAGAGACTATCATGGCTTGTGTTGAGCCAAGATTAGAAATAACAAAAGCCCTGTCACCTCTTGTTGTAAGTGACAACGGACAAATAACTTATACGCTTAATATATTAAATTACGGAAACACCCCAGCTACCGCAGATGATAACATCATTGTAAGCGATACCTTTAATCCTATACTGAATCCAATAAATGTAACTCTTAACGGAACAGTTTTAGTAGCAAACACTGATTACACCTATAACGTGACAACAGGTGAATTTGCAACAACACAGGGAAGAATAACAGTTCCTGAGGCAACCTTCACACAAGATGAAGAGACCGGAGCTTATTCAATAGTACCCGGTTCAGTAACACTTATAATTACTGGAACAATATAAAAAAATATCACCTGTCGTTTTTGACAGGTGATTATTTCTATTTGATATTATTAATTAATTTTTCAACAGTTTCCGCTATTTCAAACGCAACATCCGGACTTGTTGAATTTGTTTCCTCATAATGACGTCTATCGTGAACATCTCTTCCATTTTCAAGATATGGAGCTGTAGGATGGAGAATAAAATCATTTGGTGGTACAACATATCCTAACTCGTCATTTGCAAGACCAAAAATTAGGATTTCAGGGTCATTAGTAATATCAGCAAGAGTTTTAGGATTAATTTCTGCTCCTTTGCCTGTTGCAGATTCTTCTGCACTTAAAAATCCTCCAAAAACAAGTTCAGGGAAAATTTCGCAAGGAACAAACAGAATCTTTTTTCCACCTATTTCCAAGTAAGACATCTCTGATTTTAAGCAAAAAAGTTTTTTATATTCTTTACTGGCATATTTATCAGCTTCAAGAAGACCAAAACAACAAGCAAGTGTAAGTATTGTGTTTTCCGCCTTCACATAAAACTCAGTTCTTGCAATATTAACAACAGGCTCAAGTTTATTTTCATTAATTATTGAAATAGCATAATCAGCAAGTTTATAACCGATATTTCTGGTGGATTCAAGCAATCTGTGTTCTTTTCGTAAAAGTGATTCATTAGGAATATCCATACTAATCATACCGCCGATAGCCCCAACTGTATAAAGAACTTCTGCACCACATTTAGATTTTATTTTTTCTCTTAAATAACAAGGAAAATCCGCACTAACAAGGTGGTTGCATCCCTGTAATGATTCAGAGTGAGATGCAAAATTCAAAAGCCATATTTCATCAGACCCATCAAATGGTTTAAACCTGAAACGAGTTAAAGTTTTTGAATAAACTATTGGAGTTCTAATATCTTCTTGCATATCAGGAACTTCAATTGTACCAAGATATAAATCACCGTCACGCCTTGTTTCATAGGCGATTTCACAGGCTTTAACAGTACTTTCGAACAACAACTCCATAAACTTGGGATCTTTACCTGATTTAGGCAACTTACCCCAAATACCCATAGTATCAATACCTGCATGATTATGAGTAGAAAAAACATTTATGCTTCTGCAACCTGTTCTTTTTTTGAAATCCGACAAACGTTCGCGGATTTTATTTACATCCTTATTAAGTAACCCCACGATATCAAGGGAAATAAATAATACGCCACCCCTACCTGAATTATCATCAATCCACATTGCGTGAGCATATTGAGGGTCAATAACACCTTTTGCAGGATTATTTTCGCCATAACCGGCAATAAAGTAATCCTTTTTATCAATATCCTCAGGCAAACAAACGCACTTACCAAATCCTACTGTAAAATGGTTAGATACAGATTCTTTAATAAAATCAACAAAACAATCATCCAATTGAACAGCAGGATTAGTTTTCAATATTTTTTTACCTTTATTATGTAAAAATTTTTGTAATGGTCCGGAAATAAATGATGAAAAATCCATAAAAACATTCCTTACAATTTAGATATAGTTTTATAATCAGGCATAAATTGAGAAACGAACTCATAAAAAGCCTTGCTATGATTATGATGCTTTATATGTGCAAGCTCGTGAATAACAACATAATCAATAAAACGCTCATCCTTATCCATAAGATACAGTGAAAAATTCAAAGAATTTTCTCCTGAGCATGAGCCGTAACGCTTCTTCGCAGAATTTATTTTTACACTTTTAGGAATAACACCCATAATTTTTGAAAAATATGCAACCTTTTGCGGAATAATTTCTTTTGCTTTTTTTCTTAAAAAATCAACATCTTCGGAAGTGTAAACTTTTTGTTCAGTCAATTTTTTACGTTGTATAATAATTGTTTTTTCAAGCCATGATTTCTTGCTTAACACAAAAGAATCAATCTCTTGTTGTGATATTCTTCTAGGTACTCTGACAGTAATATTACATTCACTATCGACCTGCAATGCTATTGTTTTGCGGTTTGAACGAATAACTGTGTATTCAAACTTCATAATCAAAAACCATCTTTATACTCATCAAGTGGTTTACCACCTCTAGCAAGATATTCCTTATAAAGTTGTTCCTTACGTTCAGCTGTATATTCGTATGACCATAAATCATACACACCCTTAAAGCTTTCAAATGTTTCGTCAGGGTAAAGAATCTCATTACCCTTAACATATGGCAAAGGTACCTCAACAGTTCCGTTAGAGGCAATATAATAATTACCATCTGCAAGTTCAATTGAAACACGGTTAGCCTCGTAATTCTTATACTCCTGATCAAAAAATATCTGCGTTACGGGAAACAAAACCAAATCAGCATCAACAAGTCTGTAAAACTCGGTAGTTGTACCAAAATGACCGTGATGTGCCTGTTGAACAATATCAGCTTTAAGAAATTTCGGATATCTTGCTTCAAGAATATAGCTTTCCTCGTGACCGGCATCACCGGGTATCAATATTTTGGTACCTTCGGCACTCAACATAAAAACAACAGAAGAATCGTTGAAGTTGCTATTATCATTAGGGAAAACATCCTCATGGGAGCAAAGAATATCAACCTTAACGTTGTCGATATAAAACTCCTGACCGGTGTGAACTCTTACAGTATCTGTTTCAGTGTGATTCTGCAATGTATTTATGGTTAATCGGCTATAGGATTTATTGGTTTCCATCCAATCAACACCATCACGATGATCAGGTGATATAAGGTTGATATAAACCTTATCAACAACAGAATCATAAGTATAATAATTCATATAATTCATAAATTGGGCAACGTGATCATCGTGACCGTGAGTTATAAACCAACCCGCAATATGAATCTTCTTATCCTTTGGAGTCCGTTCACGCAAAAAAGTATGTATTCTTTCGCAATCATTCACAGAATAAGTGTGGGCACTGTCGATAACAATAAAGCTGCCCGTTGCAGTACGCATAATATAACACATACCGCAATCTATAAGTGAATGATCAACCTCAAACTGCCAGAAGGTTGTTTTATCGGTAGTTTCGTAAGACTTTTTCCTAAAATCAGGAAGTTTTGTTGAGTCATCAAAAACAATACGAACACTGTTATTGCAACCGAAAAAACCAAGACAAACAAGACTTTCATTAAAGCGTAAAAAATAGAAATAATTGTTTTCTATAACGGATTCCGATACAGTTTTATATTCGGTTTTCGCTAAAACAACTTCATATAATAAATCGAAATTTTCTTTGGAAACATCGTTGAAAAGAAAAAGTTTACAATCACTCCACGAATCATAAGTAAGATAATCACAACCTAAAATCTTTTCAAAAATACCTTTTAATTGAATCAGTAATTTTTCGTTTTTCATAATTCTCTCACGGTTGAACTGTGCAAGGAATATCCTCACTTATATGTTCAATTGAAATATAGTTATTATTTTCTGCAAAATTCCACTTCATATCGAAACAGGATACAACTGCTTCAACGGGAATATAAAGCTGATCACGATTACCGCGGTATACTTTCCCCGGTAACTTAACAACTCCATCAGGGGTAACAGCCTCATCACTACCTTCAGTAAATGTAGCGGATTTACCGTAAATACCAAGAGTAATTTTACCTTTTTCCTTCAATACATCGGCACAAGCTACATTGAAAAGAACGTATAAAGGAGCATACCATATACCATCCTTCTTTTCAGGCCAGAGACCTGCTTGACCAATACCCAAGTCAACCCCTTTATAAAAAACACGCGGACGTCTAAAATAAGGAGGCAAGCAAGGTGGTAAAATTAAGTCATTAGCCTTATCAATAATGCATTTATCCACAATTCTGCCATCGTTAAGTTCAGTTGTCATAACAAGCTTATCCGGGAAAACCTCAACAATTGCAACTGCTGCAGACTGTTCTGACTGTGGATAATATGCAGCATGCCAGACCTTTTTGTTTGTTGCTGTACCGGGTGGGTTATAGTTACTATTACCAAGCTCATAATGCACTGTGCCCTGAGAAGGTTTTTCATACAACGACTCGTTCTTTATAGGGTATGAACGAGAAAAATTATGTTCGTGACCCGAAAATATAACGTCGAGCAATTCAACACCCTCACGCATCATAGGATATGTATCATCGTTAGCAAGTTCGGGACCGGAATAATATATAGGGAAATGATGACAACCAAATTTCCATGTCTTTGAAGACGCACCTATATCTTCCTTTAACCACTCATTAACATCCTCGGGTCCGTTAACGCCGATAACATTAAAATGAGCATTACCATAGTCAAAAGAATAGTTCTCTGTTTTCCATTTTCCAGGGCCATTATAAGGATATGAGCCCTTGAACTGCTTACCGAAAAATTCAGCCGGCTCAGAATAGTAACGGCCTATACCCTTCTCGTAATCTTCAAATCCTCGGTTATCGTGATTTCCGATAGTCATCATAAAAGGAATATGTTCAACAATTCCTTTCAGACCTGAAAAAGCACCATTCCACTGTACTTCATGCTGACCACAGTCTGTATTGTCACCACCTGTAAGAATAAATCTTGCATCAGGATGCTTATTTAAAACATCGTTCAAAAACTCATTAAATGACGAATAATCAGGCAAATGATGAGGCTCTCCGCTTTGTTGGTCAGAAACACAAATAAATTTGAATCTATCAAGTTTTTCAGGAGCAGTTGTAAAATAAAACTCTTCACTTCTGTATTCATCATTACCAACAGTATAAAAATACTTGGTATCCGGCTCAAGATCGGTCATATTTGACCAGAACATATTACTGATATCAATATCACTTTCAAATACATCAGTTGAAGCATCAAACTTTTTATATTTTGTTTCACCATCTTTTCTGCAAAGTGCATAACCGATTTTAACATCAACGGATGTCCTCCACGAAACAGTCATAGATGTTTCGGGGTTACCGTTAATTGTTATAAAAATATGATCCGGCATCGGTGTTGAGCCACGCTGTGGCTTTGTCTTAAATTTACTCATATATTAAAACGCTCCTATATCAGAGTTAAATATGTATTCAATAATTTCTTCTTTTTTTGCGGTAACCTTTCCCTGAATCATAGTATCCCTGCCTCCGCCTCTTCCGTTCAGTGATTTGTTATGGTTTTGAGCAAAGCTCTTCATCTCAACAGAATGACTGCAGGCAATATAAGAATATCCATTCTCATCATCACCGGAATATACAACGCAAAGTTTTGTTTTTTCCGCACCGAAATTACACACCTCGCGCATCATATCAGAATCAAACCCGTCAGTTATTAAAAAGGCTATATCTTTTATAAAAATAAGATTATCTCGTGAATTTCGTGCAACAAGCTGACGGAAAGCGTAAAAATTACGTTTAACAGAATCAAGCTCATTAATAACTCGTTCTACCGAGGATGAAATCTCTTCCTGCTTTGCGGAAAGAAGACCTGATATTTCATAAACACTTTTATATTTTTTACGAAAATCAACAAGAGCATCGTAACCGCTTTTAATAATCACACGCACACCACCGCGATGACGCATAAAATCAAGAATTTTAATAACACCAATTTCCCCAGTATGGTTTAAGTGAGGCGCACAACAAGCACAAAGGTCGGTGTTTTCAATTTCCACAAGCCTTACATTTTCTGTAAGCTCAAGTTTGCTTCGATAATCATATTCATCAAGCTTATCTTCATCGGGAATAAAGCATTTAATAGCATAATTCTTATACACAGCTTCATTAGCTTTATCTTCGACCAAATCGAGCTCTTCACGAGTTAGTTCACCGCTGAAGTCAACTGTAACGTATTCATCTTCCATATGAAATCCCACGTTGTCGTAGCCGAAAAGTGAATGAACTACGCCTGATACAACATGTTCACCGCTATGCTGCTGCATACGATTAAATCTTAATTTCCAATCAATTTTACAATCGAAACTTTTATTAATTTCAACAGATTTATCAGCTATATGATAAATAACATTATCTTCTTCAAAAACATCTGAAACAAATGAATTACCAATATAACCGCAATCAGCTTTCTGCCCTCCGCCTACAGGAAAAAAAGCCGTCTTATCAAGAACGATTTTGTATAAATCACCGTATTTATCGCATGAAATAACAGTAGCCGTGAAATCTGCAATATAGCTATCATTATAGTAAAGCTTTTCGGTAAACATTATTTAACTCCCTGAATAAAATACATAGATGCCGCAATCATAAACTGACCGACATAATAAAGCGCATGATTAAGAATAATTGATGGTCTGCTTGTTCTTTTCTTTGGATCAAGACTGAAATAGATACCGGCAAGAACTGCATCGGACAAATTGAATAATATCAGACCAGCAGACATAATAACTGCACCGATATCAAAACCGGTCACAATTGCATACGCAAAACTCATACCAACAGTAAAACCGATTACAGCCATATATAGACAAGTAATAGGTTTAAACTCCTTGTATCTCACCTTAAGCAACGGTTCTGTTACAAAGGTAAAACCAAAAGAAGCAAACAAAGATATCACAGAAAATATCATTACAAATTTATTAAAACCGTGTGCAAAAAACATTGCAAAACTGTAAAATATGTGACCGACTAAAAAGGAACTGAACCCAGCAGTAAGATATGATCCCTCATACTTTTTGAAAACATATTTCAAATCAAGAGCAATATCACCAAGAAGTCCCCAAACTCCACCAGCAGCAACAAGCACACCAACAATTCTTGGACATGATTCATTTTCAACAAAAGCTAAAAGTCCCGTAAGAATAAAGCACATACTCGTAACAGCCTTCAAAAAAGCTACATTAAGAGTAACCTTTGCAGTTCTTTTACTTAAGAAAACAACTAACAAAACCGCACCTAATATCAAAAAAACCCTAAACATATTTCCACCTCTATAAAATTATAAATATATAATATCATATTTCTATTCTAAAAAACACAGAAATCATATAACCACATTGCATAATTTTTTCTCCATAATTTTGTCTATATTGACCACTTATTTTTACTTGATTTTAGGGCAAAAGAGTGATAACATTAACTTAAAGTTAATACGCCAATGACTTTACGCAAATAACGAGAACTATTCCCGTAGTGAATGGTTCTCGTTATTTTTTATTTGGAAAAAACACTTTGCGTTTTTTTACAAATTTGTATAAAATATATAATTTATAAATTATATTTTCTATATAAACGGTGATAAAAAATCATCATAGTGTTATTGATTTAAAATATTTTTTATTGTAATATTAAAATATATTTTTTATAAGGGGTTAGTTTATGTCTCTTGTTACATTAAAAGAGCTTGTAGAACGAGCAAACTCGAAAAAAAGAGCGGTAGGTGCATTCTCTGTCGGCAATATGGAAATGGTCATCGGAGCTGTAAGAGCCGCTGAAGAAATGAATACACCGATAATCATACAAATTGCAGAGGTTCGTCTTGCAACCTCACCTCTTGAAATTATTGGACCTATGATGGTTGCAGCAGCCAAAAACAGTGATGTTGATATTTGTGTTCATCTTGATCACGGATTGAATTATGAAACAGTTGAAAAAGCTCTTGATCTTGGTTTTTCGTCTGTAATGCTTGATGGGTCACTTCTTGAATTTGAAGATAACTTAAAACTAACCCAAAAGGTTGTTAAAACTGCCTCTCAATATGGTGCATCTGTAGAAGCAGAGCTTGGAGTAGTCGGCGGTAACGAAGGTGGCGGCAAAGCCCACAAAATTAAATGTACTGATCCTACAGTTGCAAAAGAATTTTGTCAGCGTTCAGGTATTGATGCACTTGCGGTAGCTATAGGTAATGCACACGGTCATTATTCCGTTACACCTGAATTAAGATTAGATGTACTTAGTGAAATAAACAAATCCTGTGATACTCCCCTTGTCTTACACGGTGGCTCAGGAATCACACCCGATACCTTCCAGGAATGTATTCGTAACGGCATACGTAAGGTGAATATCGCAACAGCAAGTTTTGATGCAGTTATCAGAGCAGCTGAAAATAATACCAAAAATGGAGGAAACTATTTCAGCTTATCGCAAGCAATTGCTGATGAGGTTTGCGAAAATATTAAAAACCATATCAGAATATTTAATATGGAAAAATTAAAATAAGGAGAACTTATTATGAAATACATTGAATTTGACAACAACAAGCCTCTTGATTTAATTCTTTTAGGAAGAGTTGCAGTTGACCTTAACCCTGTTGACTACTACTGCCCCCTATCAGAAAGTACAACCTTCAAAAGATACCTTGGCGGCTCACCCGCAAACATTGCTGTAGGTTTGTCAAGACTCGGTAAAAAATGCGGCTTCTTCGCAAGAATTTCTGATGATGAATTAGGAACATTTGTTGAAAACTTTTTCAAAAACGAAGGAATCGATTGTTCGCATATCACCCGCTGTACAAACGGAGAAAAAATTGGTCTTACGTTTACAGAAATTCGTTCTGAAACTGAAAGTTCCATAACAATGTACCGTAACGAAGCAGCAGACCTTAAGCTTGATGTTTGTGACATCGACGAGGATTATATAAATTCCGCAAAGGCTTTACTTATTTCAGGCACATCACTTTGCGAAAGCCCTTCAAGAGAGGCGGCACTTAAAGCAACTCTTATCGCTAAAAAGAATAACATCCCTGTTATATTTGATATTGACTACAGAGCATATAACTGGAAAAGTAATGACGAAATTGCAATTTATTATTCTGCAGTTGCTGAAAAGGCAGATATCATTCTCGGCTCACGCGAAGAATTTGATCTTACAGAAAAATTCATAGGTCTTGACGGCACAGATAAAGCAAGTGCGTCATACTGGCACTCAAAAAATGCTAAGATTGTTATTATTAAACACGGAAAAGAAGGCTCTACTGCATATACTAACGACGGTGAAAGCTATTCTATCAAACCCTTCCCCGTTAAGCTTCTTAAATCCTTCGGCGGCGGTGACGGATATGCTTCCGCATTCCTTTACGGCATTTTTGAAGGATGGGATATGTGGGATGCTCTCGAGTTTGGTTCTGCATCTGCAGCTATGCTTGTTGCAAGTCACGCTTGTTCCCAGGATATGCCATCAGTTGATGCAGTAAAAGATTTCATTAAGAAAGAAAAAGAAGAATACGGAGAAATGGTTGCACGAGGTTGAATATTATGAGGAAGTTTAATCTCATCCCCGTCTTACGCAATAAACCAAAACTTAAAAGAATTACAATTGCTTTACTCGTTATATTCCTTCTTTGTGCTTCTGTTCCCGTCGCAATTAACATCTACATGATTTCATATTCATCACGATACATAATCACAATTGATGAATGTGATAAATTAAACGTTGATTGCGTAATGGTTTTAGGTGCAGGTCTTTTTGGTGATTATCCTTCACATATGCTTCAGGAAAGACTGAACATAGGCTTAGAGGTTTATAACACAGAGTGTACCAACCGTTTATTAATGAGCGGTGACCACGGAAGAAAGGAATATGATGAAGTAAATGCCATGAAGGATTATGCCGTTGAAGCAGGTGCCGTTGCTAACGAGGTATTTATGGACCACGCAGGCTTTTCCACATACGAATCGATGTACAGAGCAAGAGATGTTTTTGACGTTGACAGTATGATTATTGTAACCCAGAAATATCATTTATACCGAGCGGTTTACAATGCAAGAAAACTTGGTATTGAAGCTTACGGTGTTGCGGCAGACGGAGAGTTTAACTATTCCGTATTTACGGATTTATATAATAACTTCCGCGAATCCTTGGCAAGATGTAAAGATTTCGTTTATTGTATATATAAACCTGAGCCTACCTATCTCGGTGAGGTTATTCCAATAAGCTCAAGCGGTGTTTTAACCGACGATAAGAAAGAGTGATAAAATGTCAACAAAATTTGAAGTATTACATACAGATTCAGAAAATGAAAAGTTGCTATGTGAAATGAACGGCAAGCATAGTGATATGCTTATGAACATCAAAGTTAAGACTTTAATGCCCGGTGAAACGTATTCACTTTTTGACGAAAATTGCGAAACTGCTTTTTTACTGCTACAAGGTGATGCAGATATCAGCTGGAATGGTGAAACAAAAAATATGTTCCGCGAAAACCCGTTCAAAAAAGCTGCCTATTGCTTACACGTTCCAAAGCAAACTCAGGTTGATATAACAGCCAATATTCAGACAGAAATACTTATTCAACAAACAGATAACGATATAATTTTTACACCTGTTTTTTACACACCTGATATGATTCTTTACCAGGAATTCGGAAAAGGTCAATGGGAAGGAACAGGCTACAGAATTGTTTCGACAGTTTTTGATCCTGACAACGCCCCCTATTCAAACATGGTGCTCGGTGAGGTATATAATCAACCCGGTCGTTGGTCAAGCTATCCACCTCATCATCATCCTCAGCCTGAGGTATATTATTATCAATTTGATAAACCACAGGGCTTTGGTGCCGCATTTATAGGTGACGATGTTTACAAAAGTGTTCAGGGCTCTGCCGCATATATTACAGACGGAAATGACCATCAGCAGGTTGTAGCTCCGGGTTATGAGATGTGTTACATTTGGATGATACGTCATTTACCCGATGATCCATGGTACAAAACCACAAGATTCGTTTCAGACGAGCATTTGTGGCTTACAAAATAAATTATTCTCTGAGGAGTGATTGATATGCCTAAAATGACAATGGGCCAAGCACTTATTAAATTCCTCGACAATCAGTACGTTTCCTTTGATTCAAAAGAAACAAAATTCGTTGACGGTATTTTCACCGTTTTCGGTCACGGAATTGTTTGTGGTCTTGGTCAGGCTCTTGATGAAGACAGAGGTTCCCTCACGGTTTATCAGGGCAAAAACGAGCAAGGTATGGCACATGTTGCCGCAAGTTTTGCAAAGCAGCACAACAGAAGAAAAATCATTGCTTGTTCTTCTTCCATAGGACCCGGTGCAGCAAACATGATTACAGCAGCCGCTACTGCAACAGTTAACAATGTTCCGTTGTTGCTTTTACCTGCTGATACATTTGCTTGTCGTCAGCCGGATCCGGTATTACAGCAGTTTGAGCAGCCCCATTCATTATCGATAACAACGAACGATGCTTATAAGCCCGTTTGCCGTTATTGGGACAGAGTCGTAAGACCTGAACAACTTATGTCTGCAATGATTAATGCAATGCGTGTTCTTACAGACACCGCAAACACAGGTGCTGTCTGTATTTCACTTCCTCAGGATGTTGAAGGTGAAAGCTATGACTATCCTGAAGAATTCTTTGCAAAAAGAGTACATAAGATCACAAGAATTGCTCCTGCAGCTGATGAAATCAGTGATATAGCAGAAATCATCAAAGGAGCAAAGAAGCCTCTTGTTATTGCAGGCGGCGGTGTAAGATATTCCGAAGCCGGTGAAGAGGTTCAGAAATTCTGTGAAAAGCACAATATCGCATTAGCTGAAACACAGAACGGAAAATCCGCAATTCTTTCATCACACTACCTTAATCTTGGTGGTGTAGGTGTTACAGGCAACCTTTCTGCTAACACAATAGCTAAACAGGCCGACGTTATAATTGGTATCGGCACACGTTTTTCAGATTTTACAACTGCGTCAAAATCTTTATTCAAGAATGATGCAAAATTTATTACTATCAATACAGACCGATTTGATGCATACAAGCTCTCCGCTACAAAGGCGGTTTGTGATGCAAAGCTCGGTGTAATCGCATTGAGTGAAGCACTCGATGATTATAAAACTGAATACACAACCGAAATTGCAGATGCTAAAAAGGCATGGGCAGATGAGATGGTTCGTCTCTCTGAATATAAATATGACGAAAACTTCCAGCCCCTTATCAAAGCAAGATATGAAGAAACCATTCCTGAATTTGTTGAAAAAACAGGCGGTAAAATCACACAAACATCTGCACTTGCTCTTATAAGAAGCATTATTGATGATGACGCAATTGCAGTAGCTGCTGCAGGCTCACTCCCCGGTTGTATGCAGAGAATGTGGACAACAGATTCCTTATACTCCTACAATATGGAATATGGCTATTCATGTATGGGTTATGAAATCGCAGGCGCACTTGGATCAAAACTTGCTGCACCTGATAAAGAAGTTTACGCTTTCTGCGGTGACGGTAGTTACCTTATGCTTCATAGTGAACTTGTAACTGCAATTCAGGAGAATAAAAAAATCAACGTTCTTTTATTTGATAACTCAGGCTTCGGTTGTATTAACAATCTTCAGATGTCAAATGGTATCGGTAATCTTGCAACAGAGTTCCGTAAGCGTGATGAAAATGGCAACCTTTTAGGTGAACTTTTCACAATTGATTTTGCTAAATGTGCCGAAGGTTACGGTGTGAAAACATATACCGCAACCACTTTAGAAGAGCTTGAAGCTGCACTTATTGACAGTAAGAAACAGACAGTTTCAACTCTTATTGACATTAAGGTATTACCCAAATCAATGACTGACGGATATGATGCATGGTGGCATGTCGGTATCGCTTCAACTTCAGCAAATGAAGCAGTTAATTCTGCTTACGAAAATAAACAAGAAAATTTAAGCAAAGCGAGGAAATTCTAATGCTTGATAAAAACAAAGTAAAACTCGGCATAGCTCCTATCGCCTGGACTAACGACGATATGCCGGATCTTGGAGCAGAAAACACATTTGAACAGTGCATTTCAGAAATGGCTCTTGCAGGTTTCACAGGCTGTGAGGTTGGCAACAAATATCCAAAGGATACTGCCGTTCTAAAAAAAGCACTTGACCTTCGCGGTATGCAGATTTGCAACGCTTGGTTTTCAACCTTCCTAACAACAAAACCTTATGAGGAAACTGAAAAAGAATTTATTAAGCACATCACTTTCCTTAAGGAAATGGGTGCTAAGGTTGTTGGTATTTCCGAGCAGGGTCACTCAATCCAGGGCACAGACCTTTCAATATTCGACGACAAATACGTTATGAATGATGAAGAATGGGATATGCTTTGCACAGGTGTTAATAAGCTTGGTAAAGTTGCAAAGGATATGGGTATAACACTCACTTTCCACCATCATATGGGTACTGTTGTTCAGACAGCTGCTGAAATTGACAGACTTATGGAAAACACCGATCCCGAACTCTTTAATCTTTTGTTCGACTCCGGTCACCTTGCATATTGCGGCGAGGATTATATGTACATACTCAAGAAATACATTAATCGTATCAAACACGTTCATCTCAAGGATATCCGTCCTGACGTTATTAAGGAAGTTAAAGAAAACGGCTTGAGCTTCCTTCAGGGTGTTCGCAAAGGCACATTTACAGTCCCCGGTGATGGTGTAATTGATTTTGCTCCTATCTTCGACATTCTTGCAGAAAATGATTACGAGGGTTACGTTCTTGTTGAAGCTGAACAGGATCCGGCAATAGCAAACCCATTTGAATATGCTCTTAAAGCAAGAAAGTATATTGCTGAAAAAGCAGGTCTTTAATAAATATAATTTTGAGGTGAAATAAAATGTCCGCAGAGAAAATCAAATATTTTGTAAACGGTGAATACCGCGACTCAAAAACAGACGTATGGTATGACCTTCACAATCCAAGCACCGGCGAAATTACAGGTTATGCTCCCTGCTGTACAAATGATGAAGTTCTTGAAGCAGTTGAAGCTGCTAAAAAAGCTTATCCCGCATGGAGAGCAACACCCGCAATTAAACGTGCGCAGATTCTTTATAACATTCGTGACCTTATTATCAAGAATATGGATGAGCTTACTACTCTTGTTGCTGAAGAAAATGGTAAGGTATGGTCAGAGGCTGAGGGCGATGTGCTTAAGGCTAAGGAAGGCACAGAGCTTGCAACTCAGGTTCCCTCTCTTATGATGGGTGACAGTACAATGGATGCTTCTTCAGGCTTCGATACTGTTCTTTATCGTGAACCAATGGGTGTTTTCGCAGGTATCGTTCCCGTTAACTTGCCTGCAATGATCACATTCGGTTGGATGACTACCACTTGCATTGCTTGCGGTAACACTATCGTTCTTAAAGCTGCTTCTCTTACACCTAAAACAGCATTAAGACTTGCAGAGCTTTATAAAGAAGCTGGTGTTCCTGATGGCGTTGTTAACGTTATCACTTGCTCAAGAAACGAAATCAACACATTACTTGATCACCCCGATATTAAAGGTATCACATTCGTTGGCTCAACTCCCGTTGGTAAGCTTATCTATGAAAGAGCTGCAAAAGCAGGCAAGCGCGTTCAGGCTCTTTGTCAGGCTAAAAACCATGCTCTTGTTCTTGAAGATGCTCCTATCGGAAGAACAGTTGCAGGTATCATCAACTCTGCTTATGGTTGTGCAGGTCAGCGTTGTATGGCTCTTTCCTGCGTTGTTGTTCAGGAATCTATTGCTGACGAGTTTGTCGCAGAGCTTAAAAAACGAGCATCAGAGCTTAAACTTGGCAAATCTGTTGATAAAACATCAAAGCTTGGACCTGTTACATATAAAAAACACTATGATGAAGTTATTGCCGATATCGAAAAAGGTATCAAAGAAGGTGCAACACTTGTTCTTGATGGTAGGAACCCCGAATTACCTGATGAAATCAAAGACGGTTATTTCATCGGACCTACAATCTTTGATAATGTTACAGAAGATATGACTATCGGCAGAGATGAGGTATTTGGTCCTGTTCTTTGCGTTAAGCGTTGTAAAGATTTCCACGATGGTCTTAAGATTATGAACGCAAATCCCTATGCTAACGGTTCAGTAATTTTCACACAGAGCGGTCACTACGCACGTGAATTTACACGCTATACTGATGGCGGTATGGTAGGCGTTAACGTTGGTATTCCCGTACCGATTGGATTCTTCCCCTTCTCAGGTCATAAGGATTCTTTCTTCGGTGACCTTCACTGCCTCGGTAAAGATGCTTACCGCTTCTTCACAGAATCAAAATGTGTTACAACACGTTGGTTTGATGATGAAGAAATTAAGAAAAAAGAAGTTTCCACATGGGACGGCACTATCTGATTTGAAAGGAATTAATAATTATGCTTAATATTGGTATTATCGGCGCTGGTCGTATTGGTAAGGTACACCTTGAATCAATCTCTTACCACGTAAAAAATGCAGTTGTAACTGCAATTGCAGACCCCTTTATGAATGACGAAACAAAAGCATTCTGCGAAGGTTTTGGTGTGGAAAAAATCTATACTGATTATAAAAAAATCATCGAGGATGAAACAATTGATGCAGTTCTTGTTTGCTCATCAACTGATACACACGCTTCAATTTCTATCGAAGCAATCAATGCAGGCAAACACGTTTTCTGTGAAAAACCCGTTGATCACTCAGTAGCTAAGATCCAGGCTGTTGCTGATGCACTTGCACAGCATCCTGAAGTTAAATTCCAGGTAGGTTTCAACCGTCGTTTTGACCATAACTTTGCAGCTATCCGCAAAGCTTATGATGACGGTAGAATCGGTGATGCTCATATCCTTAAAATCACTTCACGTGACCCTGAGCCTCCGAACCCTGCATACATCAAGGTATCAGGCGGTATCTTCCTTGATATGACAATTCATGATTTTGATATGGCTACATTCCTTACAAATAGTGATGTTGAAGAGGTTTATGTTAACTCTGCCGTACTTGTTGATCCCGCAATCGGTGAACAAGGTGACGTTGACACCGCTATCATTACAATGAAAATGGCAAATGGTGCTCTTGCAGTTATTGATAACTCCCGTCGTGCAGCATACGGCTATGACCAGAGAGCAGAGCTTTTCGGCTCAAAAGGTATGGTTGCTACTGCTAACGATACACTTTCAACCGCAGTTGTAGCAGATGCAAATGGTGTTACAGGAGAAAAGCCACTTTTCTTCTTCCTTGAAAGATATATGGGTTCATTCTCTGAAGAAATGCGTCAGTTTGTTGACGCTTGCGAAAATGATACAGAGGTACCTGTTGGAATTCACGCAGGTATGCAGTCTGTTAAAATCGGTCTTGCTGCAAAGCTTAGTGTAGCAGAACACAGACCCGTTAAACTTTCGGAGATTAACTGAAATGCAAAATAACAACTATGATATTATAGTTATCGGTGCAGGTTGTGGCGGTTTAACCGCCGCAGCTTGTGCCGCTAAAGAGGGCAAAAAAGTCCTTTTACTTGAACGCCACAACACCCCCGGTGGCTTTGCATCAAGCTTTATCAGGGGTCGATTTGAATTTGATATTAGTTTGCATCAGCTCTGCGGTTTCGGTAATTCTTCAGGGCGTGGTGAAGTGCGTCAGATTTTTGATTACCTTGGTATCAGTAAAAAAATCAAATGGTCACAAATCCCTGAAGCTTACAGACTAATAACAAAATCTGCTGATGGCTCACC
>JAZRLZ010000034.1:0-1005 GCA_045647125.1 Acutalibacteraceae bacterium | reverse complement strand
CCCGGTTTTATCGATGCACACAGTCATATCGGAATTGCAGAGGATAAAATCTCATCACAAAATGATACGAGCAACGAAAACACAAACCCGATAACCCCTTTCATAAGAGGAATAGACAGTATAAATCCTATGGATAACGCTTTCCATAATGCTATTGCCGCCGGTATTACCGGTGTTATGGCAGGACCGGGAAGCTCTAATGCTGTCGGCGGACAGTTTGCCTTTATAAAAACCTACGGCAGATGTATTGATGATATGGTTGTTCTTGCTCCTGCCGCAATTAAAATTGCTTTCGGTGAAAACCCGATGAACTGTTACGGTCTTAACGGAAATATGCCGTCAAGCCGTATGGGAATTGCTTCGCTTATAAGAGAAGAACTTTTCCGTGCAAAACAATATTTTTCACAAAACCAATCGGAAAACCCGGATTTCAGGCTGGAATGTTACAAAGAACTCTTTGAAAAGAAAATACCGCTTAAAGCTCATGTTCACCGCACTGATGATATTTTAACCGCAATAAGAATAGCCAAAGAATTTGAACTTGGGCTGACACTTGACCACTGTACCGAGGGGCATCTGATTGCCGGGGAAATTGCAAAAGCCGGTTTTCCCGCCATTGTGGGACCTTCTCTTGCCTCGCGCAACAAAGACGAAGTCAGCCAGTCAGATTTTAAAACTGCAGGTGTTCTTCACAATGCAGGAGTTACGGTTGCAATAACCACCGACCATCCTGTTTCCAGAATACAGTATTTACCTTTATGTGCAGGCATTGCGGCAAAAGAAGGGTTAGGGGAAGCAGCGGCACTTCGTGCAATTACCATTGATGCGGCACGAATATGCAGGGTTGATGACAGATTAGGCAGTCTCAAAGAAGGCAAGGATGCAGACATTGTTATTTTTGATGGTAATCCGCTGGAAATAAACTCTTGTGTTAAAGCTACTATTATAAACGGTGAAATTGTGTGGCGGAATTAACTGATAAAGCGAGTGATGAAAAAGTATCAC
>JAZRLZ010000033.1:0-1064 GCA_045647125.1 Acutalibacteraceae bacterium | reverse complement strand
AAACCCTTTTAAGTAACCGATATTATGTTGATTTTGCTAATTATTTAGCCTGTGTTTCGCAATAGATGCAACGGTAAACTCCGTTGTCTTTATCTGTGAGCTTGAAAACATGGTTAATCTCCTGCTCTGTGGATGTTATGCAACGGGGATTTTTGCATTTAATAACATTTGTAAGCATCTGAGGAAGTTCAATTGTGCGTTTTTCAACAAGCTCGCAATTCTTGATTACGTTAACTGTTGTGCCGGGATCAACATAACCAATAACATCAATATCAATAGCAATATCTGCATCGATTTTAATAATATCTTTTTTGCCCATTTTTTTACTTGCAACATTTTTGATAATTGCAACAGAGCAGTCAAGATTATCAAGACCCAAAAGGTCATAAAGCTTCATACCGCGACCTGCGGTAATATGGTCAATAACAAAACCGTTTGTAATGGAATCTATATTCATTTCTGTGCCTCCTCCAATAATTTGAGAATAAGCGCCATACGAATGTATTTTCCGTAAAGAACCTGTTTAAAGTAACAAGCTCTGGGGTCATCATCCACTGCAACGCTGATTTCGTTAACACGAGGAAGCGGATGCATAATGCACAAATCCTTTTTAGCATTTGTGAGCTTCTTGGGTTCAAGAACATAGCTGTCCTTAAGGCGTAAATAATCCTCTTCGTTAAAGAAACGCTCTCTCTGAACTCTTGTCATATAGAGAATATCAAGCTCGGGCATTACGCTTTCAAGGTCAGTTGTCTGCTTATAAGGAATACCGTTCTTTTTAAGAACATCTTTCTTTATGTAGCTCGGGAGCTTCAATTCATCAGGTGAGATAAGAACAACATTGATACCGCTATATCTTGAAAGAGCAGTTATAAGAGAGTGAACTGTTCTGCCGAATTTAAGGTCACCGCAGAATCCAACTGTAAGGTTTTCGAAACCGCCTTTTTCACGATGAATTGTAAGAAGGTCTGTGAGGGTCTGGGTGGGATGATTATGTCCGCCGTCACCTGCATTAATAACAGGAATTGTAGCATTCTGAGCAGCAACAAGGGGCGGAGGGTGAT
>JAZRLZ010000032.1:0-1325 GCA_045647125.1 Acutalibacteraceae bacterium | reverse complement strand
TGCCGCCCACAGTACAGGTTGCGGTTGCGCTGCTTACGTAATAATCGTGTGTTTTGCAGGGCTCGATTGCTTTGACAAGCACCGTGTATTTTTTGAAGCCGCAGTAATTACCGTCCGGATTCTTTAAAGAAACAATGATATAATAGGTATATGTTCCCGGTGTTTTGCAATCGTCTTTAAAACCGAAAGTGCCATCATCGTAATCAGATCCGCTATTATGATATTCATAAACCTTTTTTCCCGTAGTGTCATACAGCACTTCGGCGAGATCCCACGAGTATCCCATATCGGCAAGATATTTAGGAAGCTTGTTGAGTTTAAAAGACATAATATCATCAGCACCTATAACATAGGTACAAGAAGCTGTGAGGCTGTCAAACACAATGGGCTTACCTTTTCTGTGCCACGCATTAAGAGAAGGAGTGATAATATCGATACGGTCATCCTCTTTATAGTTTACAAGATAATCAGCAGCAAGATCGGAACAACGCTTTCCGCCCTTAATTACTATGGCTGCTTCGTTATCCCATGAACCTGCAGGTATACGGAATTCCTTGATCGTGCCTTCTTCGTATCTGCTGTTTATATCGCTGTGTTCCGTAGTACGGATTGTAAAGGTTTTTGCATCAAAACTGCCGTTATTAATTATCAGGTTGTCTTTAATCATATATTTGCTGACAAAATAGCCGGCACCGTTGTTTTCAAACTCACCGCCGTTTATTGTGATTTTGTTAAAGCCTCTAAATATAATATAATCGCCAAAATATGTGTGTCCGATAAATTTACCGCCGTTAAAGGTTGCTTCGCCATCTTCATTTGTGTTGACAATATAACCTGCAGCAATCTGATATGCGTGTTTTAATTTATCAGAGAGGTACTGTTTCTTTGCACCGCCTGCAATAAACGTACCGCCGTTCACGGTAAGATTTCCGTGAACGTCAAACATATTTCTTTGGGCAATGTCAGAATAACGTGCATAATCAAAACGGGCAGCTGTTGGGGAAATATAATGAGCATCATACTTCACTTCGCCCGCTCCGTCTGTGTCTTCAACCGTGAAATCAGCGCCCGAAGAAACGGTGAAAAGAGTTCTGATTGAGTCGAGAGTATAGTCCTTATCGCTTGATACGTCGGAATGGTCAACAACCTTGAGCTTTTTGCCGTTGAGGTTGAGAATCTTGGTACCGTTGACGGTAAGCTGGGCTGCTTCACTCTCTTCTGTTTTGCCCAGACCGATTTCCTTTGTTATATCATTGCCGAGCTTGATTGCATTGGTGCCGTATTGCGAAAGTGCACTCTGAAGCTGAGCATAGGTTGTAACCGTC
>JAZRLZ010000031.1:0-4510 GCA_045647125.1 Acutalibacteraceae bacterium | reverse complement strand
CATACGAATATGTTACACAGTTGGACGCAAAAGGAATAACCGTACCAAGCCATCCGGTTGAAAATTTCACTCTTCCTGTTGTTGGTGAAATATATGGCAGTACAATTTCATGGAGCAGTAATAATTCCGAGGCACTTTCGGTAGATGCTTCGGGTAATGCAACAATCAATCCTCAAAATAGAGTTACAGCCGTTACTCTTACTGCATCAATTACCCTTGGCGGCACAACCTATACAAAAGATTTTCCTGTAACAGTTCCGAAAAATGACAATATTACAGGTCATCTTAACGAGGAATTTAATTACACTCCTAATACTGAAATAAGCACAAGCACAACAGAAACAATGCCATGGAAAATTGTTTCCAGTAACAGCGGTAATTTCAGTGCGGTAATTGCAGAAGAGTCAAGCAACAAATATCTTAAATTTTCTACAGTGCCTACTCTTGGCGAAACAAGCGAACATAAAGCAATTCAGCGTGTAATCAAATCTGACGGTGCTAACGGAATTGTAAATTACAGCACAAGCATATATGTTCCGTCAGGAATTGACAACGGTGCCGACGGTACATACAACACCAACAAACAACACTATGTGTGGATGAATATATCAGATACTAAAAGCAAAGACATGCTTTCAACAACCGCAATAATTAGCGGAGGAAAAGTATCTGTGCAGCACGTTCCTGGTGGTACAACAGACGAGGATGGTAAATATGTCGAAACGCCAGTAAAAGCATCTATCACATTTGGTATGAACAAATGGATAACATTTAATGTGACACTTGATGTAGAAGAACATACTTATGTACTTTCTGTTACTGATGGTGTTAATACACATACTTTTGATAAAGCGACTACACGAAATCTTAATAATAATAAATATACTGATTACACCGGCATACCGGCAAATATCAGACTTTACATAGAAAAAACTCATGCAAACACACTCTGCTACATAGATAACATCATAGTTGATGAACTTTCAGACAAATATGTTGCACAGTTGGACGCAGAAAAAATAACCGTATCAAGCCGGGCGGTTGAAGATTTCGCTCTTCCGGTTGTTGGTGAAAAATACGGCAGTACAATTTCATGGAGCAGTAAAAATTCCAATGTTCTTTCTGTAGATGCTTCGGGTAATGCAACAATCAATCCTCAAAATGAAGATACAGGCGTTACTCTTACAGCAACTATTACAAGAAACGGTGCAAGCATTGAAAAAGAATTCAATATTACTGTATTAAGAAAACCATATTATGAAATTGAACAGGTTGTATTTACCGACAAAGACGGTATAGATTCCTTCGCTCCTACATTGGGCGGAAAAATCAAGAATATCAGCATTATGGAGAACGAAGCAGTTGCCGGTGCAAAAGTATATGTGGCGGTGTATAATGTTAATTCACTTGTTACGGTAGATGTATTTGATGCGACAAACGGAGATATTACGGTTAACCGTTCACTTCCAAGCGGTGAAGATTTTACTGTAAAAGCATTTGTATGGCACGATGAAACACCTCTTGCTCATCAGTATAAGGCGTCAACAAAACCAGAGGATGACTTTACAAATTAAATTGCAGGTGACTCGACTAGCGCTTATGCAAAACCACCTGCCGGAGCAGACCCTGCAACTTCATAGTATGGCTGGGGTGAGGTCATGAATCTTATTTTTGACAAGGATTATGTAAGCATATCCAACCATGCTAAGGGTGGCAGAAGCAGCCGTTCGTTTATAGACGAAGGCAGACTTCAGAACATCATAGAAGAAAATTCTCGGGTGGAGTTTCGGAAGATACTCAGTGCGGCTATCCTGAAGAAATGAAGGCGTATGCACAGACAGTAAATGTTCCTATAATTGACCTCCATCAGAAATCAGGTGCTTGGCTTACCCAAATCGGTGAAGAAGAGTCTGCTAACTACTTTATGACACATGCAGGAGATAATACACATCTTGACTACAACGGTGCGATAAAGCTTAACGAAATGGTCAAGGAAGAAATGGAAAGACTTGGTCTTTCGATTAACACATATTTTGCACAAAATCAATAATTTACCACTAAAATCCGACGGAAAAATCCCGTCGGATTTTTTGATTGAAAAAACACAGAATTTGTCGTAAAAAATGCATATAAAATCCCGAAAATATTTGCATTTTAGTAACTTGTGTGTTATGATATATGTTAGATTAGTATATTGTTATGGGGTGATTATGTGAATCGTAAGATATACCTCTCCTCACCATGCATGTGCGGAGAAGAAATGAAGTACATAAAAGAGGCGTTTGATACCAACTGGGTTGCACCTCTGGGGAAAAATGTAAATGAGTTTGAAAACGATATCAAAAAATATGCTTGTGTATCGGGAGCTGTTGCAATGAGCGCAGGTACAGCCGCTATACATATGGCACTTCGTGCACTGGGTATAGGCGAGGGCGATGTGGTATTTTGTCAGTCTATGACTTTTTCGGCAAGTGCAAATCCTATCGTTTATCAGAATGCAACTCCTGTATTTATAGACAGTGAGCCGGATACTTGGAATATGAGCCCGGAGGCACTTAAAAAGGCATTTGAAAAATATCCGAATCCTAAAGCGGTTGTTGTGGTACATCTTTACGGAACACCGGCTAAAATGGATGAAATCATGGCAATATGCAACGAGCATAATGTTCCTATTGTTGAAGATGCGGCAGAAGGGCTTGGCGGAAGTTACCACGGCAAAAAACTTGGTACTTTCGGCAAATACGGAATATATTCTTTTAACGGTAACAAAATCATCACAACATCGGGTGGCGGTATGCTTGTTAGTGAAGACGAAGAAATGCTTAAAAAAGTTCTCAAATGGATTACACAATCCAGAGAACCTGCCCCTTGGTACCAGCATGAAGAACTTGGCTACAACTATCGTATGAGTAATATCTGTGCAGGTATAGGCAGAGGTCAGATGACTGTTCTTGATGACCATGTTGCCGAGAAAACCGCGATTTACAATAAATATAAAAAAGCGTTCGAAAATCTTCCTGTTACAATGCAGCCATACGAGGAAAATACAACTCCTAATCACTGGCTCAGCGCGATGACAATTGACAAAGGTTGTGATGTGAGTCCTATGGATATAATGGACGAGCTTTCAAAACACAACGTAGAAACAAGACCGCTCTGGAAACCTATGCATATGCAACCATTTTATAAAGACTGTGACTTTTTCATGCACGGAGATACTTGCGTGAGTGAAGATTTGTTTAAAAGAGGTTTGTGTTTGCCGAGCGATATGGCACCTCAGATGACCGAAAAAGAACTTGACGAGATAATTGATATTATCGGAGGTATGTTTTAATGTATAAGCGCTTTTTTAAAAGGCCGATAGATATATTTTGTGCGTTGGCTGCCATAATTGTTTTTTCGTGGCTGTACATATTGGTTGCAATACTTGTAAGAATAAAGCTCGGAAGCCCTGTGCTTTTCAAGCAACCGAGACCGGGTAAGGATGAAAAAATATTCAATTTGTATAAATTTCGTACCATGACGGACGAAAGGGACGAAAACGGAAATCTTCTCCCGGATGATGTTCGTCTTACAAAATTCGGCAAACTTCTTCGAGCAACAAGTCTTGATGAACTTCCCGAAGCATTTAATATCCTTAAAGGGGATATGAGTGTCATAGGTCCAAGACCGTTACTCGTAAAATATCTCAGCCAGTATAACGACAGGCAAAAACGCCGTCACGAAGTTCGTCCGGGACTTTCGGGACTTGCTCAGGTAAACGGAAGAAATGCAATTACCTGGGAGGAAAAATTTGAATACGATGTTCAGTATGTTGAAAATATCACATTTATGGGTGATTTTAAAATACTTTGGCTTACTGTGTGGAAAGCTTTTGCAAAACGTGACGGCATATCTGCAGAGGGCGAAGCTACAATGGGAGAATTCGTAAACAAAGAAAAGGAAAAACAAAATGTGTAAATCTGTTGTGATTATGGGTGCGGGCGGTCACGCAAAGGTGGTTGCCGATATAATAAAAAAATGCGGTGATAATGTTGTGGGATTCCTTGACGATTTTAATGAAGGTGATGGAATCTTAGGCAAAATAAGTGACTGCAGAAAATTTAATGATTGTTTCTTCGTTATTGCAATAGGGCTTGGAAAAGTTCGCAAAAACATAAGTGAAAAATATCCTGATCTTGATTATTATACTGCAATTCACCCAAGTGCCGTTATATCTGAAAATGTAATTATCGGAAAAGGCACGGTAGTTATGGCAAATGCAGTTATAAATTCAGGCGCGGTAATCGGTATGCACTCAATAATAAACACCGCATCGGTAATAGAGCACGACGATAAAATCGGTGATTATGTTCATGTTTCGCCTGGTGCGGTTCTTTGCGGTACTGTTTCCATAGGTGATAATACTCATATAGGTGCAGGTGCGGTTGTAAGAAATAATATTACAATATGTGAAAACTGTGTAATAGGATGTGGCGCTGCAGTGGTGAAGGATATCAGAAAAAGCGGT